>NZ_JBANSP010000016.1:0-162276 GCF_037167145.1 Paenibacillus sp. YIM B09110 | reverse complement strand
GGCGGAGCTGGTGGTGGCGCAGGCGGCGGAGCTGGAGGTGGCGCAGGCGGCGGAGCAGGCGGCGGAGCTGGTGGTGGCGCAGGCGGCGGAGCTGGTGGTGGCGCAGGCGGCGGAGCTGGTGGTGGCGCAGGCGGCGGAGCTGGTGGTGGCGCAGGCGGCGGAGCTGGCGGAGGCGCAGGCGGCGGAGCTGGTGGTGGCGCAGGCGGCGGAGCTGGAGGCGGCAAAGGCGGTGCAGGCGGCGGTGGCGGTCAAGGCATCGAGAACAACCGTCCTGCCCCTGGCGGCGAGAACAGACCAATGCCGAACGGGCGTCCTGAGAACAACCGTCCACATGGTGGAACTGGCAATGGCGGAGGCAATGGCACTGGATCCGGCGCGGGTCAAGGCAGCCAAGGCGGCAACGGAAACAACATCGCGCCGAACCGAGTGCAAGAGAACGCGCCTGCTCCAGGTGCGAGATAATCGTTATTAGAACAATGGCTGTTCCGCCGAATGAAAGTTCGCGCGGGACAGCCTTTACTTACTGTTAGACCTATTATGGTTGAGTTTATTTATATGTGGAAAATTGGTTGACGCCCGACATTTGGGAATATATGATCGGAGTAATTGCTTGTACAGAAAGTCAGAAGAGCCACAGGCTTGTGTCCTGTGGCTCTTTATTTTTAAGATGAAAGGAAATTATTAACTTTATGAACATTACTTCATCTATTACGCAAAATCAGTTGGTCGACGTGCTTCTCAATGTAGCAGTAGTAAGACCTGTTTTTGTTTGGGGAGCCCCTGGTATCGGCAAATCATCGCTTGTACAGCAATTTGCAGATAGGGTCGGTCTTCCGTGTGTTTCATTGCTGGGAAGTCAGCTTGCGCCAGAGGATCTAATAGGTGTACCGCAAATAATTGATGGCAAAAGCCGTTTCTGTCCGCCTAGCATAATTGCTAGAGAAGATCCGTATTGCCTGTTCCTTGATGAACTTAACGCATGTACGCATGAGGTGCAGAAAGCCTTTTACAGTCTCATTCTAGAGAAAAGGATTGGAGAATTTACACTGCCTGAGGGGTCAGTAGTCATTGCAGCGGGCAATCGCGCGCAGGACAGCGCCATTGTCAAACCGCTTTCTTCTGCTCTAGTGAATCGGATGTTCCATGTTCAACTGAAGGTATCGCATCAAGAATGGCTGGAGTGGGCGTATCAGAACGATATTCATCCCCTTATTCTGGAGTACATCCAGACGAGACCTGATCATTTGTGGACACTTCCTCCAAAGCATGAAGAGCCGTTCTCTACACCTCGTTCCTGGCATATGCTTAGCGACGCATTGAAGGAATACGGCGAACGCTTAGATAATGATATGTTGGAAATACTTACGAATGGCTGCTTAACGCCACATCACGCAGGCCAGTTTAGAGCGTTCCATAAGCAGTTGAAGAGCAAATACGAGCTAAAAGCCATTATGGAAGGGAACACATCGTGGCCGTATAAGCCAGAGGACCGCGATGTTTTGTATTTTTTATCGCAATCATTTCGGGCACAGCTCATCAAGGATTTGCCGGAGTCAAAGGACAATCTCTCCGAGCATCACAAAAAATTATCCCACCGTTCCAAGGCGCTTATTAAGGAGCTGAGCGCGATCAGTATGGAAATGGCACAGCTCGTAGCCGGTCGCGCAAGCGACGGGGAAACACTCCCGGACTGGTTTCTCGTAGAGCTCGTTAGGGATTTACCTCGTCTTGCCCAGAAGAAGGATAACTAACGATGTCCAAGAAGCTCAAGCAAGATAGCAACGACGTCTCATTGAAGCAATTCGAGGAAGGCCTCGCGATGATTGGGAAACATCCCATGTTCTCACCGCTTGTGTATCATTCACAAGTTATCCGTAGAGAAGGCAATCTATGTCCTGATACTGCATGGGCGGTCGTGACGGAGAACGGCCAAGTACACGTCCACCCAAAACGAAGAGGAGCCGCGGAGGAATGGATGTACATCCTTGCGCATTGCCTGCTGCATCTTGGATTCGGACATTTCCGTACGGTTGATCGTCAGGATCTGTGGAATGCTGCTTGTGATTGCTTCATAGCCAAGTTCCTATATGATTTGAAGCTCGGGCAGCCACCCTCGGATATGGAATCAAGAGTAGAATATGCGGCGAAGACAGAAGAGGAGTTGTATCAAAGCTTTGTTGAGCGAGGTTTGCCTGCACAATTTCAAGGCTTTAGTACCTCAGCACACGGAATTCCCGATATGATTATGCGGTCACCCAAAGAATATGGCTGGAATCGTCAAGTCAATTGGCAGGAATGTCTAGGCAAGGGACTGGCAATGGCCGTAACGAGTGCAGTTAAGGTGAGCGCAGGCTATGAGGCGTACCTTGGCGCTGACAAAGAAATAATTACTCCTGCGCTGAAAGCGCGCAGTTGGTTCATTAGCAGCTTTCCGCTGCTCGGAGCGTTGGCTGCCGATTTTACACTTATTGAAGATCCGGTATTGTGCAATAGACTTGAAATTTCTGTTGCGGCAGTACATGCAGAGCATAAAGAAATTTATATGAACCCGGCTGCCGGACTTGATGAACAGGAATGCCGCTTTGTTATGGCGCATGAATTCCTCCATGTAGGTCTAAGCCATCATACTCGCAGCGGAGGGAGAGATCCTTACCTATGGAACGTTGCTTGCGATTATGTTATAAACGACTGGCTCGTAGAGATGGGGATTGGCGCATTTCCGCGCATCGGCGGACTGCTTGATCCTGAATTGAAAGGTTTATCGGCTGAATCCGTATATGATCGAATCGTAAATGATATGCGATTATATCGAAAGCTCGCCACATTTCGCGGCATTGGCCTAGGAGATATGATCGGGGAGCAGAATGCCGATTGGTGGGGCTGCAAGGATGGCATGGCACTCGACGATTTCTATCGGAGCTGCTTAGGTCAAGGGTTGTCGCATCATCTGGATCAACAACGCGGATACATTCCCCTTGGACTAGTGGAGGAAATCAAAGCGTTAAGCCAGCCTGCCATTGCGTGGGACGTTGAGCTGGCCCAATGGTTTGATCACTATTTCTCTCCTATCGAGAAAGTTCGTACATATGCGAGAGCAAGTCGAAGACAAGCGGCAACGCCGGATATCGCGAGACCGAGATGGGTGGCGGATAGTGGCAGCGATGATGGGAGGACTTTCGGGGTCATATTGGACACATCAGGCTCTATGGATACGAAGTTGCTTGCCAAGGCGCTTGGAGCGATTGCCAGCTACAGCTTGTCAAGGGATGTCCCGCTTGTTCGTGTCGTCTTCTGCGATGCGGCTATTTACGATCAAGGTTATATGACGCCTGAGGCAATCTCTGACCGGGTAACGATTAAAGGCAGAGGCGGTACCATTATTCAACCGGCCATCGAGCTTCTGCAGCAGGCACAAGATTTTCCTAAGAAAGGTCCGTTGCTGATTATTACGGACGGTTATTGCGACAGACTGACTGTTCAACGCGAGCATGCCTATATTTTGCCCAAGGGTCAGCATCTGCCTTTCATTCCTAAAGGTAAAGTGTTTCGAATGGAATAACGCCTGCATGCGACCAATGGCAATGACTTCCGTAAAGTATTACAATGAAATTATTTCAAACTAACTTCTGGAGTGAAGCTTGCATGAAATCGGAAGCTCAGGTGAGAAAGCTTGGTGTCAGCAAATGGGCGAGTACGCTGCTTATTGGCGCTTTTGTCGGCATGCTGGCCGCTTTTCCTTTTCAACATACGTTCGTCGGCGGTATGATCTTCGCGATCGGCAGCGCGGCGGCGATCGGCGGCTTGGCGGACTGGTTCGCGGTTACGGCGTTATTCGGGCAGCCTCTTCGCGTGAAGTGGCCGACGTGGATGGGAACGAACATTATTTCAAGGAATCGTGAGCGGCTCATTAATGAGCTCGTCAGTATGGTGCAGTCCGAGCTGTTATCCATTCCTAACATTCGAGCGAGGCTCGATGAGCATAATATCGGCGCCGTATTGTTGAACTACTTGACGGAGCATAACGGCGAGAAGGCTGTTAACGACATTCTCCAAAGGCTGGCGGGCGACGTTATGTCCAAAGCCGATCTGAAGGATTTAGCGAGCGTCGTTCAGAACTATTTACTGGATCATGCCGATGCCATTCAGGTGTCGGAGATTATAGCAGACGTAGGGGAATGGACGCTTCGTAATCGTTATGACGACCGAATCGTGGAGTTTCTTGCGGCGGAGCTGATCAAGCTGGTTAAATCACATTCGTTCCGTATGATTGCCGAGCGATTGATCGATTCCGCCTTACAATCTTATGAGAACGGATTGTCTCGCCGCAAATGGGTGAATTCCGCTGCCGGTCTAAGTGCGCCAGCTATAAGCGCTAAGCTGCAAAGCTGGTTGACAGGCTACTTGCAGGAAATGTCGGATGCTCATAATCCGCATCGGATCCAACTGAAAGAGATGATTGAGCAATATGTTGTTCGTCTGCGTACAGATGATCAGCTTCGGGCGCGTATTGAAGCGAGCAAGATGAAGCTTGTGAATAACTTGAAGGATCATATCCATGTGGATGCCTATATCTCGGAAAATCTCGAGTCGTTCAGGCAGGCGGCAGCTTCGGGCGCTGCTGGAGAGAGCGGAGCTTTCCCTTGGATTACGAGCAAGGTGCGGTTAGCTGTCGATCAAATGGAGAATAAGCCGGAGCTGCTTGATCGGATCGATGGCACGATTAAAACGTGGCTCTACGCCTTCATCGAACAGAAACATGATTATATAGGCAAGCTCGTTCAGGATAAGCTCAGCACCTATTCGGAGGAAGAGCTCATTAAGCAGGTCAAGCAGCATGCAGGACGGGATTTGCAATATATTCGAATTAACGGTACGTTAGTTGGCGCTTTTATAGGAGCGGTTCTCTATTTATTGACTTATATCGTTGAATGGCTCACATCATCGCTTGGGGGGTAGGATACAATGATTATGAGAAAGTGGGCAAATGGCAGTCTCGTTGTGCTGTCCGTGCTGTTCATTGGAGCGTTATGCTGCGTCGTTGCTTATCCTGAAGCTTGGTGGGCTCGCATGCTGTTATATACGTTTGAAGCAGGTCTCGTTGGGGCGCTGGCTGATCTGTTCGCTGTAACCGTGCTGTTCCGGCATCCATTCGGCATTAAGCGATTTCCGCATACGGCGATCATACCGAGGAACCGCGATAAGCTGGTTGACAGCGTCGTCACCATGGTGGAAGAGCAATTGCTCAGCAAAGAATCGCTTAAGGCAAAGGTGAAGCAGTTCCATATCGTCGAGGTATTGGTCGGCTGGGTAGACAGGAGGCCTGACGGTTTCGTATCGAAACAAGGCTGGGCAATTATTGCTACGCTATTGTCCAAGATTGATCTGGAAGGCGTATCGGTTAAGCTCGATGAGCAGGCACGCAAAGGACTGCGTCAAGCGAACGTAGCTCCTTATGCCGGTACGGCGCTGAAGTGGGTGCTTGCGAAAGGCGACTTCCAAAGATGGATTGGCGGTATCATTGATTTCGCAGCCCAGCGGATCGCCGTAGAGGAGACGAAGCAAGTCATCCGAGATATGATGATGAAGGAAAAGGATAAGTTCGAGAATACGGGCGGCACCGTGTCCAAATGGTTCAAGCGAATGGCAGTGATCGTCGCCGAATCGACCGACTCGCTGAATATTGACGATGCTGCCGAAGCGATGTACCGTGATATGCTCGCTTTCATCGAGCAGCTTCGTAATCCCGAGCATGAGCTGCGCGTTCTCGTATCGGATATGGTACACAAGCTTGCTGACGATCTTCAGCATAGCCATGAGCTGTCCGGGACGGTGAACAATTGGAAGAACGATGTGCTGGATAAAATATCGCTGCTCCCATCCATACAGTCATTGCTTGGTTCGTTCAAGCAAATGCTGACGGATGATGGAGAATTGAAATACATTGTGACGGAGAAACGATCTGTTAATCACGATGATATTAAGCAATGGGTAGGCGAGTTCATCCAAAGCTATTGGGACTGGTTCAAGAGCAGCCAATCGTCGAAGGACTGGCTGGAAGGGTATGTTCAACAGTTCATCGGTAAGCTGATCGAGACTCAGCATGGCTTAGTCGGCATTATTGTAAGAAGAACGCTGGAGGATTACACGGAGGAGAAGCTCGTGGTGTTCATCGAGAGCAAGGTCGACACCGACCTCCAGCGTATTCGGCTGAACGGCGCGCTCATCGGCTCCTTGATTGGAGCTGGACTATTCATTTTCCTGCACGGCATATACCGTCCGATTCTGGATTGGTTGGCTTAAGATTCGCACGGAAGAGAAAAGTGAAACTATGTTGGATTTTCGCAGCAACTTTTCGAGATTTGGGACCTTTCCGAGAGCTATATTGGATATCCGCATTAACTTTTACCATTAAACCTCTTTGACTACCATCTGGCTCGAAAGTTAGTGCAGAAATCCAACATAGCCTGCGAACCATGTTCCCGCTGCGCAAAGTTACTGCTGATATCCAATATAGCTTGCTCGGCTCATCGGTTGGCCCAGTAGAATCTGAAGGGGCTACTGTTAGCCGTATATATAAGATCGTCAGAACTTATGTTGGGAGGCATATGGATGATTGAACATATCACGCATTATTACAATTCCGTACCCTTTAAAAGCCTATCTGCTCTATCCAAGTCTGAGGCTCTGAAGAAAATGGAGGAATTATGCGACGATACTCCTTTTTTCGAACGGTTTAAAGAACCGCATCAATACTGGGAGAGTCGATTGGAAGCAGAGACATGGCTGAGAGAAAAGTTCATTGAAAAGGGTGGAACACCGCAAGCGGGCTATCCTTTTTATTCCGTTCTTGGGACGTCTGATTGGATAGAAAATTATTCCTTATCGGCGGGATTGGAAGTGAACAAGATACAAATCCCCCTTTCCATTTTTCACGAAGGAGATATTAGCTTTACACTGCCGGACAGTATGGTTTCCTTTTGGATCGGAAGAGACAAACCGAAGGAATATTATCATCCTGCTTACCATGGAAAAGTGTTTACGCGATCAGAAGTGAAGAGGATGGTAACCGCCGATTTATTGCATGCATTAGAATCCATGCACCCGCAAGGCACAATTCCCTATGTTGAAGCTCAGATCTGGAATCATAAAATTGCGGAAAATTATTATTTAAATGGAAGTGCGAGGCGGTAAAATGTTCGTCCTCAACAAACGCAAGCAGGAACCAAGCTTGCGTTTTTTTGTTTTTCTATTTCCTTTTCGAATTTTCCTTATAGTAAGGAAGCTTCGGTTCAAAGGATTGAAAGTATTGTGTCTCGTTTTTCTGGCGGCACTGCTCTTCGTTACGCCGGTTGCTCAAGCTGAAGGCATTAAGTTGAACTTGGATGGACAAGTCGTAAAGAGCAATGTGCCGTCGATTTATAAAAAAGGAACGATGATCGTGCCGATCCAGGATATCTCGACTGGATTGGGCGCCACCTATGTGTGGGATGCAGCAGCAAAATCCTTGGTTGTCAAAAAAGGCAATACAACCGTGAAGTTCATAGAGAACGCGGTTAAAGCAACTGTCGCATTCGGTTCGATAACGACAGAAACCACGCTTAGCCAGCCGTTGCAAACGATCAACAAGCATCTGATGGTTCCACTTCGCTTCGTAGCGGAAATATTCGGAGCAACGGTAAAATGGGATAATACATTGCAAGAAATTCAACTTTCGTTAGGCGTGGTGTCTGGTGAAGTCGGGGAGACTGGAGCGGCAGGGCCGCAAGGTCAGCAAGGCTCTCAAGGTCCAGCAGGCTCTAGAGGCCCAGCAGGCCCGGCGGGAGCAGCAGGTCCAGTGGGTCCAGCAGGTCCAACAGGTGCGACAGGGGAACAAGGTGAGCAAGGGATTCAAGGTCCAGCAGGATCGGACGGAGTCAATTTTGCAGAGGAAGGATTTTCGGCTTTCTTGGACGGTCAGTCTACTAGTTCCACAACAAAATTAGAAGGTTGGTCTACGAGCGCTCCTTATTACGAGGGTAATAACTTTGACGCGACAACCGGTGTGTATTGGCTGCATTGCCAGCGTGTTTATTCATCAAGGCGCTTAATCTCGTCTAGAGAAAAGCCTAGGCTTGGATAAGACCGCGTTGCTGTACAACTGCATTAATCGCCCTTCGTGGGACCTGCTGCTATATAACGGACAGAGGTTGTAAATCGTTTAAACCAACTAATCCCTTGAGCCGTTCATGCCTTCGCTATTACAGTTATAAGTAATAGGAAGGAAGGGGATTGTTGCATGACGATTGTTGTGAGGAAAATGATTGTACCGGACGATTACGAAGCAGTGGCCGCCATCATGACGGAGCATTACTCTGAGGAAGTAACCGTGGAGAAGATGAGGGACGAGGATGCGATTATACCGTTAACGGGGCAGCTTGATCGTGACGGGCAGGGACAGCTTACCGGCCACGACCGGCTGCGACTCGTCGCGTTGAACGAAGAAGGACGGTTAATCGGTTACGGTCACGCTTGGCGAGCGCCTTGGTCGACGCCGGGTGTGTTGTATGAGCAAATTATCGTGGGCCGAAAAGAACGCCAAGGCGGGGGAGGACGCGCGATCTACGAGGCGTTGATGAGCTACTCGGCAGAAGTGGGTGCGAGCAAAATCGTAGCCGATGTACGGGATGACGATCCGGAATCGGTGCGCTTCGCCTGCGCTAGAGGGTTCACGGAGGATCGGCATTTGTTCGAGTCGGTAATCGAGTTGGAAGAAGCTGACGAGCGTGGTGACTTGACTTCCACACGGTTGGATGATATTCGCTTGTTGACGTTAGCCGATCTTCCCGGCGGCGAGCAGATCGAGCGCGAAGTGTATAACCTTTATTTCGCAACTCATCCGGATATTCCAGGCTTCGAGGGCGAATACATGTGGTACAGCGAATGGCGTAAAAGGACCGTAGACCGGGAAGATTTCGATCGCTCCTTGGTTCTCTTGGCTAGCGAGGGGGAACGTATCGTGGGGGCAGTTGAACTGCGGACGTTCGAATCGACTCAGAGCGTCTATAACGAGTTCACTTGCGTCGATCCGGCCTACCGCGGACGCGGTATTGCGTTGGCGCTCAAGAAGCTTTCCATTCATATCGCACGCAAACGCGGCTTCCGCTACATTCGAACGAATAACGATTCGTTGAATGGTCCGATGCTGGCTATTAACCGCAAGCTTGGCTACAAGCCGGTACCGGGTTATTTGCAAATGGTGGCGGAGTTGGCAGGGGACTAGTATTGATATACTTCTAACGATTTTTGTTTAATGAGTCTGGCCTGATAGGGTTGTATTTAATTGGCCGAATACAGATCGTAGATGCCGCATGCCGAGGTTTATGCTTGACGAGATGTTGATACATGCGTATTCGGCCTAACCGATCATTGCTATGGATGATGATTTTGGCCGGATAGGCGGCATTCGCTGCGATATATTTGGCTACGGTGGAACCTTTCGGTTGCCCAAGGCCTAGATTGTAGTCAAGCGAAAGCACAGAGATCCGATTAGCTTTGATGATCGCGATGCACATATTCGCCGTACGCGCCAAGCGGTAGCCTGCGGGGCAGCGCCTTCTATCATCGAGAAACAGCTTCACTCTGATTCCTCCCCTCTGCTTCGTTTTGTTCAATACCCTACTTTATGTCTATAGCGCGGCGATCGTTTGGGCGAGTCGCATCGTATGGGAGAAGAAGGTATTTTATGTTCAAAGAAGAATGTTAGACTTAGCAGAGCCATTTTGTCGAGGGAGGAAATGGATTGAATCATACACTGATTAAAGAAATTACTCATGACAATCGGAAAATATATCCTCAGGTTTACATGATCAAGCCCGGACCAGTAACGATACAACAAATTCCTAATCTGCAATATGTGTCGCAGGAAATGAATACAGCTTTCCATATGGATTGGACTGGACATCCAGAACCTCTGGGTGAACAATCGATGTTAGCGAAAGTTGTGAATCAATTAAAGCGAATTTCAAAGGAATCATTAGGTTATAAATTTAAACTGATGCCGCATGAAATCATCTGGCACAATTCGAATGTGAATGATACCTATTCCGTTACACAATTGATGCAAGTTCCCGATTGTATTACTGTGGAAATGTTCGAAGAGGCACGTACTTGTGTTCAAAGGAATTTACGTAATAACATGCTCCCTGAAACGAAGCTGATAGGAGTAAAATCAGTTCTATGCGCACAAAAACTCCATATTGGACACTATCGTGACACTCAAATTACGCTTCAAGAAATATACGATTTTGTTGAGGAACAAGGATACAAAGTAAAGGGCAATCACAGAGAAATCTATCTTACTCCTGCGATGGCGGACTGTCATCCGCCTGAAACATGGAAAACGATTGTTAGAGTTGAAATCGGACGATAACGCAATAAACAGCGGTAGTCTTGGACTTTATTTAACGTCCATGGCTGCCGCTATTTGCTTTTTGGGTAATAGTGGCATTTTGGGCAGCTAAATTGGGCTGTAGGAGAATAAGTGCCCCATTAGTTTGATTTTGGGCAACTAACGGGGCTTTTTTCACGCGATGAGCGGAAAATGGTGATTTAGTTCGATGAAATGCTACTAAGTGAAGCCTGTTAGGGTAGAGGACGAAATTAGTTCGACGAAATGCAGTTACAGCGTGTACGCAGCTATCGCAGCAATGGAGGAACTCTATTCTCGGAGAGCCGGGCTGCCTAGATTATGGTAAAATAGTTGCAAACGAAGGAGGAGAATATGCTGCTGGATCATTATTCGGATTTCATTCGTGCGCTGCCGAGCGGCCAGCTTGCGAAAGAGCAGCTGCTTGTGGAAGAGCTGCTGCTGGACGCTACTCCGTCTCAGGCAATGAAGCTCTATTATATTCCTTTCGAATATGTGAATGAGAGCGCCAAAGTGTTCATTATCGGCATTACCCCAGGGTTTACGCAAATGCAAATCGCTTTTCAAACCGCTCGGGACTGCCTGAACGCGGGCGTTCCGTTAGGTCAAATCGATCGTGAAGCGAAGAAACAAGCGAGCTTCGCAGGCACGATGCGCCGCAATCTAATCGACATGCTGGACAAGCTCGAGCTGCACAAGGCTCTCTCCATACAAAGCAGCGGCGAGCTGTTCGAGGAGCGTCGCGACCTGCTGCATACGACCTCAGTCATTCGTTACCCGGTCTTCGTGAATGGCAATAACTATACCGGACATAGTCCGTCTATCTTGAAATCGGAGACGCTCTATCCATACGCCGAGCGAATCTGTCTTGCGGAGCTTCTAGCGGTAAAGGATGCGCTTCTTATCCCGCTGGGCAAAGCGGTCGCTGAGGTCATAGAGTCTTTTGCGGCGCAGGGCTTGGTGGCTCGCGAGCGGTGTTTGTTTGATTTTCCGCATCCGTCAGGGGCGAACGGGCATCGATGGACACAGTTTGAGGCGAATAAGGACAAGCTGACCAGACAGATTGTTGAGTGGTTTCAATAATATAATCTGATGCAAGATTGGGAGGAATATCGATGCGAGTATCAAAAGGACAAAAGGTCGACGTTACCAAAGGAAGAAACGTCGCCGAACTGGCTCTGCACTTTGGGTGGACAACGGCGAATGCCGCTATGAGCATTGATGCAGCCGCATTTCTGCTATCGGAGCGGGGGCGATGCGAGCGCGACGAGGATTTTATTTTTTACGGCAACCCGCTTGCGCGAGATGGGGCTTTGATGCATACCGAATCAGACAAGGGCGACAAGGAAGCTATTAAGATAGCATTAAGCCGAGTAACCAGCCACGAATCGAAAATCGCTTTTACCCTAACAATTCACGAAGGCGAACAGTCCGGACATTACATGCAGGACGTATCGGGGTTGTATGTCCGACTGATAGATACGACTACCGGCGAAGAGTTATACCGCTACGAATACGGCGAGGATCTAACGAAGGAGACGGCCGTCGTGATCGGCGAGCTGTATAGACATAACGGTGAGTGGAAGTTCAACGCGATAGGGAGCGGTTTCTATGGCGGGCTCGCGGCTCTTTGCACAAGCTTCGGACTCGAGGTGGAAGCACCTGCGTCCGCTGATATGCTAGAAGTAGCGGCTGCGGTGGAAACCGCGATTCCATCCACCATCGATTTGCGCAAAAAAGCGGTGCAATTCACGTTGCAGAAGAAACAGCTGACGAACGTCGTTGCTAGAGTAGGAATCGTGCTTGATATTACCGGATCGATGCAGCCGTTATACCGAAACGGTACTGTCCAAGAGGTCGTCGAACGTATATTGGCGGTTGCAACCCAATTCGACGACAATAAAACTCTCGATGTGTGGGTTTATGATACGGAGTTCAGCCGTCTTCCTTCGGTGACGGAGCGGGAGCTTGGCCGATATGTGGAGACGCATATTATGAACAACAGCCACATTCATAAGTTCGGCCGCAATAACGAGCCCCCAGTGATGGAGGACGTGATCCGCAAGTATACGGAGGAAGAATCCGAATCAGATACCCCGGTCTTCATTGTTTTCATTAATGACGGCGGTGTTGTGAAACCGATCAAGAAGGTGATCACATCATCATCCGTATTGCCGATCTTCTGGCAGTTCGTCGGCATCGGTCAGTCGGATTTCGAGGTGCTGAAGAAGCTGGATACGATGGAAGGGCGGGTGGTGGACAACGCTAACTTCTTCCATCTCGACGCGATCGAGAGGGTATCGGATGAGGAGCTTTACGACAAGCTGTTGAATGAATTTCCGTTGTGGCTGAAGGAAGCGAAGAACAAGAGAATTATTAGATAAACGACACGTTAGCTGGAGCATATTGGTATTGAATTGAATCATTGGCTCGCGTATCATAAATAGACTCATAGAATAGAGAGAGGAGTGCTTATGAGCATGCGGATAGCCGATTTTTTTGATCGGGCTGCCCTTACCGGCAGTCAGGCGGAAGCGATTGCTAGGCTGGAGAGCTTCATTAACGGCAGTAATCAGGCTTTCGTATTAAAGGGTTACGCGGGAACGGGAAAAACGTTCATGTTAAGCCGTCTATGCGAATACTTTAATGCGGTAGATCAACCGTTTCGCTATATTGCGCCTACAGGCAGAGCGGCCAAGGTGCTGCGCAAAAAAACGAATCAACCGGCATCTACGATACATAGTCTTGTCTATCAATTGGACCCCAAACATTCTGTTCTCGAGCTGGAAGAGGAACAATACAAACTCCTGTTCCGCCTCCGAAACAATGAGGATTCGATAAATACCGTTTATATCGTGGACGAGTCTTCGATGGTCTCGGACACCTACAGCGATAATGAACACTTGAAGTTCGGCTCCGGGAAGCTGTTGTCGGACTTCTTAGCTTATGCAGCTCTCGACCGATCGCGGCGGAAGGTCATATTTATTGGCGATTATGCGCAGCTCCCTCCCGTCAACAGCCGAATGTCGCCGGCATTGTCCATCGATTATTTGGCAGATAAACATGCGCTGGCTTGCGAGCATTTCGAGCTGTCCGATGTATATCGGCAAGCACAGGACAGCGGCATCCTTCAGGCTTCGATGCGCATTCGGGGCGAGCTTGAGAGTGCAAGCTACAGCGCGTTAACGATACAGAGCAACGAGAAGGATATCCATGAAATTCCGATTGAACGATCGGTTGATGTCTTTAGCTCGCGGTGGTCGCCTGCCGATGAAGAGAGCATTATATTAATTGCTCAGACGAACGATGCGGTCTACAAGTACAATCGGGCGATTCGCCGCAGACTGGGCATGAACCCTAGCGATATTGTGCAGGGCGATCAGTTGCTGGTCGTCAAAAATACGATGGTCGATGGCGTACCGCTATTCAACGGCGATTTCATCAACGTCGTGCGTGTCAGTCCGAACCCGGAGATCCGAAGAATTCGCTTAAAGGGCGAAGAGGAAGAGGTTAAGCTGTCGTTCCGGACCGTAATCGTCTCATTGACCGGATTAAATGGCGAGCCTTTGCAAGTGAAGACAAAGGTGTACGAGAATTTGCTGTATTCAGGAGAGCGGGAAATTCCGCAGCTGGAGCAGCGGGCATTAATGGCGGATTTTCGTATGCGCAATCCTCATCTGAAGCAAAAGCAAGAAATGTTCTCGGAGATGCTTCGCTCCGATCCGTACTTTAACGCCTTGCAGGTGAAATACGGCTACGCGATTACAGGTCACAAGAGCCAAGGCGGCGAATGGAAGTCGGTCATCGTCGACTACAGATTCACCAGCTCGACGCGAAGCGAGCAATATTTCCGCTGGGCATACACAGCTACAACGCGGGCCAAGAGCAGCCTGTACACCATCTATCCGCCGGCAATCGAGCCGCTCGAGGATATTCGCTTCGATTCGGATGCCGTAGGGCAGCTTGCCGAGGGCGTGGCGGATAAGCTTCGGCGCTATAATCTTCTACCTTCGGATATCGAATATAAACCGTATCAGTTCATCTGGCATGTGCGGACTGAGAACGCGGAGCAGCGTATTTCCGTCCATTATAACGCCAAGCTGGCGATCAGCTCCTATCAATTGCTGGACGGTGTCCGCAACCTTGACGATCGGATTATGAAGCTCATCATGGATACTTTCGTTACAAGCGAAAGCTCCGATTCCAGCTCCGGCGGTGACAGCTCTCCTTCTTCAATGGTTCATGCGGTTAAGGAAGCCGTCGTGCCGCTGCTTGTTGATGCCGTTGCAGATTATGAGCTGATCGCTGTAACCGAACATCCCCATGTTGTGAAAATAAGAGGATTAGCGCTAGGCGAAGAGCTGGTGCTTAATGTATATTTCAACAAAAACAACGTCTTTACGAAGCTGATCGTCGAAAAAGGAATTCAAACCCTCTCTGAGCAAGTATTGTTGCTCGTTAGGCAGAAGCTGCAAGCCGTCAAGATCGGGCAAAGCGTGCGCTAGAAGGGAGCAGCTTATGATGAATCCATCCCAGCAAGAAGCCGTTATAACAACAGAAGGGCCGCTATTGCTGATTGCAGGGCCAGGTTCGGGCAAGACGCGAACGTTGGTTAATCGGGTAGCGCATCTTCTAATTGATAAGCAAGTACCTCCAGAGCGGATTATGATCTCGACATTCACGCGCAAGGCGGCGTTCGAGCTTCAATCGCGGCTGCTCCATCGTCTACAGGAGCTGGGGGCGACTGTGAACGTGCAGAACTTGCTGATCGGCACGCTTCACTCGATCTTCCTGACGCTGCTGGACAAGTATCGGCCGCTTACGCATTTGCGCAAAGGGTTCCGGTTGTTGGATGACTTCGAGCTGCATTATTTGGTGTACCGCAATCTGGACCGTTTTCTTGCGATCGAGAATGCGGTTTACTTGACGCTCAAGGACGGATCATACAAGGACCCGACGCCGATTAGCCGATCGCAGCGTCTCGTCTATTGGCTGAACAAGGTTAATGAAGAGATGCTCGATCCGCAGCAGTTGATCGCATCGAACGATGTTCCGATTAGAGCGCTCGGCGAAGCCTATCATCTCTATGAGCAGCTTCTGCGCGAGCTGAACGCGCTTGACTTCGGCATGATTCAGATGACGATGCTGAAGCTGCTGCAGGAGCATCCGGCCGTGCTTCAGGAAATAAGCGGTTCTATTCAATACATGATGATCGATGAGTATCAGGATACGAATACGATTCAAGAGAAGCTTATCTTGCTGCTTGCAGGCGAGCATGGCAATCTGTGCGTCGTAGGGGATGACGACCAGTCGATCTATCGTTTCCGGGGCGCAACGGTGCAAAACTTGGTGCGGTTCGAGGAGCATTTCGAGCCGGGAGCGTGCAAGGTCATTGAACTGGACGTCAATTACCGTTCGCATCCGCGCATTATTAATTTTTTCGCGTCATGGATGAAGCTATGCAATTGGAAGGATGGTTACGGTACTTCGTATCGGCTGGAGAAGACGATTAAACCCGATAAGCCGGATAACGGCAAGACGTCGCGGGTTATTAAGCTGGCGGGCTCTCGCAATGAGCGGCATTGGCATGAGGAAGTGTATCACTTTCTGAACCATGTCATGGAGCGAGGCGTTATTACGGACTGGAATCAAGTCGCCTTCTTGTTCCGATCGGTGCGCAGCCCGGAAGTGAAACGGCTGACGGATTACTTGGAGCAGCGCGGCATTCCCGTCTTCGCCCCTAGGCGGAACGCTTACTTCGATCGTCCGGAAGTTCAACTAGCGCTCGGCACCTTCGCCGTATTGTTCTCTTCCATCATCGATGAGAGGCAGTTGCCTTCTTATATCAGGACATGCACGAGGCTGCTTCGGAACGAGTCGTTGTCGCCCGAACATATCGAATTCGTTGTATGGGTCAAGGCAATGAGAAAGTCATTCGCTGACGTGGAACAAGGGTCAGCGGCTTCCGAAAGCTTGCTCGATCTGTTCTATGAGCTGCTGCAGTTTCCGATGTTCCACAAGCTCGTTGCGACAAAGGATCTTGGCAGCGCAAGAGAGAGTCGGGAAGTACGCAATATGGCGGCGTTGACCAAATGGTTGCTGCGTTTCGAGCAGCTTCACGAAACGAATACGAAGGTGCTTGGGCTGGCGGACAAGCTGCTGAGCTTCTTCGATTTCATCGCTTATGTACAGGAGATTGGGCAGGATGAATATGAGGATGAGTCGGACTATGCGCCTAGCGGATCGGTATCCTTCTTCACGTTCCACCAGTCGAAGGGTCTGGAGTTCCCCATTATTGTGACAGGCTCGTTAGACAGTACGCATTATTCGCAGTCGGACTGGATCGAGGAAACGCTGCGTCCTTACTACGCGAGACAGCCGTTCGAGCCGCTCGCCCAGACGAGCGAATATGACTTCTATCGTCTGTTCTATACGGCTTTCTCCCGTGCCCAGGAGCTGCTTGTGCTTACAGGCAACGAGCAAGAACCCGATTATCGCGGCAGAGGCCAGTTGCCTTCGGAGTATATCGAACCTTTGTATAGGCGGCTGCGAAGCTGGCGCGATCCGAACGTGTACTTGGATGAGCTTAAGGCGACACCGGTTAAGCCCATTGTTCTGCAGCGAAGTTATGCGTATACAACGGATGTTGCGCTGTATAATGATTGTCCGCGCTATTACTTGCTGCGACGCGTATTCGGCTTCGAATCGGCGGCGGGCGCTCCGGCATTGCTAGGCACGCTCGTTCACTTTACGATTGAGGACATGCATCAGACGATGCAGACAGGCATACAAGTAACGGAGCAGCAGCTAGAGGCGTGGGTTGAAGAGCATTACGCCGCGCTGACGCAGACTGGACTGGAAGCTCCTGTGGAAATGAAACGTCAAGCTTATGAACATACGTTCAGCTACTTGCAATATGTAAGGCTGAATGAGCTTGGCGTCGTGTCCTCGGAGCTAGCCGTATCGTCCTTTGTCAGCGATTATTTGATGAACGGCAAGCTGGACGCGGTTCTAGAGCGTGATGGCCGCTACGAAATCATCGACTTCAAGACGGGACGCAAACCGAGAAACGATGAGGAGCAATCGCGGTACAAGAAGCAATTACTACTGTACGCTGCCCTGTGGGAGAACCGGACCGGCTTGCGGGCAGAGGCGATGCGGTTGTTCTATACGGGCGAGGCGGATGGCGAGCAAGTCGTGTCGTTCACTCGCGAGGAGAGCGAGCTGCAATCGGCAATGGCCGAGATGGCGGAGACGATTCAGCGCATCGAGTCGAAGCAATTCGACGTGGCGGAATCGCCATTGGCTGTGTGCGGCCGCTGCGATTTTAAGCGCTATTGCCACGGGATGGCAGTAGTATAAGTTCAATGAGAGGGCAGCCGCTGCGAATAGCGGTTGCCCTCTTTGTCTTGCCTTGTATGAAATAAAGGGAATTCCCCCTGTTAACTTCACTGATTTCGCTCATCCGGCTGACAACCTGAGCTTTTAACGGGAGTAATTCCCACTAATCGATAAAAGCAGGCCGAGAGTGCCGCATTAACGGGAGAAATTCCAGTTATTCGTACAACGTTGCTTAGTCTACACCGCGAGCGTAAAATAGCCCCCACCTTGTTATCAAGTTGAGGGCAGTTTTACGCTTACATAAAAACGAAATAATTGTGTTTGCTGCATTGTCGCCCCCGGTAAAGGAATTTTTACATGACTGAGGATGCAAGCCTATTCTGAGAAACAAGGTTACTATCGGAACTTTCCCGTAAAGTTGATAATGTGTACTTTTGATAGGCTAAGAAGATTGAAAACATTATTATAAAGTGATGTCAGGGATATTCAGCGAACTTATTTCGTTTTTTGTAAGGAGAGTAGTTATCTCGGTGTAACTGTCGTCTGCCCCATACTGTTCTGGGAATACACGTTTCGCTGATCGACCAAGATCATGCCGTTAGTGATTTGTTCCTCCCCAATCTGATATCGCTCGATTACGCGACCATCGCTCGCAGAGACGGATACGACAGCTCCGTCTAACCCGCCGACATAAAGACAATCCTTCACTTGCAATGGAGGCACTAGCGATGCTTCGGCCAATTGCTCCTCCCATATCACTTGGTTAAGCACGAGATCGTACGCATACAGGTTACCTGCGCTGTCGGTAATATACAGCATCTGTGCCGCAACTGCAGGCATTGCTTGAACATTTCCTTTCATTTCAAATTCAGTTTCCAACTCGCCCGTCCCGGCATTGAACACATATACCTTGCGCTGGCCGAAGCCGATAATCAAGTTCCGGTCGGCAACAGGGATCATCGTACGAAGGAGCGGCTCCGGCACTTGCACCCTCCAACGCAACTCACCGTTCAGAAGATCGAGACCATAGAGCAATTGCCCCTCATCTCCAAATACGTAAGTGTCATTCACTTCGTATGTCTCAGTCGCTATAGGGCTCTTCGCTTCGTAATTCCAGATCAATGCGCCGCCAGTCCATCCTGATGAACTCCAATCGAACTTATTCGCCGGAGGTTCCCCCGTGTATTCGATATCCGTATATTTGCTAACCGTATAACTGTATTGATCGTATTTTGTTTCCCGTTTCTTAAGCCCTCGTTGTTTCCTTAAATGCTCATTATAATGATCCGGCAGTGGCGAAGTATCGTTTGAAACGCTGGATTTCTTGCTGTTCTTGATAGCGATCCAAACGGTCTTCTCAATGCTGGCGGACACTGTTTGATTGAGGTTTATATCCGAAATATAGAATTGAAGTTCCGAATCTATCATGTGAAACATGGATACCGCTTCAAGTTTCTCTTCCACCTGATAAGTCCAGATGGGGGATTGTTCCTTCAGATTAAAAGCTTTGATTTGTTCATAATTCTGACCTACAATGACCGCAAGCTCCCCTTCTTGCAGACGAAGCAGATTGGGAAATGCCATATTCTCCTGTTTCTCGTCGATGACAGCTTGCACATCCGTCTTAATCCAATCATGCGTAATGTTCGCTGCACTCCCCGCCAGGAAGAGCGCAACAATCGTAATTAGACACCCCTCATGATTGAAGGCCTTGTGAACGATGAACAAAATACCAGACAATACGATCACAAATATTATAATCCCGCCAACCCAACCCAAAACATCCGATGTAAGAACCCCTTCCACCTGAATACCCCCGTTTGCTGTCGTTCAATGTCTATTTTAGGTTTCGATAAAAAGCACACAATTCCCTCTATATTGGAACATTATCCTCACCGTACATACGTAAACGACAAACAGCCCCCGTCTTGTCATCAAGTTGAGGGCTGTTTCATGTATGATCTAAGACTTAGAAATGTGGCAGGTCAATAGCAGCGTGGAAGACCACGGAAGTATAAGTTGTCCAGTGCACCGGAATTTGCAAGGCCAGGCAACTGAGGGGGCTGTTCGAACAGGTACATGAGGTAACGAAACGGATTCAAGCCATTTTCTTTCGCCGTTTCGATCTCTAGCCGGCCATCCTGCAGAAACGCCGTCAGCTTTTTCCATTGTTTCATGCTGTAAGCATCCAAAAAGGGGGCGACTGCGCTCCATACGGATGCTTATTTGGTATGGTTGGGATTCAGTTCTCGCTCAATGGCAAACAGCTCATTACAGAACGGAATCCCCTGTTGGGCTACTGATTCTGCTTTAAGCGTCCACATGAAACGGCACTTAAAGGTGGGCTGGAATTGACGCTTACTCTACACCAACACCTACGCCTTGCGAAGGCCGCTCCACGAGAGCCGGCGTATCTCTGACGCTGTTTTTCCCGTTGATTGCTTTATGAGACGCGCGAGATGATGCGAGGTTTTGAAGCCGCAACGATGGGCGATTTCGGTCACGTTAAGACCCGTATTCGTCAATAGTTCTACGGCGCGTTCAATGCGGTATTGCCATAAATAATGAATCGGCGTCGTCTGCTCGAACTGCTTGAACAAGCGAACGAGATGCTCCGCCGATACGCCGGCATGATCCGCGATGGCTTTGAGCGATACGTCGTCGTTATGGTGCTCGTGAATCCAATCAAGCGCGGCGTATACGGCCGGGTGCTTCTCTTGCTGGAGAAGCGCTCGCGACGATTCGTGCGGATATAACTGGAGCGCGGCGAGACCTAAGCTGCGCAGCACGGGATCGGTATGCTCCGACTGTCGCTGGAGGTTCAGAATGAGGTCCGTAAGCCGATTCATCTCCTCCGTCAGCGGCAAATATTCGGGCAGTGCGTACAGGTCTTCGCGCACAGCTTCCTCCAGTTCAGGCGCATGAACGGCAATCCAGCGGTGCCAGGTTTCCTCCGTGCGCGAGAAAGTGAACGACTCTTCGTGACCCGGCTTCAGCAGCACCGTATGTCCGGGCTGTACATGAAGCTCGCGGCCGTCAATCGTGACCGTCATCTCGCCTGTATACAGCATGACGAGCTGAATGTCCTGCTGGATGCGCGGACCGAATCTTCCGCCCGGAGGATAGACGATGGAGCCGGAGGTTATGGAGGTTATCGATTCATAGGATACAGCGTTAGCGCTAAGCAACATGCGATCACCTCGATATGAAAATAGAGAATATCAATTGCAGATACATTTTAGTAAATTACAGCCATTGTTGGAACATGTCTGTAAGCGTATGCTTTGAGTATAGCAAATGGCAATCCAATAAACAGTAAAGGGGATACGCAATGATGAATACTACTTTCACACCGCCGCTTAAGCCGCTCACGGAGGAGCAAGTTGAGTTTTTCAGAGAGCAAGGTTACTTTCTGTATAAGAAGGGAATGTCGGATGATCTAATTGATGCCTTTAATGGACACATCTACGATATTCGCAACCAAAGTCCGATGCCGGAGTGGGCGGCCTGCGACGAAGCGAAAAAATATTCGCTGCGATTATTTAATCCGCATAAGCATGACAGCTTCTCCAGACAATTGATGAAGAATGCCATCGTGCGCGGAGCGCTGGCACAGCTAATGGGCAAGGAGGCCGTATGCGTGCAAAGCATGTACTTTTACAAGGAGCCGGGCTCGCCGGGGCAAGCCGCGCATCAGGACTATTATTACATCAAGAATGATCCAATGACTATGATTGCGGCTTGGACAGCGATGGAGGAAGTCGTTAATATCGAGAACGGCTGCCTATGGGTAATGCCGGGAACGCATAAGCTCGGACTGCTGCCTCACGGCGCCGTGAAAAACATCGAGGAGCATGAGCATTGGACGGAGGAAACGGAAGGCGTGGACACGTCGAGACAAATTCCGGTCGAGATGGAGAAAGGCGATATTTTGTTTTTCAGCGAGCTGCTTATTCACTCCTCGAACAAGAACCGGAGCAAGGACCGCTGGCGCCGCTCGTACGTCTGCCACTATATCCGCGAGGACTCGAACGTCCTGCACAGAGAGGATCTTCGTCAGAAGTTCCCGTTATATTAATTGGCTTAATAGAGAAGCCGCATGGAAGTGAAAGCTTCATGCGGCTTTTTTTGGGCAAAGCTATGAGGATTTATGCAAGTACGCATGGGCGACGAACACAACGAAAGATATGAGGGAAGCTGCCATGCCCAAATACAAGACGAGCGAAATGCCGGTCTGATCGTATATCGTACCGTAGATCGTTGGCGCGATCATACGGCCGGCGCTGCCGAAGCCGCCAACAATGCCCATGTAGAAAGGCGCGCTTTTGCCCGCATTTTCGGAGAAGAAGGTCGGAATGACCGGAAGGAGCAGCATCTCTCCAAGCGTACATACGATCATGCCGATCACCAAACATATATAGTAGTCATGGAATAGGGCGATGAATAAATAACCTGCCGTGCAAATAACGGAGCTTGCCACGATCTCCATGCGAAGCGAACCGGCAAGTCTCCTCTTGATCCAATTGGTAATCGGCTGCCCGGCGAATATAACGATACCGTTAGTCGTCCATAGCAGGCTGTACATCGATAGCGGGTAACCGCCGTCGCTCAGATAAGGCGCGATACCGCTATTCCATATCATAATCGAGACGAAAAATAGCATCTGACCGATGCCCAGAAATAAATAGATACGGACATTCATCAGCTTCTTGAGCAGCGGCAGATCTTCCTCCATTCCCGCGATAGAGGAGCTTGCAGCCGATCTTGACGTCTTCATCGCCAAGTCGTTAGCCGTGGAACGGCGTTCGGTTTGCATGAATAAGAGAAGGAAGACGCCGAAAGCGACCGTCGACAATGCCGTAACGACATAGGTCATCGAAAATGAGATCGCCGCGATGAGTCCGCCGACCGAAGCGCCGACGGCCAGTCCGATATTGTTCCCTACGTAGATGGCGTTATACAGCTTCCGCCGATGGTCCGGCCAGCGAAAGCCGATATAGGCGTTGATAGCCGGCGCAGCAACCCCGTTCATTAATCCGTAGATGCTGGTCATCGCCACGTATATCCAGTAATCTCTCGTAAAAACGACCAGTCCGATTAATAGACCGGAAATGACCATCGACGTTACGATTAAATTTTTCGGTCCGAATTTATGATACATGGCTCCGCCAACGAGCTGCCCGATGACGCCTGCGAGCGCTTGGAATAACAGCACCAATCCCGCATCGGCATAAGATCTGCCCAATACTTGATGCACGTACAGTGTCGTCAACGGCCATAGAATAGAGCTGCCGATCGCGTTTGCCAAGCTTGCCGCTATGAACGAGATCGCGTCCTTCGGATAGCCTCCTATTAATTTACGCCAATATGTTATTGCTAAAAATCCCACTGCGGATACCACCTTATCGTTGCTGCAACTGACTCTTGCTGTTTTTGGAAACGCAATTACGATCATACTCGTTTGCGAGTGAATTAGCCATGTTAGATCATTCCATTCATACGCGCGGGATTACAATTATCTATAGTAGAGCAGCCGGTTGGCCGAGGCGTTGCGGAACTCCGTCGGCGTCAGATTCGTCATTTGCTTGAAAGACTTCATGAAATGCTGACTGTCGTGGTAGCCGAGCTGCAGCGCGATTTCGTTGACCGTCTGGTTCGTGTCCGTGAGAAGGAACGAAGCTGCTTCGATCTTCTGCTGCATGATGAACTGCTTGAGCGCTACGCCGGCAATCGTCGAGAACAGATGCGACAAATATTTGGCGTTATAGCCGAAATGATCGGCGATCTGCGACACCTTCAACTGCTCGGACCGATTCCAAGCCATATAATCGACGATATCGTTATAGAGCTGAAGCTGCTTCAGCTTTTTGTTCGGCGCGTTTTTGGACAAGTAGGCTTGGTTATAGAGCTCGCATAAGATGCTCGTCGTCAAATAGTTATTCAGCGTCGTATCCTGATAGCTTCGCACGGAATCTTGCAGTTGCTTCATCAGTACGACGATTTTGTCGTTACTCAGCGTACCTTTGCGAGGGATGACAATGCTCCCCTCTTGTGGAACATAGGACTCGATCTCACAGCTGTCCGTTAAGTGGTCGTCCACCGTAAAATGCAGCCAATAAAAACTGCAATCCGACTTCTGATAGCCAAACTGCTTGGCGCGGGGCGGCATAAGAAGAAAGTCGCCTTCCTGCAGCGCATGCTGCTCCTCTTCATCGGCTATAAACAATTGCCCCTTCGTCTGAACGAACAACTCGTATTCCATCAGCAACCTGCTCATATGCGTCCAGTCGGGAGATGGCGAAACGAACTTGCCCGTCATCTTCAGGGCAAGTGGTTTTTCGACATTAAGCCTGTATCCGAGCATTCTGTCCTCACCTTCCTCATCTAACCTTTTCACATGTCGATAGGCATATTGTTAATAGGATAACAGGCGGTTAATGCAATAACAACCCGATAAAGTATAGTTTTTTGTTGGAGCAGCAACGAGAGAGGAAATCTGACTTTTTTACACGAATTCGAACGTTTTACCACTTATGCTAGTCGCCGTATAACGCTAATCTGTAAATAGATTTGATAGCGCTCTATTAACGGTAGATGAAAGGTGGAAGTAAGATGACGATACAAGAAGCGACGCTGAGACGGGGCGATTTGCTCGATTTCGGAATGGATAAGGTGGTGCTGACGGGACCCTATCACGTCAATGCTTTTGCGAAAGAGCTTGAATATTTGCAGAGCTACAACATCGACCGTCTGCTTGCTGGTTTTCGGACCAATCGGGGACTTGAGCCAAAAGCCGAGATCTATCCGGGCTGGGAAAATACAGAGATTCGAGGGCATACGCTCGGCCATTACTTAACGGCGTTATCGCAGGCCTACACGAATACGAAAGATCCGGTGCTGCTGGAGAAGCTTGATTATTTGGCGTCCGAGCTGGCGCAATGCCAATTCGAGAGCGGGTACTTGTCGGCGTTTCCCGAGACGCTGATCGACAATGTAGAGAATAAGCAACCGGCATGGGTTCCTTGGTATACGATGCATAAGATTATCGCGGGTTTGATCTCCGTCTATCATGCGACAGGTTCCAAGATTGCCTTGGATACGGTCGTCCGGTTAGGCGATTGGGTGGCCTCGCGCACGTCGCGTTGGTCGGATGAATTGCAAGCGACCGTACTTGCGGTAGAATACGGCGGAATGAACGATTGTCTATATGAACTGTACAAAATTACGGGCGATGCGAAGCATCTGGACGCAGCGCATAAGTTCGACGAACTGCCGTTGTTCGAAGCGACCGCGCAGGGCAACGATATTCTGAGAGGCAAACACGCCAACACGACGATTCCGAAGTTTCTCGGCGCGTTGAACCGTTACTTGGCGGTTGGCGAGAGCGAGAGCTTTTATCTGGATGCGGCGAAAAAGTTCTGGGATATCGTCGTATATAACCATAGCTATATGACCGGCGGCAACAGCGAGTCCGAGCACTTCGGCGATCCCAATACGCTGAACAGCAGGCGTAGCGATATTACTTGCGAGACATGCAACAGCTACAACATGCTGAAGCTGACCCGCGAATTGTTCAAGCTGACCAAAGACCGGAAGTATGCGGATTTCTACGAAACCAACTATGTGAATGCCATTCTCTCCTCGCAAAATCCGGAAACGGGCATGACGATGTACTTCCAGCCGATGGCGACGGGTTATTTTAAAATATACAGCTCGCCGTTCGACCACTTCTGGTGCTGTACCGGCACGGGGATGGAGAGCTTCACGAAGCTGAATGACAGCCTCTACTTCCATAAAGGCAACGAGCTATTCATAAATCAATATGTAAGCTCGACGCTGCAGTGGAGCGAGCAAGGTGTTCAGATTACGCAAAACACGGGCATTCCGGAAAGCGATCAAACGACGTTTACGGTGGCAATCGAAGACGGACAAGTGAAACCGCTCAAACTGAGCTTCCGCGTTCCTTATTGGGTGAGAGGCGAAGTCGCCGTGAAGCTGAATGACGTGGCTGTATCGGCTGAAGCCGTGGATGGCTTTATCTCTGTAGACCGGACATGGAGTGATGGCGATCAGCTTGTGCTGACGCTTCCGATGAAGCTGATCGTCTCGCGCTTGCCGGATAACCGGAATGTCGTCGGTTTTGCGTACGGTCCGGTCGTGCTGAGCGCAGCGCTTGGAACCGAGGATATGATCCAAGCTTCGACAGGTATTATGGTCCGCGTTCCAACGCGAAGAATGCTCGTCAAAGACTTTATTATCCCGACCGGCATGACGGCCGAGGAATGGATTGAAGGGGCCGAGCAGCATGTCGTCCAAGAGGGCGACATGCTGAGCTTCAGGCTTCAGAATACCGACGAGGATGAGCGGTTGCTGTTCACTCCTCATTATAAGCAGCATCATGAGCGTTACGGTATCTACTGGAACATCGTGGAGGAAGGCTCGGATGAGCTGAATGCGCATTTGGAGAAGGGCAGATGGGAGCAGCTCGTGAAGGATGCTACAATCGATAGCGTTCAAGTCGGCAACGATCAATACGAGCTGCAGCATGAGATCAAGGGCGAAGAGACGTTCAGCGGCGCATGGGATGGTCAGAACGGCAGGCTGGCGCATGGCGGCGGCTGGTTCAGCTACAAGCTGAACGTTGATCCGGCTGGCGACAATGTGCTGCAAGTGATGTACTTCGCTATGAACCGCGACCGTGTCATGAACATTTACGTGGACGATCAATTGTTCGTCAGCGAGAGATCCGGTCCGGAATGGTGGCGCCGCGTATTCGAAACGAAGCATTACCCGATTCCGGCCGCGCTGATCGGCGGTAAGAATCAAGTGGAGTTCAAGTTCGTGCCGGATGAGCAGGTTAACGGCATCTACGGCATGCTGCGTACGATGAAGCCGATTGTAGAATAGACGGGTATACGAGAAGACCGCATGGAGCTTAGGCGCCATGCGGTCTTTTTTACACGTGGTTGCACATCCCCGAGGTGCACCGGTTGGAGTTTTGTTTTTATCATTCTTGTCTTTCACTGCCGAAGATTAGTTAGAGCTGCTGCTGCAGCTGCGGAAATCAGACTGGTGAGTGGATTTCATACAGGCTAATGAGCCAGATGACATCGAAAAAGAAGTTTGAATGGATTTCATACAGGCAAATGAGGTGGAATTGTCGGAAATGAGCATATTGGGCGAATTAGGCTGTATGTTTTCCAATTAAAAGTACTTGTCCGGTTTGCAGGTGGCCTTTTGATTGGACGATCTCCACTCAAAAGGGACAACATGACTAATTCAATATTCTCCGCCTGTTCGGGCAAGACTTGAAAGCCAAACTCTGCATTGCTGCTTGCGACGGCTCGAATCATGAAATAAAAAATCGAATGAAGTACATGCACGCATAGGCCCCAGCCTACATACAATGTACAACTGACGTTCTTGCTGGGAGAAGGCTATAGCCTAAACCTTGCCAATACAGCATGGGGGTGTACGTATTATGGGTTTGTTCGCTGCTATTGCGTTGTTCATTAAGCAGTTGTCGCTGCTTGTGTCTTATGTGAAAAATAACGCTTTTCCTCAACCGCTTCAAGAGGAAGAAGAAACAAAGCATTTGCAGCTAATGGCTGAAGGAAATGCAAGGTCGCGCAATTTGCTGATCGAGCACAACCTGCGACTTGTGGCGCACATAGTAAAAAAATTCGATAACACCGGCGAGGATCTAGAGGACTTAATTAGCATTGGGACAATCGGTTTGATTAAAGCGATTGAGAGCTTTCAGACTGGTAAAGGAACGAAGCTGGCGACGTTCGCGGCACGCTGTATCGAGAACGAAATACTTATGCACTTAAGGTCGCTTAAGAAGACGCGCAAGGACGTGTCGCTCCATGACCCAATCGGTACGGACAAGGAAGGCAATGAAATTACGCTCATTGACATCCTCGGCACGGAAGCCGACGATGTGGCGGATAAAGTGCAATTGAAGATCGAGAAATCTAAAATATACAAAAACCTCGATATATTGGACGACCGTGAGAAAGAAGTCGTTATTGGCCGTTTCGGCCTCATCCATGGCGGCGACGAGCGAACGCAGCGGGAGATCGCGAAGGAGCTGGGCATCAGCCGCAGCTATGTGTCTCGCATTGAGAAGCGGGCATTGATGAAGCTGTATCATGAGTTTTATAAGGCGAAGAAATGATATTGTAAGTTAGACCTCATCAATAGAACTGATGATGTATGGGGTTTGATTACCTAGGGATGTAAGTATTCAGGTTATTTCCTATTTGCTGAAATTGTAACACTATACGCACTGATCCTTTTATTAGTATGAGGATTAGTGCTTTTTTTTTTCAGAAAGTAAATATTGAAATTATTAATTGATTTTCTCATAGTTCCGCTTGTGCAGGCTTTGGGGTGAACCAAGAGGTGTTCGACGAGGACGTAATTCGGTTCAAGGCTGCTGCTTCTATAGTATTGTTTGTTTGCTAATTACGGTGATTTAACAACACACTGTCGAATATAACGGTCATAACCAGTACGTCTTTATTTGATTCAAGTCGACTTCACGTCATAATAAAGCCGATATTGTGATAGTTTAAGGATGTAGTTGTAGTTAGAATAATATGGGGAGGCTCTATTCGCAGCATGAACAAGGGGGATATAGAAATGACAAGGCGTCTTTCCCGGCTCTCGTTAAATTCAATACGACTTAAGCTGGTTGTCGGCGTGCTCGTTATCACGGTGCCGCTGCTCATCTTTCTCATCTATAACAACGTCTATGCTATCGGCGTCGTCCGGGATCAGGTCGCGGAATCTAATCGGAATATGATTACGCTCTATATGGCTCAGATCGACGATAACTTGAACGATATAGACAAATATGTAACGAACCTAATCGTTAATGATAAGGACCTTCAGACGATGACGAATGCCAATTCTGAAAAGGAACGAATTCTGGCCAAAGTCCGTTTGAATCAGAAGATGTCCGCGGATGTGACTGCTTTTAAGTCGGTCAATTCCATATTTTTGTATACAAATGTGGAACAAGAATATGTGGATGCCTATCAGGAAATAGGAGAAACCCAGGAAAGGGATCAAGTTAGAGCTTATATTGGTGACCGAATCTCCGAACTGCAGCAAACAAGTAATTTCGATCTAAGCAGCTGGCATGTCGTCGAAATCGAAAAGACCTATTATTTGTTCCGCATTTTGCGGACAAGCGATGTTTATGCAGGAGCATGGGTCAAAATCGATAAGCTCGCTGTTCCGCTTAGTCTGCTCAATCTCGGGGAGAGAGGGTTATCGCTATTCGCCACCGAAAACGGGACCCCCATGGAGCATGAAGAGACAGTTCGGTTAAACGAGATTGATTTAACACAAGAACTAGAACATTATTATCTATCTGGAGGCAAAAATAAATATTTGGTCGTTGGCGAACCGTCGGCGAAGGGCAATTTCAGTCTCATGGCGCTCATTCCAGACGAACAGATACTTGGTCATCTGCCGTATCTCCGGAGAATCGTAACCATTATATCAATCATTGCGATTATATTCGTGCCTGCCTGCTTGCTGCTGCTTCGTAAGCTCGTATTAAGGCCGTTGAATCGAATCATGACGGCTATGCGACGGATTGGAGATGGCAATATGAACGTCCGTATCGAGCCGTTCCCGACATCGGACGAATTCCAGATGGTGAACATGACCTTCAACGGAATGATGGAACAGATTCAGGAGCTTCGTATTCATGTCTATGAGGAGCAGTTAAGTAAACAAAAGGCCGAACTGCAGCATTTGCAGCTTCAGATTAATCCGCATTTTTTTATGAATTCGCTTAATATCGTATACAATCTAGCTCTGGTTAAAAATTTTGAGCTGATCCAAGAGATGACGCTCTGCCTGGTCCAATATTTTAGGTATATGTTTAGAAGCAACTTGTCATTCGTTCCGCTCAAAGATGAGATTCAGCATATCCGCAACTACGCACGCATACAGGAATTAAGGTTTCCAAACAAACTGTCGTTCGAGTTCGGATCCCCAGATTTTCTGAAGAGCACGCTGGTGCCGCCGCTCGTGATTCAGTCGTTCGTTGAGAATGCGGTCAAGCACACATCGGTAACCTCGAACAGCCCGATTCGAATATCCGTTCTGATAGACATTGACGAATCCGGCAACGAGCCATTATTAGCAATATCCGTGCGCGATACGGGCAAAGGATACCCAGAGGACATTTTAAAAGAAATCCGTGCTGGACAAAGAGTTATTGACGCACAGGGCGGGGAACATATCGGCATATGGAACGTTCAACGCAGGCTTGGCCTGCTCTATGGCGATCGTGCAAGTATCTCGTTCGAGAATAGTGAAGATCCGTCGGGAGCTGTGGTGAGGATACTGTTGCCTCTTCAACCGGAGGTCTAGATAGGAGTGATTGGTCATGACAAGTATTCTGCTCGTTGATGATGAAATACATGCTGTGGAAGGCATTAAATCTGTCGTAAACTGGGATCATATTGGTATATCCAATGTCTTTACCGCCTACGATATCCATCAAGCAAAAGAAATGTTCCAAAAATATCCGATCGATATGATGCTTTGTGACATAGAGATGCCAGAAGGCAATGGTTTGGAGTTACTGGCTTGGGTAAGGGAGTATTATCCGTCGACGGATTCCGTCTTCCTGACCTGCCATGCGGATTTTCATTACGCCAAGCAGGCCATCCAGCTCGGGAGTTTTGATTATTTGCTGAAGCCTGTGCCGATTCCGGAACTTGAAAATGTAATCGTTAAGGTAATGGCGAAACGCAGCGAGGAAATCAAGAGGAACGAGTTCAGCCGCTATGGCCAGTATTGGGTGCAGCATCAGCCGTTGCTGATCGAACGGTTCTGGATGGATATTCTGGGCCAGACAATACCGGCTAATCCAGATGCCATCCGTCAAGCTGCAGAGGAACGCAATATTCCATACACGGAGCAGATGCAATTCGTACCGGTACTGATAGCGGTCAAGCGTTGGCACAAAGAATTGAACATTCGCGATGAGAAAATCATGGAGTATGCGCTCCGAAATTCGGCCGAAGAAGTACTATTGAACATAGGGAATTATGGGCAGCTAATTACGCTCGGCAAAGGAATGCATCTTGCGATTCTATCCTTCGAGTGTTGGAATGCAAATGATGCGGAACGTCTCCACCAGTGCTGCACCAGGTATATTGCCTCTTGTCACAACTATTTCTATTGCGATATGTCCTGCTATGTCGGCGCTCCCGCATACCCATATCAACTTCCAGCCATGGCCGAAAAGCTGCAGACTCTGGATAGAAACAATGTGGCAAGCGACAATCGCGTCATATTATTGAATGGTAGCTCATTTTCATCGGGAACGTATTTCGAGCCGGAATTTCATGTATGGTCTGCAATGCTGAAGGAAGGCTCTGCGGAGAGACTGGCTGCGGAAATGACGGGTTACTTGGACAAAATAACGAAAGGGCCGGGGCTCGACGCCAAACAATTGCACCAATTCCATCAGGATTTCCTGCAGTTGGTCTACTCATTCCTGCAATCGAAAGGCATTATGGCAAACCGACTATTTAGCGACGATAAATCGGTACAAATTTCCGTAACCGCAACCCGCTCAGTGAAGGACATGGTTCTCTGGATTCACCATGTTGTCCATACAGCAATAGAATTCTCCAATTCGGTGGAGCAATCAGAATCCGTCGTTGCGAGGGTAGTCGCATATGTGACCAAACAGATTGCCCAGCCGTTGTTGAGGGATGAGATTGCGAAGCACGTTTTTCTAAATGTCGATTATCTAGACCGAGTTTTCAAGAAAGAGATGGGAGTTTCCGTCACCGAATATGTATATCGGGAACGGATGAATGTAGCACAGGATCTGCTTATTCGAACTGATCTGCCGGTACATGCCATCGCAACCGAGATCGGGTATACTCACTTCTCCCATTTCTCCCGCATGTTCAAAATGTTTACTTCCAAAAGTCCGCTTGAATATCGACAAGAAGCAGCAAATCAGCCTAAGGATTAGAAGGCACTGTATTAGACAACCAATAAGGAGGGGCGCTAAGAAAGCGCTCCTCTTCTTTCATTGCGAAGCTGAATTGCAAGAAGTCGACAACCTGACAGTTGGAAGTCGACTTATAGGTAGAGTACAAAATTTAGGGATTGTATGATAGAGCTACATTGTCCCCTTAAGCGCATCCGACAAAGTCGTGAAGGGGAATAATGAAAACCACAATGTTAAACGGGGGAGTACTATGAAACGGAAAATGGGTTGGGCAAGTCTAATACTCGCGGTGACGGTTATGCTTGCCGCATGCAGCTCGAACGCAGGGAACAATCCTGAGAAGAACAATTCGTCCGTATCAGATTCGGGCAAAGGCAACGAAGCGCCTTATGAATTGACAATGGCATACTTCACATTCGGTGCCGTTCCTCAAGACCTTCTTCTCATACAGGATGAGGTTAACAAGATTGCGCAGCAGAAAATAAACGTAACCGTTAAATTGCTGCCAATCAGCTTCAGCGCATGGACCAATCAAGTCAATTTGATGCTGACCAGCAACGAGAAGCTCGATCTGATGCCGCTCTTCGGGACGAGCTATGCGAATATGGTTGCTAAGGGACAGCTTATAGAATTGGATGACTTGTTGAAAAACCAAGACAACGGCATCTTGGAAGTACTTGGTCCAGATTACGCGAACGCTGCGATTATCAACGGCAAAACGTACGCCGTCCCGAGTATCAGAGACTTTGCAGCAAGCTATGGTTTCTTGATGAGAAAAGACATAGCGGACAAACAGAAGATTGATATAAACGGAATCAAGACGCTCGACGACCTCGAAGCGGTGCTGAAAACGTTGAAGGATAACGAGCCGGGCATATCGCCTCTGGCAGTAGGCTCCGGTGGATCGCCGATTGCCTCATACAGCACGAGAGACTCGCTCGGCGACGATATGGGCGTCCTGCTGAACAATGGGCAAGATTTGAAAGTCGTTAACTGGTATGAAACGCAAGAGTATGCGGATCTCCTGAAGCGAATGAGAAATTGGTACCAAGCCGGCTACATTCCGAAAGACGCTATCACGATTAAAGAGTCTTCGGCTGATCTTATTAGAGCCAGTAAAGCGGCAGGTTACCTCGTGCCAATGAAACCGGGCTTATCCGCACAAGAAACGAGGGTATCGGCGACCGAAATGATCGTCTCTGAGATGCTCCCTGCCGTTGCAAAGACGAGTACCGTCACGAACATCATGTGGGGAATAGCTCCGAACTCTAAGAACCCGGAGAAAGCGATGGAATTCCTGAATCTCATGTATACAGATAAGGAAATCGTCAACTTGCTGGACTGGGGAATCGAAGGCAAACACTTCACGAAAGTTTCGGACAATGTTATTGATTACCCGGAGGGAGTCAATGCCGGCAACGTTAGTTATACAGGTGCCGGTTGGCTGTTCGGTAATCAGTTCTTGTCCTATACCTTCAATGGAGACGATCCGGATCAATGGAATAAGTTAAAGGAATTCAACGACAATGCGATAAAATCGAAAGCTCTTGGCTTCACCTTCGATTCTTCCTCGGTGAAGACGGAAGTCGCTGCAGTAACCAACGTAGTAGTTCAATATCGAATGGCACTCGAGAACGGCGTTCTAGATCCGGATATAGCACTGCCGGAATTTATCTCGAAGATGAAGGATGCGGGCATTGACAAGATTATTGCGGAAAAACAGAAACAATTGGATGCATGGGTAGCCGCTAAGAAATAAGAAGAAGCTGTAAGAACTACTACGCAATCCAATCAACTGGAGGGTTGATTGGATTGCCTTCATTACAGACTATATGGCCTAACAAGGAAGTGAGAGACAATGAAATTTGCATCAATGAAATGGAAAAAGTTCGCTCCATTGTATCTACTGATGATTCCCGGCTTGATCTATTTGCTTGTTAATAATTATCTTCCCATGTTCGGTATCATCATCGCGTTTAAGGACTTTATTCCCCACAAGGGGATCTTCGGAAGCGAATGGGTGGGATTTGATAATTTTGAATATTTGTTCAAAACATCGGACGCCTACATTATTACCCGCAATACGATTCTATACAACGTATCTTTTATTCTAATCAATACGGTTGCGGCTATTGCGGTAGCCATACTGCTCAACGAAATCCGAAAGAAATTTTTCCAACGTTTCTACCAAAGTATCGTTATTTTCCCTCACCTAATCTCTATGATTATCGTCAGCTATCTCGTCTTCGCCATGTTTAGCAGTGACACGGGTTTCATTAATAAATCAATTCTTCCTCTTTTCGGAATAGACGATATATCTTGGTATGCGGAGAAACAGTATTGGCCGTATATTCTTACGATTGTGAACTTCTGGAAAGGTGTCGGCTACCTAAGCGTCGTTTACCTGGCTTCAATCATCAGCATAGATCCTGAATATTACGAGGCGGCGACGCTCGACGGCGCAACCCGCTGGCAACAAATTCGGTTCGTGACGGTTCCGCTAATCATACCGGTCATAACAATGATGACGCTTCTGGCAATCGGCCGTATTTTCTATTCGGATTTTGGACTGTTCTATCAAGTTCCGATGAATTCTGGTGTCCTTTCGGAGACGACCAATGTTATCGACACTTATGTATACCGGGCGCTCATGAATCTAGGAGATTTCGGCATGTCCTCGGCGGCAGGGGTATACCAATCGTTAGTGGGCTTCCTGCTTGTCATCTTCTCCAACTACGTCGTACGCAAATACAGCAAAGATAACGCTTTATTCTAGGAGGTGAGCCCTGTGGTACAAAATAAGAATTGGACGAGTTGGATCCCTCACGTATTGTTGATGGGTATCTCTCTCGCCTGCATCATCCCATTCATTCTGCTTATCGTATCATCGTTTTCGAGCGAGCAAAGCATTCTTCAGAACGGATACAGCTTCTTCCCCGAACAATTCAGCCTCAAGGCATACGAGTACTTGTGGACGCATTGGGATGAACTCGGACGCGCTTACAGCATCACGATCCTGATTACGGTCTTCGGTACGGCGGCGAGCCTTGCCATGACGTCTATGCTCGCTTATCCGATGTCGCGCTCAGATTTGCCGCTGAAGAACTTCTTGGCGTTTTTAGTCTTCTTCACGCTGCTGTTCAACGGCGGGCTTGTGCCCTCGTATTTGATCTATACCCAGATATTCCAAATCAAGAATACGATTTGGGCGCTTATCGTGCCGGGATTGCTTATGAATGGATTTAATGTCTTGCTCGTTCGATCGTACTTCATGACCTCGGTACCACCGGCGCTGATCGAAGCGGCGAAGATTGACGGCGCAGGTGAAATCAAGGTCTTCTACCGCATCGTCCTTCCTCTGTCTCTTCCGATTTTGGCGACGATTGGTTTGTTTGAAGCGATCCTTTATTGGAACGACTGGTTCAACGGTATGACCTACGTTACCGATCCGAAATTGTTCAGCATTCAGAACATTCTGAACCGTATGATGGAGGACATGCAATTCTTAGCCAATAACAGCAATATGAGCTCTTCAGCCAGCGGTACAATGGCGGAAATGCCGAGCACGTCGGTTCGGATGGCAATCGCGGTTATCGGCGTTCTTCCGATTCTAATTGCGTATCCTTTCTTCCAAAAGTATTTCATCAAAGGGATTGCGCTGGGCGCAGTGAAATAATGAGGGGGATTAACTTGGATAAGGAACAAATCAAACAGATCGTATCCAACATGACGCTTGAGGAAAAAGCGGCACTTACATCTGGTTTGGATAACTGGTATACGAAAGGCGTCGACCGTCTTGGCGTGCCTAAGCTTCACTTAGCCGATGGACCACATGGATTAAGGATTGAACCGGATATAAGCGAGGATACGAACATATTCAACGCCAAACCCGCAGTTTGCTTTCCGACAGGCAGTCTTCTTGCGTCTAGCTTTGATACCAATGTAGCTAAAGAGGTAGGCGAAGGATTGGGAGAGGATTGTCTGGCGGAAGGAGTAGATATTATTCTCGGGCCGGCGCTGAATACGAAGAGATCTCCGTTATGCGGCAGAAACTTCGAATATATGTCCGAGGATCCTTTGCTTACCGGAGAGATGGGCGCAGCCTATATCAACGGAGTGCAAAGCAAAGGCGTGGGGACGAGTGCGAAGCACTTCTTTGCCAACTCGCAGGAACATAGGCGAATGACATCTTCATCAAACGCAGACGAGCGCACGCTGCGAGAGCTGTACCTGACTAATTTCGAAATCGTCATCAACAAATCCCAGCCTTGGACCGTAATGACCTCTTACAACAAAATTAACGGAACCTTCGCAACTGAGCACGCCCAATATACAGAGGAAATGCTGTATAAGGAGTGGGGATTTACCGGATTTGTCGTATCGGATTGGGGTGCTGTTCATAACCGCATTGAAACGGCAAAGGGAGGAACCGCTCTTACGATGCCGTCGGATTCTGGTAATGATTCGAAGCTAGTAGACGCGGTCAGATCGGGCGAATTGGACGAGGAGCAGCTCAATAAGCTATGCGAACGAATTCTTCAGGTCACGTTCCGTGCGAGAGAGGGAAAAGAAAGAATAGAACGCGATTTTGAAGCGGGTCTTGCCCTCTCGCAAAAAGCAGCGGAGCAGTCTATCGTGCTATTGAAAAATGACGGTGTGCTTCCTTTATCTGCAGAGAAAAAGGTTGCGTTTATAGGACAATATGCAGCAAAACCGCGATACCAGGGGGGCGGCTCCTCACACATTAACTCCTATAAAGTCATTTCCGCACTTGATGCCATTAAGGATATAACAGAGGTTATTTATGCCCAAGGTTATGTAGACAATGAGGAACGGACGGATGATACGCTGTTGGCAGAGGCGATTGAAGCGGCAAAACACGCAGATGTGGCGGTTGTTTTTGCTGGCCTTCCGGAGTCCTACGAATCAGAGGGATTCGATCGTAATCATATGAGGATGCCAGCTTGCCAAAACGAACTTATCGAGGCTGTTTCGGCAGTCAATCGCAATACCATTGTAGTTCTCCATAATGGCTCGCCTATTGAAATGCCATGGGCAGATCAGGTGAGCGGGATCGTAGAGACCTACCTTGGCGGTGATGCGGTCGGCGCGGCGACGGTGAATATCTTATTTGGCAAAGTTAATCCTTCGGGTAGATTGGCAGAGACCTTCCCCAAGAAACTGGAAGATAATCCATCCTATCTGTTCTACTTCGGGGAACAAGACAATGTGGAATATCGGGAAGGCGTATTTGTTGGATACCGTTATTACGAGACCAAAAAGTGCGAGGCGCTTTTCCCGTTCGGTTACGGCCTGTCCTACACCACATTCGAGTATTCGAATCTTAAGCTAAGTCATGCTGAATGGAATTCTGAATCGGAGAAGCTTGCTGTCACTGTAGATGTGACCAATACCGGTAATATGGAGGGCAAGGAGGTCGTGCAACTTTATGTTGCTCCTCACAAGGGTGTTATTATTCGCCCGGTAAAAGAGCTTAAAGGCTTTGCCAAAATAAACTTACAGCCTGGCGAGACAAAGACCGTTACATTTGATCTTGATAAACGTTCGTTTGCCTATTGGAATATCGAGCTGGGTGGATGGCATGTAGAAAGCGGTAAGTGCGATATCGTCATAGGCAAAAATGCGCACGAGGATGTTCTTAGACAGACGGTCATCGTAAATGGCATAAAGCTATTTGTCGGAAAGCTGACAGAGCTATCTACAGTAGGCGATCTCCTGTTGAATCCAAAGGGCGCCGCCTACTGGGAGAGCATTCAACCGCGCTTGATCGAAGGTACCAAAGCGAAAGGTTATGTTACGGACTCTAATTCGGAACAAGCAGCTGTAAGCATGTCTAAAGCCGTAGCCGATGAGACCGACAATCGCGCAAACGTGATGGCATCTTTGCCGATTAACATCCTGTGTTTCCTCATCCCTGAATATACGAATGAAGAGCTTCTTGCTGCCTTGGAAGAAATAAATAAAGAGGATTGGCGTATCTACTAAGCACTAATTATGAGATAAAGGTAATCGGGATCTAGCCGGATTAGAGGAGGTTTTTAGCAGTGACATCGTATGTATGCAACCCGATCAACATGGAATACAAATACCAAATGAACAACGCAATGGGCACGATGGCCGCATATAGGGAAGCAGCAGATCCATCGATGATTCTGTTTAAAGGAAAATACTATCTTTTTCCTTCCATGACAGCTGGATTTCTTGCAAGCGATAACTTGATAGATTGGACCTACCATCCATTGAAGAGCGTACCTATTTATGACTACGCGCCGGATGTGCGGGTTATTGGAGACTATCTCTATTTCTCCGCATCTCATAGCACCAAGAACTGTTCCTTTTACAGAACGAAGGATCCTCTTGAAGGCGAATTTGAAGAAATAGAAGGGACGTTTCCCTTCTGGGATCCGAACTTGTTCGCGGATGATGACGGAAAGGTCTACCTCTACTGGGGTTGTTCGAGTGATAAGCCGATCTATGGAGTCGAGCTTAATCCAGCGGATATGAAACCAATTGGAGAGCCAACAGCTCTTATCTATGGAAACAATACGGTAATTGGCTATGAAAGAAAAGGCGAGAATCATAACCACATTCCCAAAACGCCAGAACAGATCAAAGAAATTGTAGACAATTTTGTAAAAGAAAATCCCGGCGCTCCTGAAGAATACGTAACGTTGATTAGACAGCTTATCGGAAATGATCCTTACATTGAAGGGGCATGGATGGATAAGTATAACGGAAAGTACTACCTTCAATATTCCGCCCCCGGAACGGAATACAATACTTACGCCGACGGTGTGTATATATCGGATAAACCGCTTGGGCCATTTACGCTTGCAAATAATAATCCTTTCTCTTACAAGCCGGGCGGTTTCATCCCAGGTGCTGGCCACGGATCGACTATGGAGGATAAGCAGGGTAATCTCTGGCATACTTCAACGATGCGAATCAGCATCAATCATAACTTTGAAAGACGGCTCGGGCTATGGCCTGCAGGCTTTGACGAAGACGGAGAATTGTTTTGTAATCAACGGTACGGAGATTGGCCTTTAAAGATCGAACGGTTGACTATGAATCCGTGGAACAATCCGGAGTGGATGCTGCTTTCCTATGGTAAGTCGGCTAGGGCATCTTCCTTCGAAGAGGGGAAGGACGCTTCTCATGCCACGGATGAGAATGTGCAAACGTGGTGGAAAGCGGCATCCAATGCTTCCGGAGAGTGGTTGGAAATCGATTTAAAGCATGAGTGCAACGTGCATGCCATACAGATCAATTTCGCTGATGATAGGTTGATAGCGAATCTACCCGACGGAGCCGCTTTACAGGAAGGAAGATTCATAGACATTCGTCGGCATTATACCAGATGGCAACTTGAAGGCTCGGTAGATGGACAAGAGTTTTTCGTAATTGAGGATAAATCGGAAGCCAATACGGATTTATCGCATGATCTTATCGTAAAAGAACAGGGCATTAAGGCCAGGTATATTAGATGTACGGTAAAGGAGCTCCCTTACAACCAGCAAGCATGTATCTCCGGTCTAAGAGTGTTTGGTATCGGGGAAGGAATACTGCCTCCAAAAGTAAGCGGTATCCAAACCGAACACATAGACGAGCTAGAGCTTTCCGTATCCTGGAATAATGGTAATGCGGTCGGATATAACGTGCTTTGGGGATATGCTCCTGAGAAATTGTATCACAGCCACATGGTTTTCGGCAGTGACCATGTATCGATCAAAGCATTGGTTAAAGGTCAGCCTGTTTATGTAAGAGTGGACGCTTTTAATGAAAGCGGGATAACCGAAGGCGAAGTTTCCAAAGCTGTACATTTGGAAAGATGAGGATCGAGCGGATACGGACTTCGTATCGAAAGGAGTGGATAAAAAGATGTCTGTGAAACTTCAAGATGTATTGACGGGCAAGGAAGAAAATTATATTTTGCCATTCTTTTGGCAGCACGGAGAGGAAGAGGAAGTGCTTCGGGAAGAAATGGCCCGGATCTACGAGTCGGGAATTAAGGCAGTTTGCATAGAGTCGAGACCGCACCCGGATTTTCTTGGACCGAAATGGTGGAAGGATATCGATGTGATCCTGGATGAAGCGAGAACGCACGGCATGCGGGTGTGGATCCTAGATGATGATCATTTTCCTACCGGGCATGCGGCAGGACGTTTGAAGGAGGCGCCTAGGGAACTTCGCCGTCTTTATGTGTATGAAAACCACGTCGACGCAGTCGGACCGCGAAATAACTCTGCATTTTTGATTTCCACCTTGCCATACATTCCGGGATTCAGCAACGGAGGAACCTGTTTTGCGGTAATCGCGGTAAAAAGGGATCCTGACACGGGTGAACTGACGGACGAGACAGTAGAATTGACGGATCGGGTGGAGAACGGCAAGCTGTTCTGGGACGTTCCAGATGGATATTGGCGCATCTTCTCGCTAATCGAAAGCGAACATGGCGGCGACTCGGAGAAGAAAGACTATATTAACCATCTCGTAGCCGACTCTGTGCGCGTTCTAATCAACACGGTTCACGAAGCCTTCTACGAACGGTACCGTGAGGACTTCGGAAAAACAATAGCCGGATTTTTCTCCGATGAGCCTGGATTTTATAACGATAAAGATACTTGGGACTACAACTCCAAGCCGGGCAAGAAGGACGTCACGCTCCCCTGGTGCGCGGAAATGTTCAGCCTGTTGGAGCGGGAATTTGGACCGAATTATAAACGGTATCTGCCTTTGCTGTGGTATAAAGGCGGCGAGAATACGTCACGGATGCGCTACTCTTACATGAATTTGTTGAGCAGACTCTATGCGGCGAACTTCACGGAACAGATCGGCGATTGGTGCCGAGAGCACGGAGTGGAGTATATCGGACATGTGCTCGAAGACGGCAACGTTCATGCTCGCCTTGGCTGCGGCGCGGGTCACTTTTATCGCGCTCTCGGCGGACAGGACATGTCCGGTTTGGATGTTGTTCTTTGGCAGTTGAAGCCCGGGTTCGATGATATCCCGACTAAAGGGTTCGCAGGGGAGAGCGACTCGGAGTTCTTCAACTATGGTATGGCGAAGATGGCGGTGTCTTTGGCCCATCTCGATCCGAAGAAAAAGGGACGGACCATGGCCGAGGTGTTCGGTGCCTACGGCTGGGCGGAGGGGCTGAAGCTTATGAAATGGATAACGGACCACATGCTCGTCCGAGGCGTGAACTATTTCGTGCCGCACGCCTTCTCGCCAAAAGATTACCCTGACCAGGATTGTCCGCCGCATCTGTACGCCAAAGGGAAGAATCCGCAATACCGTTACTACCGCTACTTGAACCATTATACGAACCGTCTGAGCCATCTCCTGTCTGGCGGCACACATGTAGCAACGGCTGCCGTACTCTATCACGCTGAAGCGGAATGGTCTGGGGAGTTCATGTACTTCCACAAGCCTGTCAAAGAACTCATGCGGAAACAAATTGATTGTGATGTTCTGCCATGCGATACGATCGTGAACGGAGTCAGTGTGCAGGACGGCAAGCTCCTCATGCAGGACGAGTCTTATGATTGCCTCATTATTCCATACAGCGAAGCACTACCGACTAATGTATTGAACCGGTTGCATCAACTCGCTGATCTGGGACTACCCATCTTCTTCGTAGAGGGTCTTCCATCGCGGTCAAGCGAAGGGGATCTGAATCAAGAAGTTCTCGAACGCCTAGCCGCTAACGGCAAGGTGAAGGTTGTCCCGCTTGACAAGCTCGCGGGAAGGCTGCAAGCAGCCGGATATTACGACGTGTTCGTGAAGGACAACGAGCCATTCTTGCGCTGTTACCACGTCAACCATTTGGATTCGCAAGTCTTTATGTTCTTTAATGAACATCCTAACAAGGAAATCATTACTGAAGTGGTTCTTCCGGTAACAGGAGATATACGGTTTTACGATGCCTATACCAATCAGGTACTGGAAGCGGAATCTGTGATTGAAGGTGACAGATCGGTGCTCAAGCTCAACCTGCCGGCATCCGAAACCATCGTTGTGATTGCCGGCCTGGCACTTGATAGGATAAAGGCAGCAGCCAAGCGGATGATAAGAGGCAATCTGATTACAGCTATCGAGGGTCCATGGACGGTCACTACGGCAACCTCCGAGCAATATCCGTCATTTATCCCGTGGATTAAATTGGATAATCTGTCGGATCTCAGCAGACCCGAGTTGTTGCCGGCTTTCTCCGGAACGGTTCGTTATGAGACCGATCTGAACTGGTCATTATCATCTGGGAAGCAAGCGGTACTTGATCTTGGCGAAGCCTTCGAGACGGCAGAGGTATACCTGAATGGCGTCTCCTCAGGCATTCGCTTAACTGCCCCTTATCGGTTTGATCTTAGCGAGTTGTTACGGGAGGGCAGCAACACACTTGCCATTGAAGTGACCAATACACTGGTATTTGAAACACCGGATTTTCTCTCGAGACTTGGGCAACTTGATCCCAGTGGTTTGTTAGGTCCAGTATGTTTGTATGGCGAGTGAATAACGAAATCAGTTGAAAGGGGGCAGCAGCATGTTAAGGAAGTCATTTAATGAGAAATGGAGCTTTTCAAAAGGCGCAAACGCTTTTTCTTCCTTTGCTCCGAGTGCTGAGGTAGAGATCCACTTGCCTCATGATGCCATGATTCTGGAAGAAAGGAATGCGGACTGCAAGAATTCGAACAGCACAGGCTTTTTCCCAGGTGGAAATTACACGTATAAGAAGACGTTTTTTGCTCCAAAAGAGTATGAAAATAAAACGGTTATTTTCGAGTTTGAAGGCGTTTATATGAACGCCATGGTTTATATTAACGGTTCGTTTGCGGGGAAGTGTCCGTACGGGTACAGCAACTTCTATGTGAAAGCAAACAGGTTCTTGAAGCTGGAAGCGGACAATGAGATCAAAGTGCTTGTGAAAAACAGCGCGGAGCCAAATGCCAGGTGGTATACGGGAAGCGGAATTTACCGAAATGTAAATATGTTGATTGGTGAATTGCTTCACATTAAGGAGGATGGCGTTAAGATTACGACGCCGGATATTGAGGAAGACAGAGCCGTTATTGAAATAACTACCACGGTGGAATACGACGGGTACACAACGCAAAATGGTTATGTATACACCGAAATTCAAGATGGCAATGGAAATATGGTTGCATCGGATAAAGCGCCGATCACCGTTTTTGACGGAGAGACCGTGATGGTCCGCCAAAGACTCAGCGTTGAAGAACCAAGATTGTGGTCGGTTGAGGATCCGAATTTGTATATCTGTTTTTCCAAGATTCTAGTGGATGATAACGTTGTAGACGAAGTCAGGAATCATTTCGGTGTTCGAAAGCTTCAGTTGGATACACGAAGCGGTTTACGAATAAATGGAGAAGTCGTGAAACTGAGAGGCACATGTATTCACCATGACAATGGCGTGATAGGTGCCGCTACCTTTGAACGGGCAGAGGAGAGACGCGTGGAGATTTTGAAGCAGGCGGGCTTCAACGCCATCCGAATCTCGCATCAACCGATGTCGAAGGCGATGCTCGATGCGTGCGACCGCATCGGCATGCTGGTCATGGACGAAACCTTCGATATGTGGAATTCCACTAAATCGGACTATGACTATGGCTTGTCTTTCCACGAATGGTGGGAAAGCGATCTGCAAGCGATGGTGGAGAAAGATTACAATCACCCAAGCGTCATCATGTATTCAATAGGGAACGAAGTTCCTGAAGTCGCGACAGGCCACGGGGCCGGCATGAGCCGCAAAATGGTCGACAAGCTCCGTACACTGGATGAAACAAGATTCATCGTAAACTCTGTCAACGGATGGCTATGCGTGATGGATCGGCTTGGCGAAATTATGGCCAGCTTCGCAGCACACGAAGAAAACGGAGCAGCGAATCAATCGGAGCAGCTGGAAACGAACGAGATTAATACGATGATGTCTACGCTTATAGGCAAAATGAACGATATTGTTAGGCATGAAATCGTGGGGGGCGTGACGGAGGAAGTTTTCGCCACCGTTGATATTGCTGGCTATAACTATATGAGCGGCAGGTATGAGATGGATAAAGAGTTGTACCCGAACCGGGTGATTTGCGGTACGGAGTCGTTTCCGAGAGATATCGATATCAATTGGGGATTGGTAAAGAAGAACAGCCATCTCATTGGCGATTTTACTTGGACAGGATGGGACTATATCGGAGAAGCGGGCATCGGCAAGAACGACTACACCCTGGATGAAACCAAAGGAATCTATGGGCCATATCCGTGGTATCTGGCTCATTGTGGGGATATCGATATTAACGGTAATCGCAGACCAGCGTCCTACTATCGCGAGATCGTATGGGGACTTCGGAATGTTCCGTATATTGCCGTCCAGCGACCGGAATATTATCAGTCCAAAGTCATGAAGTCGGCATGGTCCTGGAGCGATTCGATCTCGAGTTGGACATGGCCCGGTTCTGAAGGTAAGCCTGTTAAGATCGAGGTTTACTCGGATGCCGAAGAGGTGGAGCTCCAGGTTAACGGGACATCCGTCGGCAGAGCGCCTGCAGGTGAAGGAAGCAGGTTCAAAGCGATCTTCGATACGGTGTATTCGCCTGGTGAGCTTGTAGCAATTGCTTATCTTAAAGGAAAAGAAACGGGCCGCATGGTCCTTCAGACCGCTGAAGAGGGACTCCGGCTGAAGCTGGAGAACGACCGTGAAGTGCTGGAAGCCTCCGGCAGTGATCTGTCATATATCATGATTTCTCTTACGGATGAGCACGGAAACCTGCACACTGCAGCGGACCGGAAAGTATCCATTACGGTAGACGGTGCGGGAACGCTTCAAGGATTTGGAAGCGCAGATCCTGTGAGTCTAGAGAATTTCTATGATTGGGAACGAACGACGTTTGATGGCAAAGTGCTCGCCGTTGTCCGCTCCGCTAATGAGTCAGGGACCATTACGATTACAGCTGTCGCAGCAGGATGCGCTGCTCAAAGCATCACGATTCAGGTCGTGTAGAACTCGTTCAGTTATATGGCAATCAAGGAGGAGACACACAGTATGCTTCAATTTCCATCCGATTTCTTCTGGGGGGCAGCAACGGCAGCTCATCAGGTAGAAGGGAATAATAAACATTCGGATTTTTGGCTCATGGAGAATATGGAAGGGTCTATGTACAAGGAGCCTTCTGGCGACGCCGTAGACCATTATCGACTTTTCAGGGAGGATATCGGACTACTTGCCAAGTTTGGTTTGAATACGTATCGATTCTCCATCGAATGGGCACGAATCGAGCCAGAGGAAGATCAGTTCGACGAATCCGCAATCGGTCATTATCGGGATGTTCTGGCAACTTGCAAAAAGTTGAATATTACGCCAATCGTAACCTTGCATCATTTCAGTTCCCCGCATTGGCTCATCCGTGACGGAGGCTGGGAGTCCGAAGGGACTCCTGCTAGATTCGCGCGATACTGTGCTCACGTTATGCGAGAATTAGGTACATGTATCCCCTATGTGTGTACCATTAATGAGGCGAACATTGCCATCGGAATCGCAAAAATGATCAAGCAATTCGAGTCCGGAGGGACATCTGCAGCACAGGTCGGTATGAATACCGATATGCAGGAGCAAATGAAAAGGTACTATTCGGAATTGTCGAAAGTGTTCGGTATTCCTCCCCTAGAGGTTCAAACTTTTCTTCAACCGCGTACAGATAATGGATTGAAAATTATATTTCAAGCACATACAGAGGCAAGGGCTGCTATTAGAGAGGCTAGTCCTCATTCGCAAGTAGGGATTACGTTGTCTCTTTATGATGTTCAATCCGTCCCGGGTGGTGAGGCATTGGCTGCTCATTCGTTGCAAGAGGAGTTTGTGCAATTTCTTCCATATTTGCAGGATGATGATTTCTTCGGCTTGCAAAATTATACACGTGAGATCTATGGCCCAGAGGGTGTATTAGCGCTCTCTGCTGAAACGGAAAAAACCGAGATGGGCTATGAATTTTATCCTGAAGGGCTGGAACACGTCATACGATATGTTTACAAACATTGGAGCAAGCCGATCATCATCACCGAAAATGGAGTTGCAACAAACGAAGATACGCGTCGCATAGCGTATATCGATCGTGCGTTGGAAGGTGTGCATGCTTGCATCGCCGACGGCATTCCGGTCAAAGGATACATGCACTGGTCGCTGCTTGATAATTTTGAATGGCAGCTTGGTTATTCCAAACGGTTCGGGCTGATTGAGGTGGATCGTACAACGCAAGGCCGTAATCCCAAGCCCAGCGCATACCATCTTGGAAGCATTGCTCAAATGAATGCAATATCCAAGATATAAAGTTTAGATACGAGGAGAGAGGGAAATGTCACAAGTTACCCCGCAAAACCCGATCTTATCGGGATTCAACAAAAATTCGACTGCAGCTGAAGTATTAGATGGTATTGATTTAACCGGTAAGACGGTCATTGTCACCGGGGGATACTCTGGGATTGGGCTGGAGACTACTCGTGCTCTAGCGAATAAAGGAGCCATAGTGATCGTTCCTGCCCGAAATTTGGATAAAGCTCGGGAAGCATTAGAAGGTATTCCTTCGGTCGAAATTGCAGAACTTGATTTAATGAATCCTGAATCTATCGATACATTCGCCAAACGTTTCCTTAGCTCGGAGCGAAAACTTGATATCCTAATCAATAATGCCGGTATTATGACGCCGCCATTGACGCGAGATGCACGAGGTTACGAATCCCAATTTGCCACCAATCATTTAGGCCATTTTCAATTGACGGCACGTTTGTGGCCTGCTCTGAATAAGGCAGGAAGTGCACGAGTTGTCTCGCTATCTTCTGCAGGGCACATGTATGGGGGTGTTGATTTTGATGATCCTAACTTTGAACGACGGGAGTATAACAAGGGACTAGCTTATGCTCAATCAAAATCAGCTAATGCACTGTTTGCGGTTGCCCTAGATAAGCTCGGTTATGATTATAATATTCGCGCGTTCTCTGTTCATCCTGGTGCAATTAAGACAGACCTGTTGCGATATGTTTCGGAGGAAGAGATCAGCGGATCAGTTATTACCGAATTTAAGACAGAGGAACAAGGAGCTGCTACTAGCGTATGGTGCGCTACAAGTCCTTTATTGGAAGGTAAAGGTGGAGTTTACTGTTTGGATGCAGATATTGCTAAAGCTGCGTCTTCAATGGATGAAATGCCGGATGCTGTATTTCATCATGCAATTGATCCTTCCCTAGCAGAACGCCTGTGGCTGCTTAGTGAAGACCTGATCGGTGTAAGGTTTGGTAAGTAATTAAATTATTCTAGGGTTAACATTAACAAGACAAGGCTTAATAGGAACTAATCATATTCTCCTGAAGAAGGACGTTATCAATTGCACCGGTGAGGTAAGAATACTTTTTACAAACATTTACATCGGGTTGTGTTCACAATGTCAAAAAATTCGATAACACCGGCGAGGATCTCGAGGACTTGATATCCATCGGCACGATCGGTCTCATCAAGGCGATCGAGAGCTTCCAGACCGGCAAAGGCACGAAGCTGGCGACGTTCACGGCTCGTTGTATCGAGAACGAAATACTTATGCATTTACGGTCGTTGAAGAAGACACGCAAGGACGTGTCCTTGCATGATCCAATCGGAACGGACAAAGAAGGTAATGAAATTACGCTGATCGATATTCTCGGCACGGAAGCTGATGACGTTGTGGAGCGGGTACAGCTGAAGATTGAAAAGAGTAAAATATACCGCAACCTCGATATTCTCGATGAGCGGGAACAAGAAGTGATTCGCGGCCGCTTTGGCCTGGATCATGGCGGAGACGAGCGGACGCAATTGAAGGAATACATATAATACGGGGGATTAAAATGCGCCAAGCATAATTTGCTACTATGTGCATGAACTGGCGACGCTGTTCAACAATTTTTATGCGGCGTGTCCGATTCTGAAGGCCGAAGACGGACCGCAGCAGTTGCGCCTCTGGCTGACCTTGAAGTTTAAGGAAACGCTAGACGATGCGCTGTCCGTCATCGGGCTGCCCGCTCCTTTCCGGATGTAGCCGCGCAGCAGCATGCGGTTATTCATCCTTGCAGCAATTAAGAAGCAGTAGGTGCAGCTCATCCAGCTTCGCGGGATCGAGGATATACTGAATCGGAACTACCGCTTGCCAAGGCAGCACGATAAGGCCGCTGGCTGGAATCGGCTCGTAGATAAGTCGGATATGAATGGCATCGCCGTCAGGAGCATGATGAAACAGCTGGCTGAATGAATCCAGTATGCCGCCATGGTCCATTCGACCATCTGCTAGCCGACGTACCCAATCGTTCCATAGCTCCAGCCATACGGTCTTGAAGTTTGCAACATCGATGAGTTTCCATGTATAGATCAAATAATTGAGAGAGTACGGGGCATCGGTGCATATTATGAACGGATTGCCGTTGGGCGAACGCATGCCGTTGTCACCTTCTTTCTGAGGAATAAGACGTTCCAAAGTAAAGGAATAACGGTTGTGCTCAGGGAATAGATAGGAGGGAGAAGGTAATCCAAGCTTAAAGGGGATAGAATAGTGAAGTTTCTGTATATCTTGATGTTTCTCTCCATGTGGTCGCTGGGGATATTTTTCTTATTCCGTCGCACGACCTCGAACTTTTGGATCGCGCTAACCTTTCTTGTAGGAGGGATGGCCAGCTACACGTTCAGCATGCATTTAACCATAATGCCTTATTTCGTAGATGCTGCTTGGCTGCCTGAGCTGTTAAGCCGATTGCTCTATTTATCTACTGTGGCCGCTATGAACTTGTACTTCTATGTATTGCCTTATGTATTCTGCATGAGCGGACTATTGCTGAATGAGAAAATATCGCTTGCATGGAAACGGGGATGGACCATTCTATTGTTCGTTGGGATGGCTGTGTTGTTTGGCGATCATTTGATTAACGAGCCGTGGAACACATTCGAGCTTCATTTATTCCGGTTATGGGACGGTTTGTTTGTCGCTTTCGGCTGTGTGTTCTATATGCTTGCTTATGTGCGTGAGCGCAAGGGTGCGCGCGGCAATAGCCAGAGAAGGACATTAGTTCTTCCTGCCGTGATGCTCTGGGCTTATGTATCCGATTACATGGGAATGGATTATTTGCAATTGGGCTGGTGGACATTCGAGCTGCGCAGCAATGGGGTGTGGCAGGCGAATGTAGTCATCATATTTGCTTTGTTTGCCGCAATGCTGTTTTTCTCCATCCGTTACGGCATATTCGGCCTCAAGCTGCGAATTGAACGGGAACGGCTTGATTACTCTATCCGAACGCTGACGATGGGAGTTACGATACTGAACCATTCGATTAAGAATGAGATCCAGAAAGTCGATTATTTGGCGGAGAAAAGCGTACAGCTTCTGGCTTCAGGCAAACAGGAGCATGCTGTGCAAACGATTAGCCAGATTCATGGCTTAACCTCGCATTTGCTCCATATGGTGAATCGTATTAAAGAAAAAGCGGAAGATATTGAACTCGATGTAAGCACGCTGGAAATAAGAGAGCTGATTGAAGCAGTAACAGTTTCTTCTCGTCCGCTAACAGAGAGCAGAGCGGTTCGACTAACGACTTCGTATGAAACGTATGGAAAGCTTATTGGCGATGAGGTGCATCTAAAGGAAACGCTGTCGAATCTGATTCGCAATGCGCTGGACTCCATATCGGGCGATGGCGGAGAAATCAGACTGCACACCTCGTATGCGAGGCGGGAGCTGCGGATCGATGTGATCGACAATGGCGCAGGAATTACGCCTGAGGATTTGTCCCGAATTTTCGAGCCCTTCTACACGACGAAAAAAAACGCCTTGAATTACGGTTTAGGGTTATCCTATTGCCGCGGCGTGATGGCTAAGCATGGAGGCAAGCTTACGGTCGATGCCAGCGAGCTGGGGAAGGGAACGACATTCCGGCTGCATTTTCCACGCCATAAATTTAAACCGTCAGAACGTATTCAAGTTGCTGAGCTTAATGAACTCAAAGAATCGAATCATGAGCAGACAGCTTGATACAAGTTGCCGAACTAATCCATTTTGAAATTGGTTAGCTTATTCTTAATGCTGCGCAATTGTGATTTAATCGTGTTGGTTGACTTGTGCAGCCGTTCCGAAATTTCACGCTTGCTGAGCCCATTCTGACGGAGATCGAAAACTTCACGCTCCGTTGACGACAGCTCCATAAGCTGAACCTCATTGCGCATGGCGCGGGCAGCATCAGGATGAATGGAAGCCCGGCCGCGGGTAGCCTCGCGAATGACCAGCAATATATCCTGATAGCTGGATTTGTTAATATAATTCATTGCGCCAAGCCGGAAGGAACGCAAGATGACTTCAGACTCGGTGATTGAGGTTAGCATTATGACGATGGCAGACCTTGTGCGTTCATCACGCAAAATTTGCTCTGCCGCATCCAGACCGTCAAGATTGTTGCCGGTGAGATTGATATCCATCAGGATGACATCCGGCAATTCTTGAATGGCAAGCGCTACAGCCTCTTCTTTGGTTGCTGCAACTCCGACCATTTCAATGTCTGGCTCGACGGCGAGGTCCATCCCTATATGGCTCCGCCAGAACGGATCATCATCCACCAGCATGACACGGATTGACTCCATACAATTCCTCCGAATCTATCATCAATAAGACTGGTTTTATTATAACAAATAAATATGCCGCGCGAGAAGGATGAACTGTTTTCACCCCCCGGGTGAAGAAAGTTCATCCTTTTCGCTGTTTGCCGCTTAGCCTATAATCCGAAATGTCAACTGATCAAATGTTAGAAGCGAGGGATCAAATGTTCAATGGGTGCCCAACAAGCAAATGAACAATGGTTCACACGGATGGCAGGTGAGTGCAAGGATGTTTGTATCTGGGGAAATCGTGAGGCTAGCGGAGCTGTTACTTGAAATTTTTCCAGCCGCAACGGTTCATCGCTATCAGGAGCCGGAAGCGCCGGCGAGCGGACAGTTTACTGTAAGCTTCAAGCAAGAAACGCGGCGCAATGAAACGAGAAGCTACACGGCAATAGAACGGCAGTTCGAGATTATCACGTATGCGGAGACTGCGGAAACCGCAGTGTTATGGATGGAAGCAGTCAGCAGGTATGTGATGAACGAGCGCCCAAGAGCCGTTAGCGGCGAGCCTGTATGGAATGAACGTGTAGAGTCGATCAGCTTGAATGCTCCGATTAAACTCGAAAGCGGGTTGCGGGCATGCAGCGCCGTACTAACGGTGCGCTCGCGCGAGCCGATTGTGTTCGAGCAGCAGGAGAAGATGGAGAAGGTTGAAATGCGTACAACAATTCGATTGAAGGGTGGCATGAATTAATGGGCGGTACATGGGATCCAATCAGCCTGCCGGTGCGTCCGGGGCTGTACATCAATTTCGTAGAAGCTGCGGCGGCACAAATAAAAGGCGGCGCAAGAGGGGTAGTGGCATTGCCGTTATTCGAGTATGAGGGTACGGCGATCGCAGGACAGTTTTATACGGTTGAAAAGGAGATTGAGGCTATTCAGCTGTTTGGCGCAGATGCAGTCGAGCCAATCTCGCTGGTGCTGCAAGGCGGAGCGAAGGAGGTACTGGTGTATACCGTACCGGCGATTGCCGGCGATACCGTATCTGCTGCGGAATATGCTGGCATTCGCGACGTTTTCAGCACGAGACAATTTAACGTATTTGTTTATCCGGAACTGCTGTCGGCGGATGAACGTTTGGCTGCGCAGCATTGGTGCAAGGACAGCCGCGAGGACGAGGGCAAGCATTTCATCGCTGTATTTGGCGGAAGCTTAACGGATGATTCGTCGATTGACACCGGCAATCAGCGCAGCATTGATCTGGCCGACGATTATGTCGTGAATTTGGTTACGGGTGCTGTCATCAATGGAGGAACGTACAGCTCCGCAAGTTATGCGCCGTATATTGCCGGCTTGATCGCGGGGACAGCGATCAATAAGTCGATTACCTACAGCCCGGTTCGGGCGAATGACGTGAATAAACGATTGAAGAACAGCGAGATCAACCGCTCGCTTCAGCAAGGCTCGCTTGTGCTTGTGCATGACGGCGAGAAAGTAAAGGTAGAGCAAGGGCTGGTTACCAGCGGCCGCAAAATCCGCGCAATCCGCGCCCGTCAAGCGATTGCGACCGATATTCCGAAAGCGGCTGCCGAGTCCTATATCGGCAAGCTGGACAATAATGCAGACGGTCAAGCGGCGCTGATCGCTGCAGTGAAGGCTTATCTTGAGCGGCTTGAGCTGAACAATGTGCTGACTGACATTGCGGTTACGCTTGATCCGGAACGGAAGTCCGAAGGCGATACCGTGTACTTGCTGATTGGGTTCACCGAGATCGACAGCATGGAGCGGATTCTGTTAACGATTAAAGTTTAACGGAGATTCGATTTTAACTAAATTTAGGAGGGATTTGTTGTGCTGGATTCAACTCGCGTCATTAACGGTACTTACGGCTACGTCTATTACGACGGCAGATGGCTGACAAATGTGAAATCGGCGGAAGCGAATGTGGAAATTACGAAGGAAGAAATCAAGCGTGCCGGAACGCGCTGGACGGCGCATAAGGTGACCGGACTCAGCGGCTCGGGAACGATTACCGGCTATAAGGTGACGTCCGAATTCGTCGAGCTCATCGGGCAAATTGCCGATGACAGCAAAGGCACGTTTACGACAGAGTTGATTCTGAAGCTGGAAGATCCGGAATCGTATGGCGCATACCGCGTTCGTCTGAAGGGAGTAACCTTCGACAAGGTGCCGCTGATGCATTTTGAGGTCGGATCGATTGTGGAAGAGGAGCTGCCATTTAATTTCACTGGCTACGAGCTGATGGATAAATTGACGGCGGAATAGACGTTAGGCCTATTGCTGGCGCCGGAGTGGAGCTGCCATTCCGGCGCAGTATATAAATCAATTAAGTAGAAGGAGCTGACTATTAATGATTACTACAGACAATAGACAAGGTGTAGTATTGCAGGCGTTGCTTGGAGCGGACTGCAAGCCGAAGAAGGATGTGCCGATGAAGCGTCTTGATGTGGAATTTCAAATTCAGGCGCTTGACGGGAAAACGATTAACCGCATTCAGGAGCAATGCACGCATTATATCGGGAAAGGCCAGAAGCGGGAGAAGGTGCTTGACGAGGAGCAGTTCGGTGCGTTAGTCATTCAGAAAGCATGCTTGATTCCAGATTGGTCGGCAAGAGAGCTGACTGATAAATACGGCACACCAACAGAAGCGATTCTTGGCATTCTGCTGGCCGGCGAAATCGCCAAGCTGTCTGCGGAAATACTTGAGATCAGCGGCTTCAACAACGATGAGGATGAAATAAAAAACTGATCAAAGCGGGCGGCGAGGCTTTTATGCTGCATCTTATTTTTCAGCGCCATCATATTCCTCCAGACGCGATGTTCAATAAGGATGATAATGTGAAGCGTTTCATGTACGCTTCGATGATGCTGCAGCTGGAGGAGGAAGAGAAGGCGCGCAAAGAGGAGCAGCGGGCTGCCCGCAGGATGAAGCCGTGAAGCTGCGGCTTGGAACGGAGGTGAGCAGGTATGAGTTCTCTCTCGATAGGCGGGAATCAGAAAAATATGAGCAAATCAGAGCTTAAGTATTTGGCTAGTTTAACTAGAGGGCTTAAAGATTTGCATAAGGTCATGAAGAAAAGCCAAATATCCGGTGGTTTCACTAGCATAACGAAGCAGTTGGGGTTGCTTTCCGCCAGTAAATCGACGGGAAGTGAGCTGCTAAGCAAAAATTACAATCCGCTAGAGAAAGCAGCACAAAAGCATTTGATTGATGAACGCAAGCATGTTCGCGGTAAGCGCGATCCGGTTGGAGGAATCGCAAGCGCTGCCCAGCAGATGGCATCAGGCGATGTTAGCGCCAGACTAAGCCAGAAATGGATGGGAGCAAAGCTGAAAACGGCAGCCGTTGCCTCTTACGCTTCCAACAGGCTTACAAAGCTGCAAACATCTCGGAATAAGGCCGGCATTATGCCGTATCATCAGATGTCCGATGAAGAGAAGGATCGGACAATATCGATGATTGGCGCTATCGGAAACGTGTTTGGCTCGCTAAAGGATCAATCACTGGAAGCGGCCAAAACGTTCAGCACAGCGGTGGAAACACTGCGCGCCGCTTCGATGGCTCCGCCAGCGGAAATGGGAGCGATGATCAAGCAGTTGCGCGAGCTCGGGGGAACAACACCGCAATCCTTGAATGAGATCGCAGCCGTGATGGGGAATTTGCGAGGCAATGCGCAGCTTACTGGCGATAAATTGCGCGTGATGACCAAAACGGTACTTGATGCTTCCCGGTTAAGCGGCTCGAACAGCGCTCAAGCGGCGGATTCCGTTGCGAAGGTGATGGCCGCTTGGGATATTAAGCCGGAGGCCAGTACGGAATGGATGGATAAGTTTTTTGCCGCAAGCCGGGCGAGCGGCTCGAACATGGGCGATTTGATGAAAAGCATGGGTCTGCTAGGAACGCCAATGAAGCAAATGGGACTCAGCTTCGAACAGTCGATGGAGCTGATGTCGAAATGGCAGAATGAAGGCTTGAACCCGCTGCAGGAAGCGATGAAGAAGGACTTTTACGGCGAGGGCTTTGCTGCGATTGCCGCCAAGATTAGATCTGCTAAAACCGAAACGGATGCCCTATCCATTGCTTCGATGTACTTTGGCGAACGAGTAAGCGCCGATATGGTAAAGGCGCTTGGGGGTAACTCCATTGATTTCAGCGGTGTGATGGGAGCGATGGCTCAGTCGAACGGCGCAATTAGCCAGCAAGCTGCCAGCGTGCAGACGTTTGGCGATAAGTGGACGATGCTGCAGAATCGAATAACAACGGCTCTAGCGCCTATTGGTGAGCTGTTGCTTCCGGTTGGCAATGCGATTGCCTGGTTAGCCGAGATGCTGACAGCAAATTCGGAAATTGCAATAGGTGCTCTAGGTGCAGTTGTAGCTTTTCTCATGATTGCATACGGGCCGGCTATGGTCGCTACAGCGATCGCAACCTTAGCTGCCTTCTGGCCCATTATTCTGATAGCCGCTATCATCGGCGCAGCAATCGCTGGCGTGACGTATCTAGTCAAGAAGCACATTGATACGATTATGGGCGTTATCAACACGGTAACGGAGAAGCTGTCAGGCTTGTTCAGTCTGTTTGACGACGACAAGAAGGCGCAGCTTGATGCCAATGTAAGTCAAACGGTGACAACGCAAGGGACATATAGCGGGCCAACGATTTCAAGCGCTGGCGGCCCTCCCACAAGCAAATATCATGGCATGGATTACGTGCCGTATGACGGGATGATGGCCCGGCTGCACAAAGGCGAGCGGATAATGACCGCCGGCGAGAATAGACAGTTTTCCCAAGGGGGCGGCGGAGGCGGATCAATATCGATTACGGGCAATACATTTAATGTCCGCCATGAATCGGATATCGACGCGATTGCAAGAGCGTTAGCCCGCGAAATTAAGTCGGCGGGAGGGCTGATGGCGTAATGGCGGAGCTGCAATTTTGGCTGAAAACGGCGGATGAGAAGGAGTGGCTGCAGCTGCCGGTTAATCCGGAGCAGGTATCGGTAAGAAGCTCCTATGGCTACGAGGATGTTCAGGTCACGCAGCTTGGCGAGTATACGATTATTGGCGAGCCTTCCTTAAAGGAATATTCTTTTGGCTCTTTTTTCCCGCGAGACTATCACCCCGGCTATTGTGAATATGAGAATCTGCCTCCCCCGTGGGAAGCCGTGGAGCGAATCGAGCTATGGATGGCGACTCGCAAGCCAATTCGTCTCGATATTACCGGAACCGCGATTAAAGGGCTGACAACCATCCGCTCCTTCCAGTACAGCGAGCGCGCCGGCAATCCCGGCGATGTGTATTATGAGCTGGAGCTGAAGGCGTATAAGTCCGTGGAATTTCGCGAGGTGGAGACATCAGGCTCCGGCAAAGCGATGGTGATCGCGGAGGAGAAGCGTCCTGAGCTGCGAACGCCGCCAGCCTCGTATATTGTCGTTCCGGGCGATACATTATGGAAAATCGCTCAGCGTACCTTAGGCAACGGCGACAGATGGCGCGAGGTATACACAGCGAATCAAGCCGCAATCGGCAAAGATCCGAACCGGCTTATTCCCGGTCAAAAGCTGGTGATCCCGGCATGAGCTGGAGCGTGATCTATAAGGACGCCAAGCAAGAGGCGCATCTGGATCATATCGTGAAGTCCGTGAGCTGGAGCGGCGATGTTATGCAGGCAGCCCGTAAGCTGACGGTGCAGGTCTCCAATACTAACGATCTGCGCAAGCCGTTGATTGCATTCCAGAAAGGCGCCGAGCTGCGGCTGGTTGAGGATGGGAAGAAGGAGCTATTTCGCGGTGTGCTATTCGCCGATTCCATGGACTCCGGCGGTCAAATGACGTTGACGGCGTACGACGAGAACATTTATTTGACCAAAAACAAGGATACAAAAATTTTTCGCGGGCAAACGGCCGCTGCGATTATCAAGAAGCTGTGTAATGAATTTTCTATATCGCTTGGTGAGGTGCACGACACGAAGTTCGTTATTCCGAAGCTGGTTTTTCGCGACAAAACGCTATTTGAAATGATGGTGACAGCGCTGACGGAATCAGAGAAACAGAATGGTGAGCGGTTTTTTCTTTCTTCAAAGGAAGGAAAGCTGCAATTACTGGCCCGCAAGCAGCAGAAAAAGAAGTGGGTGCTTGAGAATGGCGTCAATTTGTTGACGGCGAGCTACAGTCAGTCGATTGAAGAGACGCGCACGCAAGTGAAGATAGCAGGCGGCGACGAGAAGAAAAAGGAGCTTTCGGCTGTTGCCAAGGACGGCGAGGTTATTAAGCTGTATGGTGTGATGCAACATTTGGAGAAGCCGGGACAGAATATGACGAAATCGCAAATGGAGCAGCGTGCCAAGCAGCTGTTGAAGGATTTGGCGATGATCAAGGACGAAGCGAGAATCGAGTGCTTAGGCATCCCGGATGTAATCGCTGGCTCCTGCATTTATGTGAAGGAAGAGCTGACGGGAATTGTCGGCGGCTATTATGTATCTGCCGACGAGCACCGCTATGAGAAGAGCAGCCACACGATGTCGCTGACGCTATCGGCAACCGACGATCTGCCGAAGATGGAATACAAGGAACAGAAGGGGGCGCAATAGCATGGAGCGCATTGAAGGCTCGGGAGCAAGCCAGCTCGTTCAGTTGATCCGCGCTATCGGTCATAATACCGATATTACGTTCGAGCTGGCGACGGTGACTGCCGACGCTCCGGAGCTGAAGATTAAAGTGGATCATATGAATATCGAGCTGGAGAAGGATGATTTGATTGTTGCGAAATCGCTGACGAAGCATATACGCAGTGTGACGCTGACGAGCAAGGATAAGGGTAAGATTTCATCGACTAGTGTAAGTATGGACTACAATATGGTTCTTGCTAATGCATCTGTAACAACGTTTGCTTTTAATTCCTTCGGTCTTGATACCGCCGAGTTCAAGGTCGAGACAGCGGAACTGGAATTTCTCGACGAACTGAAGAAGGGTGAACGAGTTATCGTTGCAGGTATCAATCAGGGGCAAACCTACATTATTTTGGATCGGGCGGTGATGTATTAATGGCATTATCTCCGCTGCAGAGTCGGGAGGAACGGTATGAAGCCGTTGCTCCGAAAGCTAGTCCGTCCCGCACTTATCTTCTTAATTTCGATACAGGCGAAGTGGAGGAACGGTTGATAAACGGGGTGGATGCACTGCGTCAGTCGATCCGCAAGGCAATCGAAACGGCTCGTTATCGCTATATGATTTACAACGGCCAATACGGCTGTGAGCTGAATGACCTGCTTGGGCAGGACATATCCCAGCAGCTGCTGAAGAGCGAAATCAAACGTGTTATATCGGAGGCGTTGCTGGCGGATGACCGAATTCAATCCGTCGGGCAATTCCAAATTGAACGAGTCGGCGATAAGCTGTTCGCATCGTTTGCAGTCACAACATCCGAGGGCGTAATGGAGCAGGAGGTGAGCATTTAACATGTTCGAGCAAGAAACGAAGAAAGCCATTCTGGATCGGATGCTGGCAGCCTCGCCGGACAGTCTGGACAGACGACAGGGGTCGGTTACCTTTGACCTGTTGTCGCCAGTAGCTATTGAACTGGCGCAAGCCTATATTCAGCTGGATAATGTGCTGCGGTTTGGTTTTGCCGGTTCTCAGCAGCCTTCCGTTTTTTTGGATATGAGAGCTGCTGAGGTTGGCGTATTCCGGCTGGAAAGCGTAAAGGCGGCAGGGATTGTCGTATTCAACGGCAATGAGAATGTGTCGATCCCCGTAGGCACAGCGGTTTCAACCGATGAGGAAACCCCGATTACGTTCATAACGGCTGAGCCTGGAATTATTCAGCAAGGCAAAGCGGCTGTGAAAGCTTATGCGGCCAATGGGGGAACAGCCGGGAATATTGCTGCCGGGCGGATTAAGCTGATGCTTGGCTCGTTGTCGGGAGTTGTGGCGGTTACGAACCCGGAATCGTTCGATAACGGGACGGATACCGAAAGCGACGAATCGCTGCTTAACCGGTATTACGACCGGGTACGGCGTCCAGCCACAAGCGGCAACGAGTGGCATTACCGCCAATGGGCGCTAGAGGTAGCTGGCGTTGGCGATGTGAAAGTATTTCCCGTTTGGGCCGGCAATGGAACAGTGAAGCTAACGATACTTTCGAAAGAAAAGAAAGCTCCTGATGGCGACATTATTAAACGTGTCTCCGATGCTGTTGATGCGCGGCGTCCGGTTGGTGCTTCTGTAACGGTCTGGCCGGCTAAGGAAGTTCCTCTTCGGGTTTCGGCTGCGCTTAAGCTAGCCCCGGGAGCTGAAATGGGCAAAATTTCGGCCTTGTTTCAGCTTCAACTCACGGAGTATTTAGCGGACCTTGCTTTCCGTCATGATATTGTTCCTTATAACCGGATATTCGGCTTGCTGCTTGATATCAAAGAGATTGCTGACTTTAGCGATTTGCGTATTAATGGGGTTAACGGCAATTTATCGCTGGAGGCAGATGAGGTTGCTATAGCTGGGGCGGTGAATTTCGTTGTCTCGTAATATTTTGGCTGACATGTTGGATTATTTGCCTAATTACTATTCCGAGTCAGCGCTTGTTGATAATTTGACCAGCCGTGAAGCGGATGAATTGCAAATTCTTCATACCCGCATGCAAGACGTGTTGAGGCAGTTCTTTGTCGGAACTGCAACATGGGGATTATCGAAATGGGAAGAGCTTTGCGGCATTCCGACGGACAATGACAAGCCATTCGAACAGCGGCGTTCGGTTATACTGACGAAGCTTCGCGGTGCGGGTACGATTACGCTGGCCACGATTAAAGAGGTGGTTGACTCCTTCGAGAACGGCGTTATTCAACTGGAGGAAAACTTCTCTAAATATGAGGTTATTATTACGTTTATCGGCACGCGAGGTCTGCCGCCGAATTTGGATGATGTCGAGCATGCGTTGCGCGAAGTTGTACCGGCGCATTTGCAGATCAGCTTCCGGTTCACTTATTTGGTCTGGGAGGAGCTGGACTTGGCAGGTCTATCCTGGGCAGAGCTGGAGGGTTTGAATATGACATGGGAGCAGCTTGAGGTTTGGAAACCAATTGAAAGGGAAGAGTATGATGCCTAACAAATTGCCGACAAATCTGCACACCTTTGAGGCTAACGATACAGTCAGTCGCGCTGCGCAGAATGAAAATATCAAAGTGATTGATGCGCTGTTTCACCCGTCAAGCGGACATCGGCATAGCGGAGAACCGGGTGATGCGCCGCCAATAGGGAGTGGAGGCTTAGCAACTGGAGCTGTAATAGCTGCCAAAATAGCAAGCGGAGCAGTTACATCGGAAAAGCTTGCAGCGGCATCTGTAACGAGCGACAAGCTTGCTGCATTCGCGGTTATGAATAGCAATTTGGGACTCGGTGCTGTATCTGCGGATAAGCTTGCTGAAGCTTCCGTTACAGGCAGCAGAATTGCCCCGGCTTCAGTTAATGGGGGGCATATTGTCGATGGCGCAGTAACGGAGAATAAGCTTGCTCCGGCTTCAATCACAAGCAGCAAGCTGACCAATGGCGCGATTACGGCGGATAAAGTAGCCGAAAATGCGATTACGAGCGTGAAAGTTGCGGACAATGCCGTTACAGCTAACAAGCTGGCGAGCAACAGTGTTGATCGCAGACATCTGCGGGGAGGCGGACTAGGCTCCAATATTGCGAAATTCAAACCGGTTAGCGTGACCGGAGGCAATCTTACCGGCAGTCCTACGGTGCATTATGCTGCCGACGGAGAGAACCAGTGGAGCATAAACCGCATGATTCAGCTTCCGCAATTTTTAACTATTAATCTTGGTAAAACCTATCATGGAATCGAAGGAATGTCATTTGGAACGGCTAACGGAGCGGATGCAGCTCAAGCTCCTCGCGGTTTTTATATTGAAACCAGTTTGAATAACGGGACATGGACACGGGCGTATACCCACCCGGGCGGCGGGTATACGCCGTTTACCTACTTACCTTTTACTGGAGCCGCAAGCGCTGCTTATATTCGACTAGTGATCACCGAACGGAGCGAGGGCGATATAACCTCCGTGTCCGCTATAGCCGTATATAGCAGCTATTACGGTGCGATCGAACAAGAAGCATTAAACGATACCCGGCCTTGGGGGCTTAATGCCCGGCTTCAAGGGATGATGGTTATACCGCAAGGAGATATTACGGATGACGGAAACGGTTATATCTATATTAATAATACGATCGCAGTTGTAAACGCAGCTGCAGGTTTGAAGTTTACCATATATGGCGGAGGCTATCACCTCCCGTCATGGGGGTATTTGTATGTAGATATTCCAACTGCTATCCCATCCGCTTGGAATAACGTAACTGTAAATCTAGCCGTGGGAGAGTATCCTCTATCTGTGAAACAATATGATAACCCTAATCGGCTTATTATTGCCCAGAGGGGTGAGAACGGTTATGCCTATCTTAATTGTGCATTGCCAGCAAGAGTTGCTGGAACGAGAATATACGCAGACTCTGTCAATGGGATCGAATTCCGTTCGTACTACAATCAATATTTGGAATTCAAACAAGGCAGCGGCTGGCAAATGCTGGAGAATAGATATGGGGCTGGCTTTGCCGCTATGCTGTCATCTGATAAGCAAACCATTACGAATGACGGAGCGGATACGATGACAATAACCGTAACCTTATCCGATGAGCAAGGTCAGATACAATCTGCTTTTAACGAGGAAGTGCAGCTTGAAATGAACGGAATGACGCAAGCGGTTAAGCTGACGGAAGGCGTTGGAACAATCACGGTCAGCAGCGAAGAGCCAGGAGAGTTTGTGCTGCGAACGGTGGGATTTGAACGTAACAGTCAAATGAAGGTGGTGATAACCGATGGCGAAAAAGCGTGACCCGCAACCGCAGCAAGCCCACTTCCGCATCCCCGCCGATCCGCAGCGGCTTAAAGCAAAGCAAATTCAAGAACGCCAGCTCGAGCGTCAGTCTCAGCGGCAGGAGCTTAGCGGCTTGAAGGCGGAGTCCGGCTTCACGGTAACGAATGAAATGCTGTACGAGATGTTGTCCGATGTGCTTGAACAGCAAGCCATTATCGAGAGTAGGCTGCAGAAGCTATCCAAGCAGTTGCCGGGCCTGTCAGTTTAATTATGCAAGAACGGCAGAAAGACGTTATACGGGAGCAGCGCGAAGCAGCTCCGGGTTAACGTCTTTTTGATGCTGGCTATTATTTGGTCCGTCCGTATTGCTTGGCGTAGGAGATGATGCGATTGTACATCGTCTTATCTCCCAGCTTCTTCAGCGGATAAAACTGCGGCTTTGTGTTCACTTCGAGAATCCATGGCTTCACTATATTTGTCCGACATATTGAGAAAAAATGATTTAGATCCCAAAAGAGTAAAGTTAATGAGACATTCATTACGAGACAAAACCTTTTTTAAATGTTTTTTAATGGCTTTATGAATGAATATCAAAAAATTCAGAACGAGAATTTCTTTCAAGGATGCGATTACATCCTTACGTTTATAAGTGAGCCAGGAACGAGTGCAAAATTCATGGGTTGTTACAAAGTTGGTCTGGGTGAAGCAGTCAAATCCACAATGATGCCTTTAAATTTCCCGGTTGTTGAAATGTATAACGGAGCATTAATCCATGATTTAAGTAAGTTCATAAGATTAACTAGAGACAGAGCCAAATTGGACGCCACATGAATGAACCAATTGCAACTATGTTTGTGTTTGCCGGGAATAATGGAAGCGGTAATAGAACAATTCGGAATCTTATTGTCGATCGACTTGTTGTAAGTGTAAATATTGACTCTGATGCCTTGGCGCGCAGAATTGATAGTGAAAATCCCGAGCGACATCAAATATCAGCTGGGAAAGAAGAAATCAAGTTAGTTAGGGAGTTCAAAGCACATCAGAGAGACTTTACAGTTGAAACTACACTCGCTGGTGGCAACGTTATTCGTCAAATGCGTGAAGCAAAAACAAAAATGGATTTAAGATTATTATGTTTTATGTAGGACTTAGTGATGTTCGTCTTAACATTGAACGTGTTGCAGCCCGGGTTCGAAATGGTGGTCATCATATTGAAATAGCTGATATTTTAAGACGTCATCAGACTTCATTGGAAAACTTAATTGAACACTTGGAGCTTATTGATCATTTGATTGTTATAGATAATAGCAGTACCGAAGGCGATATTTTGCTTGAATCTGATCGGACAACTATAAATTATTATGAGAAGTTGCTTCCCGAGTGGGTGCAAAACATCGATCGCCATTTGAAAAAAAGAATTGCTCAAGATTAACCGATTGCTGTCTCTGATGGTAATCGGTTAATTTATATTAAAAACTACATCGTTTCGTATTCACAATGTCAAAAAATTCGATAACAACGGCGAGGATCTCGAGGACCTGATCTCGATCGGCACGATCGGCCTCATCAAGGCGATCGAGAGCTTCCAGACCGGCAAAGGCACGAAGCTGGCGACGTTCACGGCGCGCTGTATTGAGAACGAAATACTTATGCACTTAAGATCGCTTAAGAAAACGCGCAAGGACGTGTCCCTCCACGACCCGATCGGTACGGACAAGGAAGGTAACGAAATTACGCTCATTGACATCCTCGGCACGGAAGCCGACGATGTGGCGGATTAAGTGCAGCTGAAGATCGAGAAATCGAAAATATACAAAAACCTCGATATATTGGATGATCAGGAAAAAGAGGTCGTCATCGGCCGCTTCGGCCTCATCCACGGCGGTGACGAGCGGACGCAGCGGGAGATTGCGAAGGAACTGGGCATCAGCCGCAGCTATGTGTCGCGGATAGAGAAGCGGGCGTTGATGAAGCTGTATCATGAGTTTTATAAGGCGAAGAAGTGATATTGTGTCCTTGACCACATCGCCAGTAGCGATGTGGTCAAGGGTTGGTTCCCTAGACTCCTCTATAATAAACAAATCTACCACGTCCATTGGACGTGGTAGATTTGTTTATTAGGTGGATTGCCCAGTAAGATGATTCCGTAAAGGCGCCTGCGCGTATGTAATGACGTCCATAAGATCAGTACATCATTTTGAAAGCGCTTAACAATGTCGCCTAAACAACATTTTTTGTTAATCCACGGATATTTTTCATAAACCGTCCATATTACAATGAATTCCATGAACCATGTTGAATGGTCATGCGTGTAAAAAATTTCAACTAAACAGGAGGCGAATTAATGATGTACACCCGTTTTGCGAAATTCCGAATTGGAAATGTGCTGTTGAAAATGATCCTAGTTGTGTCTCTGGTATTCAGTTTCTCTATGAACTGGGCCCAGCCTGCATCCGCAGGGACGGTCGTGACGTATCCTACTCCGGCCTATTTCGCAACAAGTACGGCTTATTCCCTGAGCGTGGATTCGACGGCTGTCAAGGTTGTCAAACATTTTGATTATTCTTTTGCCCAGTTCTCTTATTCCGGTACGTCCACGTTCAAAGTGACAGCCAAAGATACGATCACGTCTTACAACATCAGTCCTCACAGCTACGGCATATCGGCAACGGTGAGCGGCAAAGATCTAACCTTTACCCTTCCTCAAGCTGGATCGAGATATTTAGTCATCACGGTCAATAACTTGGAGAACCTTGTTATTATGGCTGACCCCTTGGAAACAGGAGCTCCGGTGCCGAACGGCGGCAGCGTGAAGAACTTTATGGACTATTCAGGGGCGGACAATACAGGCGCTAATCTGATGACGTCAACCATCCAACAAGCCATTAATGATGCGAATGCTCGCAGCGGCGGCGGCACGGTATATTTTCCGGTGGGCATTTACAAGTTCTCTCAGATCGAACTCAAGAGCAACGTCACGCTATATTTGGCTGCGGGTGCGGTACTTCGCGGTTCGTCTACGTTAAGCGATTACGATTTCTCGGAAACACAGTTCCGTAAGGCCAATATCCGTATAGAAGGGGCAACTAATGTAGCGATCAAAGGAAGAGGAATGATTGACTCCAATGGTACAACGCTTACAACGGGCGACAGCGGTCCGAACCGCGAGTACATCATTTTCTCTTTTAAGAATGCTGCGGGAACCAAACCGAACAATCTGACCTTTGAGGGTATCACTCTGAGAGATGGAACGACGTGGAATTTCAGAATCGAAGATGCTACGAACGTCAAAATCAGCAATGTAAAGATCGTAAATAACGTTAACTGGATCCATGGCGACGGCTTCGATATCGTTAATACGTCCCATGCTGTCGTGGATCAATGCTTCGCTTATACCGGCGATGACGTATACGATGCCAAATCTTCGACGGAAGAACCGATGACGGATGTCGTATTCAAAAACTCGGTTGCGTTTACTGAATCCGCAGGCACTAAGGTTGGCATGCAAGGTCAAGCGGCAGTCAGCGATATTTGGTTTATCAATATTGACGTGATTCAGGGCTATCGAGGCATCAGTGTCGATCATGACCAAGGAAACGGGGTATGGGACGGCCTTCATTTTATCGATATCCGGACAGAGAGAATTTATAATAATGGAACCTCCGGCCAATTCAGGACGGCTCCGATCCTCATCTGGTCGGCGAAATACGGCAGCTCGGAGGTTGGGCCAATAAGCAATGTGGAAATCATCGGCTGTTCCTTTGAGGATACGCGGGGTTTCACTTCCTATATTCAAGGATACGACAGCACGAGCAAGGTTTCCAATGTAACCATCCGTGATTTGAAGATGAACGGCAGCTACGTCACGAACGCTTCCGAAGGTACATTTAACATAAATGCCAACACGTCCAATATTACGTTCTCCCTATCGCTGGAGCCTGACGCTTACTACAAGTTCAGCAGTAAAAAAAGCGGCAAGTTCGCAGATGTCGATGACTCTTCTACGGCGAATGGAGCAACTGTACACCAGTGGTCGAACAATGACCAATTGAATCAAGAGTGGCAGCTGGTCGATGCCGGCAACGGATATTTCAAGATTAAAAACCGCAATAGCGGGAAGGTATTGGATGTTGAAGGTGCTTCCAAAGATGATGGAGCAAAAGTCATACAATGGACGGATAACGGCGGGCATAATCAACATTGGGAGATCATTAACGTTAGTGAAGGTTATTACAAAATCAAGAACCGCAATAGCGGTAAACTATTGGATGTTGAGAATGCGTCAACGTCAAACGGGGCTGACCTGATTCAGTATACAGATAAAGGCGGAGACAATCAGAAGTGGCTGTTCACTGAACTGTAGACTAGTATGTAATCCAGGAAAACACTATCCAAAGACTCAAATGGATAGTGTTTTTCTTCTAAATAGGGTCTTTCATAAAGTCACGATAACCATATTTTTAGTCAAACTACGGATATTTTTTATAGCCTGTTTCTTATAAAATGAAGCGCATATCTCATATAGACTGCATGGAGGGAGAAAGGCAATGAGAAGAATGGGTATTGGATTGCAGTTGTTTACGGTGCGCAAGGACTTGGCTCAAGATTTTACCGGTACTCTTCGCCGTGTGGCTGAACTTGGATATGAAGGGGTAGAATTTGCAGGTTATGGCGGTTTGCCTGCGGAAGAGCTGAATGATCTTTTGCAACAATTGAACTTAAAGGCAATTGGCGCTCATGTAAGTCTTGCCAACATGAAGGCTGATTTGAATAAAGAAATGGAATATTTGCACGCGATTGGCGCTCGTTACCTCGTTTGTCCGCATATTGCAGATGAAGATCGCCAATCACCTGAAGCATGGCAAAGCCTGTTCGATTATTTTGCTGAAGCAGGCCATCAGGTGAAGAAGAAAGCACTTCAATTCGCTTACCATAACCATGCTTTTGAATTTGAGATGAAAGTAAACGATCAATTCGTTTTCGATGCCATGTACGCATCCGTTGCTCCAGAGGCGCTGCAAGTGGAGCTGGATGCAGGATGGGTTCAATACGCGGGTCATGACGCGCTGCAATACATTGCGAAATATGCAGGCCGACTGCCGCTGCTTCACCTGAAAGATTTCAAAGGTGTCGTGAACGGACATATCAATACGGTTGAGTTGGGTGAAGGCGATATCGATCTGCCAGCTGTGATCCAAGCCGGCTCGGACGCTGGTGTAGAATGGATCATCGTTGAGCAGGATCGTTGCGAGAACCCGCCGCTTGAAAGCATTGCTGCCAGCTACGACTGGCTGAAGCAAAATTATTTATCCAAATTTTAAACGGAATACATTCACAAAAGGAGTCGAACCAGACATGAGAAGAATCAAAGTAGCCATTGTGGGCTGCGGGTCCATTTCGAAGAAAAGACATATTCCGGAATATGCAGCGAATCCGAATGTTGAATTCGTTGGCTTTTGCGATCTGATTCTTGAGAGAGCCGAAGGTTATGCGCAGCAGCATGGCGGTAGAGCCTATACAAGCTATGAGGAAATGCTAAAGGCGGAGAAGCCGGATGCCGTTAGCGTCTGTACGCCGAACGTGCTTCACGCTCCATATGCGATTGCGGCAGCGAATGCAGGTGCTCATGTGCTTGTAGAGAAGCCGATGGCAACGAACGAAGCGGACGCCTTGGCTATGATTGAAGCGGCAAGAAAAAACAATATGTTCTTGATGGTAGGTCAGAACCAACGTCTGATGCCGCCTCACCAAAAGGCCAAAGAAATTTTGCAAACAGGTAAAATGGGAAAAGTGCTTTCCTTCCGAACGTCCTTCGGTCATCCGGGACCTGAACGTTGGAGTATTGATGGCCGCGACAGCTGGTTCTTCCGCAAGGAAGAAGCCGTTATGGGAGCGATGGGCGACCTCGGCGTACACAAATCGGATTTGATTCGTTGGCTGCTCGACGACGAGGTGGCTGAAGTCGCTGCTTTCGTGAACACGCTTCACAAAGAAGGAACCGATGTAGACGATAACGCAACCTGCATATTGCGCATGAAGAGCGGAACAATCGGGACGTTGGTTGCCAGCTGGACGTATTATAAAGGCGGCGACAACAGCACGGTATTGTGGTGTGAAAATGGCGCCATACACATCGGCACGCATCCGGTAGATCAAGTGATTGTCGAGCTTCGTGACGGCACGATCCAGAAATACCAGGTCGGCGCGATGGCGACGAACGAGAAGCAAGAGATTAGCGGCATTATGGACGCTTTCGTGGAAAGCATTATTACGAATACGCCACCGAGTATTTCCGGCGAAGAAGGCCTGAAGTCGTTGGAGGTCATTCTGGCTGCTTTCGAATCGCAGCATACGAAAAAGGTTATTTCTTTGTCCTAAACCTTACTCCAAACCTAGTAACTGAAAAAGCAAGCTTGTCTGCTGCTTGAGCAGCTGACAGGCTTGCTTTTTCCTAATAACCTCGGTGAACTGCCTGTCCAATTAGGACGAACATAGTACATAAAACTACCGATATTATTACATATTTATGAGCCTTCTAATGCAATAAAATAATGACATTCTATGAATCAACTTTACCAAAATTATGTAAGCGCATACAGAATGGGCGTCAGGTGGGAAAGGGAGTTGGTTAACATAATCATTGAAAACGCGATATTTTCCTGCTGGAGGGGAACTCGGATATGTATAAATTGATATTAGTGGACGATGAAGCGGATGTACGGGAAGGCGTGCTCAGCGAGATTGATTGGGAAGCGAACGGCTTTCAGGTAATAGACGTGGCCGAGAACGGGCGCGAAGCACTCGAGATGGTAGAGAAATCAATGCCCGACCTTATCGTGACCGATATCCGCATGCCTTTCATGGACGGACTCCAGTTGGCAGAACAGATTCGCAGAACGTATCCCTCGATTAAGATTATTATTCTAACCGGCTTCGACGAATTCGAGTATGCGCGTAAAGCGATCCATCTCAACATACAGGAGCTGGTCCTAAAGCCGTTCTCCGTAAGAGATTTGTTGCAAGCCTTGCACAAGCTGAAAGACATTCTCGATGCGGAAATGGCGAATCGAGAGAATGTGGACTCCCTGCAAGAACATTACCGGCGCAGCATTCCCGTGCTTAGGGAGCAGTTCCTCGTATCGCTCATGACTCGAACGCTCGCAAGTCCGGAAATTCACGATAAAACAGAGCGCTATAACATGTCTTTGGAAGGTTGTTACTACGCAGTAGCTATCATGCAGCTAGATAACCTTGCAATAGAGAGGGAGGCCCAGGATGCGAACCGCAGCCGATTCGACTTTGAACTGCAGAGCTTTGCCGTCCGCAACATCGCAGAAGAAATCCTGTTGCGGCACGAAGCATCGGGTTATGTATTTCAGCACAACGATAGCGTCGTATTACTACAGATAAGCCAAGGAGATCATATCGACAGCGTCCACACGAATAGCTTCAGACTCCTCGAAGACATTCGCATTAATGTTGAAAAATATATTAGACGAAGCATCACGATTGGTCTCGGGAGAGCGAAGCCGCAGCTATCCGCAATCAAATATGCTTATACGGATGCGGTAACGGCACTCGATTATCGAATATTGCTAGGCAATAATCGAATTATTGCAATAGAGGACGTAGAGAGTAGGGCCAACGTACCCATCCACTTCGACGAGCTGCAGGAGCAGGCTTTCCTTCGCTGCTTGAAGGTTGGCACCACGGAGGAAATGGAGTCGATCGTCGACAATCTGTTTGCCCCTCTTGTGACCGCAGGAGCATTGTGTTCATACCAGGATGCGCAAATCTTCTTGCTCCAGATCGTGACCGCGATGCTGAAGTCATCGCAAGAGCCCGTCCGCGAGCCAAGCGAACGCCCCGCCAACAATAGCGATTGGGTGAAGGAGATTACTCAAGTCAGCAGCATACTTGAGGCAAAGTCTTGGGTCATTTCTACATGTGCTGCCATCATGTCCCGAATTGCGAACGATCGGTTGACCGCTTATCATTCTCTGGTAGAGCAGGCATGCGCGTACACGAAGGCCCATTTCGCAGATAGCGAAATTTCTATCGCCAAGTTATGCGCGCATTTGCACATCAGCTCCGGGTATTTCAGCAGTATCTTCAAACGGGAGAAAAAAATGACCTTCGTGAATTATTTGCTGCATATCCGAATGGAAGCAGCTAAGGAAATGCTGCTCACCACCGACAAAAAAGCATTCGAAATCGCCGAGCTTGTCGGTTATGCCGATCCGAACTATTTCAGCTTTAGCTTCAAGAAACAGGTAGGCATGTCGCCTAAGGATTATCGCAATCGGACAAGGGGAGATTCATCGTGAGCATGTTTAGGCTGCGATTGTTCCGATTTAAGAGCATTCAATTTCTGATTACCGCTTCTTTCACCGCAATGACCGTGCTCGTCGTTATTCTCGTTAGCGTCGTTCTCTATAATAAGTTCAACCGTACTGCCGAGAATAACGCATCTCTAGCTAATCAACAGGTTATTTACCAAGTCGCCTCTAATCTCGAGAATTATATTCGCAGCATGACTACCGTATTTACTTCGGTAGAAAATCAAATTAAATCCAATGGCGAGTTGCCGAACGAACAACTTAAAGAACGTATTGAGACGATTTTTCAAACACGAGAGGACCTGGTCACGATCGGGCTTTTCACCGATGCGGGGCAACGTTTGACCTCGCTTCCGTCAATCGATATGCGATCTAACATTAATCTGACCTCCCAGAGCTGGTTCCGGTCCGCCATCGAGAATCCGAATCATCTCAGCTTCTCGGTGCCGCACGTTCAGAACTTATTCAGGGGCAAGTACAAATGGGTCGTATCCATGAGCAAAGGGATTACGCTTAAGACGGCGAACGGAGAGGAAATGAACGCCGTTCTGCTTGTTGACGTGAATTTCAAGATGATCGATAACCTGCCGCGCAGCGTGAAGCTCGGACAGAAGGGCTATGCCTATATCATCGATGATTCGGCCGGCAACATCATCTACCACCCGCAGCAGCAGTTGATCTACGCGGGGCTGAAATACGAGAATGTGGAACAAGCGCTCAAGTATGCGTACGGAAGTTACTTCGATGATTTCGCAGGAGTGGATAGGCTAATCACCATTCAGACCGTCAACAATGTCGGTTGGAAAATCGTTGGCGTGTCCTATATGGACGAGATCTTGACGACACGGAATGAAATCAGTACCTTCCTGCTATGGCTCTTATTGGCTGTAATGGCCGTAGTGTTTGTGGCCACGTTGTATATGTCGGAGAAAATATCCCAGCCGATTAAGCGACTAGAGAAGTCGATGCAACTGGTGGAGCGGGGGGATTTTGACATTCATATCCCGATTCGCCGCGAGGATGAGGTCGGTCGATTGTCCCGCAGATTCAATCTAATGGTCAATCGGATCAGGGAGTTGATGCACCAGAATATTTATGAACAGGAAGCGAAGCGCAGGAGCGAGCTTGAGGTGCTGCAATCGCAAATTCATCCCCATTTCCTATATAATACGCTGAATTCGGTCGTTAGGCTCGCCGGAACCGGAAAGAATGAAGACGTCATTACGATGATCACCTCGTTGTCGCGGTTTTTTCGTATCAGCTTGTCCAAGGGAGCGCGTTTTATTTCGGTAGCGGATGAATTAGAGCACATTCGCAATTATTTAATTATTCAGAAGATGCGTTATAAGAATAAATTTGAATACATCATTGAAGCGGAGGATTTGGTGCTTGAATACAAGATGCTGAAGCTTGTGCTGCAGCCGCTCGTGGAGAATTCTATCTATCATGGCATTGAGCCAAGCGCCGATGAGTGTCTGATCTCCATCTCGGCTCGTATTCTGGATGGGAAGTTATGCCTTTCTATCAAAGATAATGGAGTGGGAATTTCTCCCGATAGGCTGAGCGGATTGTTGATGGATACGCATCGTAATCAGGAAGGCACTGGCATCGGTCTTCGGAACGTTCATGAACGCATTCGTCTGAATTACGGTGAAGAATATGGACTGCAAATCGAAAGTGAACGCGAAGAAGGTACAATCGTCTACATATGGCTGCCCTGTGTGCAGGAAGGAGTGGAGTCATGAAACGGTCGATCGCTCTACTACTTGGGCTTCCATTGATCATACTGCTAGCTTCCTGCAGTCGAGGGGGAGAACTTCATCCCGTTACGGATACGCAGAGGGAGATTGTTCTGATCGTCAAAAACATGGATGGGGAGTTCTGGAATACGGTTAAGATGGGAGCGGAAGCGGCTGCTAAGGAATTTAATATGAAGCTTATTTATGATGGGGCGTCGATTGAGACGGATGCAAAGACGCAGATCGATCTCATCGATAAGTATTTAGCCTATGGCACGGACTCTCTCATTCTTGCAGCTAATGATTATACGAAGCTTGCCGGCTCCGTTAAGAAAGCGAGTAAGATGGGAGTGCCCGTGGTCACGATAGAATCGGAAATCGATTCTCCGGAGGTACGAAGCTTTATCGGTATTAACAATTATGAAGCCGGAAGGCAAGCAGCGTTGAAGATGAAGGAGTTGTCGGACTCTCAAGGAAGGTTCGTTATTCTAAATTTCGTGAAAGGTTCGCGTAACGCTGAACAACGGGAAAAGGGCATTCGGGATGAATGGGCAAATAATCCGGACATGCAATTATTGGAGACGGTTCATTGCGATTCGGAAGAGCGTTGTGAACAAATAACGAGTGAGATGATGAGGAAATACGGTGAAATAGACGGAATACTGGCTTTAAACGCAAGCGCTTCCATAAGTGCGGCGAAGCAATTACGGAGCCTTGGGCAGGATGGGATCGTGAAGCTGGTTGCTTTCGATAATACGCCGGAGGAATTAGAATGGCTGCAGGAAGGCGTCATTCAGGCGACCGTCATCCAGAATCCGTTCAGCATGGGCTATTTAGGCGTGAAGACGGCTGTTGAAGCGATGGATAAACAGAACGTGCCCGATAGGATAGACACGGTGACGAAGGTAATAGATGCGGAGAACATGTTCTGGTCGGATAATCAAAAAATGCTCTTCCCGTTCGTACAATAACGACGATAGATGAGCAGGATTTTGCTAGAAATGAGGAGGATTTTGAATTCGAATTGCTCCTTCTATGAGACATAATCGATATTGTAAGTATAAACGAAAGAGTCGAGGAGGTCACAGCAATATGAATAAGAAGATCATTCCGGTATTAGTGGCGGGGGCCATGATGGCGGCAGTAACGGCAGGGTGCGGCAACGCGAACAACAACGAAAATAGCGAAGGCTCAAGCGGGGACAGCAGTACGATCGGGGTGGCCATCTACAAGTTCGACGACACCTTTATGACAGGTGTACGCAACGCGATCGAGAGCGCTGCAAGCGGCAAAGCGACAGTCGATATCGTTGACAGTCAGAATTCTCAGCCGACCCAGAATGACAAGGTTGACCTGTTCGTCTCCAAGAAATACGATTCGATAGCGATTAACCCGGTTGATCGCACGGCGGCAGGCGTTATTATCGAGAAAGCGCAGAAGGCTGACATTCCGGTTGTTTTCTTTAACCGCGAACCGCTTGCGGATGATATGAAGAAATGGGATAAAGTTTACTACGTGGGTGCTAAAGCGGAGCAATCCGGCTCCATGGAAGGCGAGCTGCTCGTCGATTATTGGAAAGCGCATCCGGAAATGGACAAGAACAAGGACGGAGTTCTTCAATACATTATGCTGAAAGGCGAACCAGGGCATCAGGATGCCGAGCTTCGCACGAAATTCTCAATTCAAGCCATCGAGGATGCCGGAATCAAGGTGGAGAAGCTGGCGGAAGACACAGCGATGTGGGATCGCGTTAAAGCACAGGACAAAATGGCAACATTCCTCTCCGCGCACGGAGATAATATCGAAGCCGTTCTCGCGAATAACGATGATATGGCTCTAGGTGCGATTGAAGCGCTTAAGGCTAACGGCTATTTCAAGGACAATAAGTTCATGCCTGTCGTAGGTGTCGATGCTACGGCTGCTGCTTTGCAAGCTTTATCCGAGGGAACATTGCTCGGAACGGTGCTTAATGATGCTAAGAATCAAGGCGCGGCGACGTTGAATCTTGCCGCTGTGCTGGCTAAAGGCGAGACGCCTTCCAAGGACAACTCCGGCTACGACATTACGGATGGCAAGTATGTGTGGGTGCCTTATAAGAAAATCACGAAAGACAATATGAACGACGCCAAGTAACGGAAGAGTGGGCGGGAGCGAGCGAACAAGGCTTACCCGCCTTTCTTATGCCGCTATAACCGTCAATAGGGGGCGTGAACAATGACAAAATCGCCATATTTACTCGAAATGGTAGGGATCTCGAAGTCTTTCCCAGGCGTTCAGGCTCTTGACGATATCACCTTGAATGTCCGCGCGGGCACGGTCCATGCGCTGATGGGAGAGAATGGTGCAGGCAAGTCGACTCTGATGAAGTGTCTCTTCGGCATTTATTCTCCCGAAGCTGGAGAAATTCGGATGAACGGCGAGAAGCTTCATCTGCCCGATTCCAAATCAGCACTAAGTAACGGTATCTCCATGATCCATCAGGAGCTGCATCCGGTCCCATACCGCAGCGTTATGGAGAATATATGGCTGGGCAGACTGCCGTTACGCGGTATTACACCTTTTCGTTTCGTGGATGGCAGGAAAATGTACCGCGATACCGAGAAGCTTTTTGCGGAGCTGGATATGGATATTAAACCGGATATGATTACCGGCAAGCTGTCGGTTTCCAAAATCCAGTCGCTGGAAATCGCCAAAGCGGTTTCGTACAATGCCAAAATTATCGTTATGGACGAACCGACCTCATCTCTAACGGGCAATGAGGTTGAACAATTATTTCGTATTATTGAGAGCTTAAAGCGCCGCGGCGTTGCCATTATCTACATCTCGCACAAAATGGAAGAAATACTGCGTATTTCCGATGAAGTTACAATCATGCGCGACGGTAAAAAAATCGGCACATGGGAAGCCAAGGAATTAACGACCGATCTTATTATATCCCGTATGGTCGGACGCGATCTAACTCAACGATTTCCGGAGCGTTCGAATGTTCCAGGAGATGTACTTCTGCAAGTTGATAACTTTACTTCTTCGTACCCGAAATCCTTTCAGAACGTTTCGTTCCAGTTGCGAAAGGGTGAAATTCTCGGCGTAGGCGGATTGGTCGGTGCCCAAAGGACGGAGCTTATTGAGGCTTTATTCGGAATCCGCACACTCGCGTCCGGTCAATTAACGCTGCGAGGCAAGCCGATTAAGATTCGCAGGCCAATCGATGCCATTAAGCACAAAATGGCTTTACTGACCGAAGAACGTCGCGTCACCGGCATATTTCCTGTATTGTCGGTGCTTGAAAATACGGTAATCGCGAATCAGAAGAAATATGAGAAATCCTACCTCCTATTGGACGACAGCAGAAGGCGGGAGGATACAGATCAAAGCATCAGCCGATTAAGTGTCAAGACTCCATCCATGAGGACGCAGATCAGATATTTGTCGGGCGGGAATCAGCAGAAGGTGCTTTTAGCCAGATGGCTGCTGACGGAGCCCGACATACTGTTGTTAGATGAGCCGACACGGGGGATTGACGTCGGCGCTAAGTTCGAGATTTATTCCATCATCGCGGATTTAGCCGCTCAAGGTAAAAGTATTATTATGATATCTTCCGAAATGCCGGAACTTCTAGGCATGTCCGATCGCATTATGGTCATGAGTGAAGGGAAATTAACGGGTATCGTGGAAGGCCAGGCAGCGACGGAAGAAGAGATTATGCGGCTTGCAGCTCAACATACGGCTTGAACGGAGGAGTTAACATGAATATTTCTATTAAACAAACAAAGTCATTCCTGACGAATTACGCGATCTATGTCGTACTTGCCGTACTCATCATTGGCATAACCTTATCTGATCCGTCATTTTTATCGATGAGCACCTTGACGAACATTCTGCATCAGAATTCAACGAAAGCCATTATCGCGCTTGGCGCTGCTTTCGTACTGATTACAGGAGGAGTCGATCTTTCGGCGGGACGAGTCGTTGGACTATCCGCCGTTATCTCGGCATCGATGGTGCAGGTGTCTAACTACCCGCAGAAATTTTTTCCCAATCTAAATGAATTGCCTATTATTATCCCCGTACTGCTAGCTGTTCTAGCAGGGCTCATCGTTGGTTTAGTCAACGGCCTTATTATCTCTAAGCTCCACGTCCCGCCTTTTATTACAACGCTCGGCACAATGGTTATTGTACTGGGAGTCAATTCGCTTTACTTCGATATGGAGCCTAATAACTCTCAACCGATCGGCGGGTTGCGCCAAGACTTTACGAAGTGGGGTTCAGGAACGATCGAGATCGGTTCTTTCAGTCTACCCTATCTGGTCATCGTCGCGATTGTGGTGGCCTTCATCTGTTGGGTAATATTCAACAAAACAAGACTAGGAAAAAATATGTATGCCATAGGAGGCAATGTTCAAGCGGCTCATGTGTCCGGAATCAACGTTAGTCGCAATCTGTTATGGATTTATAGCATTGCCGGAGCTTTATACGGTTTGGCTGGAGTGCTGGAAGCTGCCAAATCCGGAGGAGCATCCAACAACTACGGCAATATGTATGAGCTTGATGCGATCGCAGCCTGCGTTGTAGGCGGGGTATCGACTACAGGCGGCGTTGGGACGGTTCAGGGTGTCATGGTTGGCGTTATGATTTTCGGCGTTATCAACTACGGCTTGACCTTTATCGGAGTTAACCCGTATTGGCAGCTTATTATTAAAGGATTGATCATTGTTGCCGCGGTGGCGTTTGATGTTCGTAAATATCTAGCGAAGAAATAAATATGGAAATGGAGGATTAATATGAATATGAGAAATAAGAAAATGTCGACGAACCAAAAAAGTCTGTGGATCCCCAATGGTTTTAAATGGATATTGGCGCTTGTCCTGTCTAGCCAGATGCTATTGGGTAATGTAGTGCCCGTACTTGCGGCGGAGCTGCCAGCTGCGGAAGAAGGAAGCATGGTGCTGGATAGTGCATGGGAAGTAGTAAACCCGACAGAAGGAAATCTGGTTGTTAATGAGGATAGAAGTATTACGATCACAACGGAAGCTGGAACAATTAGTGATGCAGGGGGAATGAAAAACATTCTTTACTATCAACTTCCGAATCAGACGGACTATGATTTTACTGTGAAAGTTAGTGGTAATTTCACAGCAAACTATCATGGGGCTCATCTGATGATCGCAAGCGGAAAGAACCGTGAGAATGCCGTTGCTGTGGTTCGCAGACAGCATGGATATCTCAGTGGAAGGTATGGAACAAACGAGATCATGGGTCTTATGCAGAATACGAATTCAAACAACGAGTATTATGAAGGTGCTGCAGCTCTCGGTAATGAGTTTTATCTGAGATTGGAGAAGCGGAACGGTAGAGTCTACGGTTACTATGCAAAGGATTACAGTGATAGCGTAGAAGATTGGAATCAGATTATTGATACTACGGTGTCTGGTGGCGCTGTAGAGTACATTGATAAGGGCAATGCTCTCATTTCGCCTCAGAACATTTATTTAGGTATCGCTGCGGCAAATGGTGGCGGGGCTACACCTACAAATATTACGTTCTCTGATCTGAGAATCGGTGGTGAACCGGTACCCTTCGCTATAAATTCAAGTGCATTAAAATCCGTTGTGCTTTCTGGAGAAGCGGAAATGGGCGTAGGTGCTGCTCATACACAAACGCTTAACATGACAGGTAGAGATTATGATGAAAATGAAATTACAGCTTTTGATTCGGTAGTTTACACAAGCAGTGATGAGGATGTGGCAACGGTTAGTGAAGACGGTGTTGTTACTGGTGTACGTAACGGCAATGTAGTCATTACTGCCGAAGCAACATTGGGCGAAGTTACAAAAACAGCTAGTCTGGGCATTCAAGTTGGAGATATTGAGACAGAAGAATCTTGGGAGCTTTCATCTCCAGATGGCAATACCAAGATGACGGTAGAAATGATCACAGGCGGAGTTCTTCAATATACTGCGGAAAAGAATGACGTAGAAAATATTGGGACATCACCGCTTGGTTTGGTAACCAGCTTAGGTGACTTTTCGAGCGGCCTAGTATTAAGAGAAGCTTCAGAAGTGAAAGAAATCAACGATAGCTATAAAGTGCTTTCCGGTAAGAGTGATGAATATACAGATCACTTTAATGAACAGACGCTTACATTTGTAAGGAAAAATGATGATTCTGTTGAATTTGATTTGATAATCCGCGCGTATGACGATGGAACGGCATACAGATATGCGGTCCGCGCAGATGAGGAAACAGAGATTAGAATCAGTGATGAAGTATCTGGCTTACAGCTTCCGAACGAAGCAGAGGTATATTGGATGAACTATACTTCGGCTACATGGAACTATGAAGGTCAGTATCAAGTGACTACGACGGAAGGTTTAGCGGTGAACTCTACTCCCTCCATGCCATTCTTGTATGGAAAAGAAGGGGTATGGACGTTGTTCTCAGAAGCAGACCTCAACGGAAGTTTCAGCGGTTCTATGTTTACAGTAAAAGAAAACGGGATGTTAGATGTCTCATTCTCTAAGTCTCAAACGGGAGATGTAGTGACAACGACGCCTTTTAAATCTCCATGGAGAGCGGCAATCACAGGTGCTGCGAAAGACCTTGTAGAAAATACAATGATTGAAAACCTGAGTACTCCGGCAGATTACGAAACATATGACTATGAATCATGGGTAGACCCAGGTTTATCCTCCTGGTCATGGGTAGCTAACTGGGGAAGTGGAATCAGTGATCAGTCGAAAGCTGAAACCCATTTGAACTGGATCGAATTTGGAGCTGAAATCGGATGGGATTATTATATCCTTGATGAAGGCTGGAATTTGGGCGGTCGTGGAAACGTGAGCGGTATGCGTGACTGGTGGCCGGAGGTAAGAGATTTTGCAGAGGAAAAAGGAGTTAGATTGTGGGCATGGGTACATGTACGCGATATTGATACACAGGAAGAACGCGATAGGCACTTTTCCGAATGGGCTGAACAAGGTATCGTAGGCATCAAGCCGGACTTCTTTGATGGGGAAAGTCAGGAACGCATGCAGCTTTATGATGATCTGTATAGAGATGCGGCAAAGTATAAGCTCATGGTTCTTGCACATGGTGCAAATAAACCAACCGGTGAAATTCGAACTTATCCAAACGTATATGGACGTGAAGCAATCCGCGGACAGGAAGCAGGAGGTATTACTGCGGAGCAGTACACAATGATTCCGTTTATCCGAGCGGCTATTGGACCGGCAGAGGTTACTGAAGAAATCAGATCTAAGGACTATAACAAGACGACTATGGGATTCCAGTTCGCATTGACAGCGTTAATTGAAGACGGAATTCATAGTATGGGATCTACGCCGGATGCTTATAGAAATATTCCGGAAGGAATGTCTTACTATAAAAATTATCCGAAAAAATGGGATGCAACACAATTTGTTGGCGGTGAAATTGGTCAATATCTGAGCATAGCAAGAAGGGCCGGAACGAACTGGTATGTTTCTGGAATCAGTGTGAATCCAAGAACGATTGAAGTTCCATTAGAATCCCTTGATGCAGATACAACCTATACGGTATTGCTTTACAAAGAAAACGACAGACGGGACGTAAATATGGAGATTATCCCGAATGTTACAAACGAAACAGTATTAAACATAAAAGTACTTTATGGCGGCGGATATGCATTACGTGCAGTTCCGACAGCAGAGTTGGATAGCATCACTTCAATCGTTGCCAATCCGGCAGAAGTGACCGTAGAAAAAGGATATTTATCGGATCCGGTTGCAGTTACGCTCAGTCCGGAAAAAGCAGAATTCAAAGATGTTATATGGAGTGTTGCAGACGACACAATCGCAACTGTAAATCAGAGCGGTGTAATCAGAGGCGTTGCTGAAGGTGAGACTACAGTAACAGTAGCTTCTGCATACGACAACACTGTAAAAGCAGAAATTAAAGTAACGGTTACATCTCCAAGATATGTTCTTGATAGTGATAGGTGGACAATCCTTAATCGTAGTGAAAATGTTATTATCAATCATCCCGATTCTGCAACAATTACAACAGAAACGGGCGTACTTGGCGCGAATAACTGGAAAAACATGTTCTCTATGGACATTCCGGAAGGCGATAGAGACTTTACGATCACAGCTAAGATTTCCGGTGGCCTTAAGGCCAATTATCAGGGTGGATTCATTACAGTCTTTGATAAAGCGAATCCGAATAGCCTATCGGTAGCAGCAGGACGGCGTTATCACAGCGGCATGATGGGAAGTCACCCTCAGGCGTTCGGCGTAATGTCAACGGCCTCAGGTGCTACCTCTGAATATTACAGCGCAGATGAGTATTACAATGAGGATGTTTACGTTAAAATTCAAAAAGATGGAAATACATTTATTGGTTCCTATAGCTATGATGGTGAAAATTGGACAGTAATGACCGATAAAGGAACACCCCGAACGACTACAAATGCAAATTTGGCAGCAAGTGCAAATCTTTCTGTAGGTTTCTATGCAGGCTCCGGCGGGGGACAAACAGCAATTGATATCACAGTCAGCGAGTTTACTTACAATGATGTGAAGGTACCGATAGCCATTGACACCTTGGTACCAGAAGTAGTAGATAAGACGGCGCTGAATGATGCAATAGCAGCTGTAGAAGCATTAAAAGAAGCAGACTACACAGCAGAAAGCTGGGCAGCAATAGTAAATCAATTGAATGCAGGTAAAGATGTAGCTGCAAAGGAGAATGCTACACAACAGGAAGTGGCTGAAGCAACAGCAGCAATTAAAGCAGCAGTAGAAGCACTTGTAGTTGTAGATCCAGAAGTTGTTGATAAAACGGCGCTGAATGATGCAATAGCAGCTGTAGAAGCATTAAAAGAAGCAGACTACACAGCAGAAAGCTGGGCAGCATTAGTAAATCAATTGAATGCAGGAAAAGAAGTAGCTGCAAAAGAGAATGCTACACAGCAGGAAGTGGCTGAAGCAACAGCAGCAATTAATGCAGCAGTAGATGCACTTACTAGAGAGACTGAAACACCAACACCAAGCGCAACACCAACACCAACAACAAGCGCAACACCAACACCAAGCGCAACACCAACGCCAGTGCCTGTATCCGTTCAGTCGGGAGTGCAATTCATGGACAATGTCGTTGATATTGCCAGTATGCTAACCAGCTTCGCCCAAAAAATTGAGGAAGCCAAGTCCATTCAGGCTCCATTGAAATTTACGGATACTTCCTCTCATTGGGCTGACTCCACCATTGGTATCTTTGTGAAGTTAGGGTTAGTTACCGGTTATCAGGACGGCAGCTTCCGCCCGGATGCAAGCATCACCCGCGCGGAGTTCGCTACGGTTCTTGCCAAGGTATTTGGTCTTGCAGGCAACGCTGCCGGAAGCTCTTTAAGTGATGTTTCCGGTCACTGGGCCGAAGCCTCCATTAGCGCCCTGCAGCAAAAAGGTGTAATTACCGGCTATCCGAACGGAACATTCCTGCCTGATCGGGAAATCAGCCGCGCCGAGATTATTGCAATGATCTCCAAGATCATTAACCTGAACAGCGTTAATGATGCGTCTTCTAGCTTCTCGGATCTAGATAAGACATGGAATAAGGAGCAGATCGAGCAAGCAGCGGCAGCCGGCATTATCAGCGGGTTTGGAAATGGTAGATTTCTTCCAGCCAAGCAGACTTCCCGTGCCGAAGCGTTAACTATTGTACTGCACGTTCTAGAGACTAATCCGGAGCTTAAGAGCCTCCTGGATACCCTGAAATAAGCATGCCTTTGGTTTATTAAAGGCGCTTGTTCGAATAGAAGCCCGCCCAGCCTTTACGAAGGCCGAGCGGGCTTCTTCTGGAGTACAGATAAATTCAAGGAAGCAGATTGGACAGTCGGTGACGATCATATTACATAAAACAAACGATATTGTTACATTTTTATACGTTGTCGCATGCCATACAATAAGGATATCAAATAAAGAAAGCGCTTTAGCGAGGGAGAGTTTATTGAATGCTGCAGGAGGACCGACCATATGACGAGTAACGAGAGAATGAGTAGGAAAACAAGAATCAAACAAAACGTACCGTTATTTTTAATGTTGCTTTTACCCATTTCGTTTTTTGTGATTTTCAGCTATATTCCGATGCTAGGAGCCGTAATTGCATTTAAAGATTATCGATTTTTAGATGGCATTATCGGAAGCGAATGGGTAGGGCTTCGGAATTTCAAAATGATATTCGCACAGCAGCAAACCTTGCAAGTTATTCGCAATACATTTGTGATTAGTTTGCTTACCGTAGTTGTGACCTTTCCGTTCCCGATTATTCTAGCCATATTGCTTAATGAAATCAGAGTAAAGTGGTACAAAAAAGCAGCGCAAACGATTTTTTATTTGCCCCACTTTTTTTCGTGGATCATCGTTGGAGGCATCATTATTAACATCTTCTCCGTTAACAATGGTCCCATATCATTTATTGTTCAAGCATTCGGCGGAGAGCCGAAGCAGCTGTTGTTTGAACCAACCTCTTGGATGGCAATCTTCCTAGGAGCTGGAATATGGAAAGACGCGGGATTCAGCGCCATCATCTATCTGGCTGCATTATCGAGTATCGATCCAACGTATTATGAGGCCGCGGTAGTAGACGGCGCGAATAAGTGGCAACAAATTACGAAAGTCACCATTCCATGTTTGGTTCCGATTATCATCCTTACGTTTATATTGGCAACGGGGCAAATCATGGAAGTTGGATTCGATCGTATCTATGTTCTGCAGAATCCGATAGTCAGCGACATCTCTGAGGTCGTGTCTACATTTGTTTATACCGATGGGATTCGAGCAGGGGAGTTCAGTCTTACGACGGCGATGGGATTATTCGAATCTTTGGTCGGGCTGTTGCTGGTGCTTACGATCAATCGATTGGCTAAGCGATCCGGAAACGCATTATTCTAATCAACATTACAAACAATACAGGACGAGTAGGTGGAAGAAAAATGAAAATATCGACTGGAGAAAAAGCGTTCTATGTCATCAATAACATCTTGCTTCTTGTAATATCGTTAACTTGTTTGCTTCCACTTCTATATATCGTTGCAACATCATTCAGCAGCGGTGCGGCTATTAACGCGGGCAAAGTTTTTTTATGGCCGGTTGATTTTACGGCGGCAGCCTACGATGTGTTGATAGCGTCGACCAATTTACCCCGATATTTCACAAATAGCGTAGTGGTCACGTTGTGCGGTACGGCGTTTAGCATGATCTTCACCATATTATGTGCGTATCCGCTATCCAAAAAATATTTATTTTCGAGAAAAAAAATAACGTTTTTCGTCGTCTTCACGATGTTGTTCAGCGGCGGTGTTATACCTAGCTTTCTACTAGTGAAGTCTCTAGGGTTATTGGATTCCTATTGGGCGCTGTGGTTAACGACGCTGATCAGTCCCTATAACATGTTAATTATGAAATCGTTTTTCGAGAGTATATCGGATGAGCTGAACGATGCAGCCAAAATAGACGGCTGTTCAGAGTTTAGGCTGATGGCTCAAATTTATTTGCCTCTTTCGAAGGCTGCGATTGCCACAATAAGCCTCTTTTACGGAGTCGCCTACTGGAACATGTTCTTGAAGGTGTTGATGTACATCAATGACACGGATGGCTATACCTTACCGGTGCTCATCCAGCAGATGGTATTCCAGCTTCAACAGCTAAGTGTTGAAGGCAATGCAGAGCTTAGCGCGATACCGGGCGCAAGCGAGGTTATATCTGAATCCGTTAAGTCGGCAGGTGTCGTTGTTTTGATCATTCCGATGCTCATTGTATATCCTTTCCTGCAAAAATACTTTGTAAAAGGCGTTATGCTGGGCTCTGTGAAAGGCTAGAAATGAAATGGATATGTAGAGGCTGTGCTGTTTAATGCCGCAGCCTTTCACATAAATTTCGATTAGGTTATCCTAATCGATAAAGATGTATAACGAAAAGGGAGGCAAACAGGGGATGAAAAAGAAGATTAAAGGCATTGCAGTTGCATTGACGTCGGTGATGCTGGTATCTGCTGCGTTAGCAGGCTGCAGCTCCAACAACGAAAAAGAAAGCGGTGTCAAAGCAACAAACAGCCCAAGCAATGCGACAAACAGCGGTACAAGCCCTACGGCAGATCCAAATGCGAAAGTCGGCAAGGTTTCGGTAATGGTTTACGATCGCGGTACCATTCCTTCTTCAGAAGGTACAATGGACAATAATCGCTGGACCAAATGGATTCAAGAAAACGCTCCATTCGAAGAAGTGAAGTTTATCGTCGTACCTAGATCGGAAGCGCCAGAGAAAATGAACATGCTCTTTGCCGCAGGAGAAGGTCCAGATGTCGTAGCGAACTACGAGGATATGTTGCCATTCATCTCCAAAGGACAAGCACTGGAGATCACGGATGAGCTGCTGGATAAGATGCCGAACTACAAGACGATTTTGGATCAATATCCAGCACTAAGAAAGCTGACTACTGTTAATGGCAAGCTTTACACAGTAGGAACAGTAACAAATATTGCGGCTAATCATGCCGTAGTCATCCGGGCGGATTGGCTGGAGAAATTAAATCTCGAAATTCCTAAAACGCCTGAAGAGTTATTTGCCGTAGCAAAAGCTTTTGCAGAGGAAGACCCGGATGGAAATGGTAAAGATGATACTTACGGGTTAAACTTGAATACAGACGCTCAAAGAATGTTGTCTCATATGTTCGGATACGGCAATCCTGAAAAATATGCAGTGGAGGATGGAAAGCTAACCTATGTATGGGATAGAATGCAGGATTGGCTCGCGTATTCCAAGCAATTCGTAGATGCGAAGCTTGTCGACCCTGACTTTGCGCTTAGCGATGCCAATAAGGTAATGGCAGACTTCCTTAATGGCAAGACAGGCATTTATTTCACGGGTAGATTTAGCACAGTGAATTCTTCTGTTTTTGCGGACTTTAAGAAGGCCCATCCAGATGCGAAGCTGGATACGTTTGATTTGCCTGCAACTAAGTACGGCAGCTTCACAGGATATATCAATGGCGGACCGTCAGCTGTTGGCTTCATTAATGCAAATACGAAAGATCCGGATGCGGCTGCCAGATTTATTAACTGGTTGAACGATCCAGTCGTTTCAGACTATTTGCAAAATGGACCTGATGGCGTTTACAAAAAACGTGATGCGGAAGGTACGGTTGTTGCTGTAGATTTGGAGAAAAATAAAATGGAATATGACTATGCTTCGGATTACAGTATCGTAAGAAATGCGCAGTTAACGGGAAGCGCTCAAACGTACGATCCGCTCGCTAATGAATGGTATAACCAGTATTTGAAATCATCTGACCCTATTACACAAGAATTCGGAGATTTGTTCTTCAAGATGTCGCAAATTGCAAACAGACCTAATGCCGTTGAACCAAGAAAATGGCAGCAAAGCATGCCTGCGCTCCCTTCCGAATATTTCTTGAAGAAATCAAATGGTAACAAGGCAGTGGACGGTATTCTTCTGAAAAGCCTTGTAACGACAAGCTACACGGCGGAGCAGGCTATTGCAGACGCGAAGAAAGCTTGGAAGGAAGCTGGCGGTGAAGATGTCGATGCATTCTACAACGATTACTATCAACAAAATAAAGACTCGATGCTGTCGCCTGCAGACTTCGAAGGCTTGAAAATCGAGCCGGAATTGTTGCCTTCAGCTAAAGCGAATTCCAAGATCCAACAATAAGTTAGTCACATATGCGATGGAGAACTCTTTGTCCTAGGGATAAAGAGTTCTCTGTTGCTCAAAAAAGCGGTTTCAAGATACGCACCTTAGAAATGAGGGATTAGTATGTATCGCGTGGTTATAGTTGATGATGAACCATGGGCTTTCATTGGCATTCGGAAAATGCTGGAAAGCAGCGGAAAACGATTTAAAGTGATATGCGAAACGACAGAACCGCTCTATGCATTGGAAGTGATTGGCAAAGAACGTCCGGATGTTATATTTACAGATGTCAGAATGCCGGACATTTCCGGTATTGAGCTGATGCAGAAAACAAGAGCCTTAGGCGTGGAAGCGGACTTTATTGTCATTAGCGGATTTGCGGAATTCTCCTATGTTCAGCGTGCGTTGCAAGAAGGTGCGATCGATTATCAATTAAAGCCATTGGATATGACAAAGGCCGAGGAAATGATTGAAAAGCTGTTTCGTAGACTGGAGGATAAGCGCAACGCGTCTGATTTGAGTGTTTATATCTCGTTGCTGGAAGAATACAAAGATATTCAGTCCATGATGAAAGCAAGAATGCACCGTAACCTGTATCAAAGATTTCAGGTTGCAACGGTCTATTTTAACAGCACTGAATTTGATGATACGGCACTATTCGACTTTGGCAACAAAGCACAATTCACGACCTTGAAAGTAGGTCCGCAGAAATGTGTTTTTATAATAAATAGCGAAGAAGATCAAAGCGAACTGATTTATAACGGTCTGATTGCAAAGGAAAGTTTGCTGGGCAGAGCAGGGATCAGTTTGTCCAGTGAGGGGTCTGACCATTTATCCAATCTGTTGAAAACGTCGGACTTAGCCAGCAATGATTGTTTTGTTGATTCATCCAACAAAATATCGCAATATAACAAAGGCCAAAAAAATGTGGTCAGGCAATATGCCAAGCAGATTACGGAAGCATTGGAGCTTGCCCAGTACAAGACACTTAAAGAGATAACATCAGGCATGCCGTCATTTTATGTTGCTAACGGCTTAGGTATTGAGGATGCCGTGTTCATGTGGAATGAAATCGTGATGCATACGACAGCTAATGGGGAGAACGAAAGCCGATTCATCGATCTTGAGTATCTCGACTATAGCGAAATCAAAGAAAAGTTTATGAATTTGGAAGCGCTTAGCGAATATTTGTTTGAACTATTATCCGATCTGGAACGAGATCAGCCTGGAGATGCCGGCAGCAAATTCAAAGAGCTGCTGCACTACACGAATAAACATTATCAAGAGGAGCTGTTCCTCAAGGAATTGTCCAATCGCTTTTTTATTAATGTAAGCTATTGCAGCGAGCTGTTCAAGAAGGTGACGGGCAAGACGTTCTCGCAATATATAACGGATTTGAGGATGAAGAAAGCCAGCGAGCTGCTTCAGAATAGTGCTTTATCCATAGCCGATGTGTGCAAAACTGTGGGATATAGCGATTATTTTTATTTCAATAAAGTGTTCAAACGGTATTCAGGAAGCACCCCTGCTAAATATCGCAAAGACTGGGAGAAGTGAGATGCGATTTTTTAATAATTTGAAGCTGAAATACCAATTGTCGCTTCTTATATTGATCGCGCTGATTATGATGATCATACTGCAGATCATTTATTATTTTGGCTTCTATTCGTTGACTCGCGAGCGCGCTTCGAAAGTGGCAGAAGATCTTATTACTCAGATTGCGCTAAATGTGGACAATACAGCGAGCAGTATAGAAAGGGATTCCATTACCATTAGCTACAGCAAGTATGTGCAGGAGCTGCTCATCTCGAATGATACCGTCAGGAATACGGAATTAAACGACTTTGTAGCTGAACTGTTTAGCCATACTAGACATTCCAATCGAAATATTTATAGCATTGTTCTGCTGAATAATAACGGAAGACAAATTACAGACGCGCTTCATTACAATAATGACATTATGAAGAAATTGGAGGAGATGTATAGCTTCCGAGACCCTGAATTTAAGAAAGCGGTTTTCTCTTCCATTGTGAGAGACAGCAGCGATGCCTTCTATTATTATTCTCATATTTCTCCAATCTTTTCTACCTATGATATGACGGAGAACTATTCGAAAATCGGCAACTGCATTTTTCTGCTGGATACGCGAGAATTAGACAAATTGGTGAATACGGCAGAGCTAACCAAAAACTCGCTGTTTTTAATACTCGATTCAGATAATCGGGTTATCGTTAGCAACAAAGGTCTAAAAGCAGGAGATAACTATGAAAACGTCTTTTGGCAAGAAGGGGAAAGCGGCGTTGTAAAGGATGAAATCGAGTACGAGGGTCATCAATCGATCGTTCAGTATCAAAAAATAAATAGCATGGGATGGAAAGTTATCAGCGTCATTCCTGTTAAAGAACTGACCAGCGACATGAAACAGATCGTTACCTATGGTATTTGGATCGGTCTGATTATGATTGCATTGCTTATTGGCGTAGGTATCGGGTTTATCTACAGCACTACTCGTCCGGTTATGTTAATCGTACGATTTTTATCCAAAATCGGCGAGCAGGATATTAAGCAAAGATTAAAAATCCACTCCAAAAACGAAGTCGGTATCATTGCGGACAATATTAATCTGATGCTGGATAAAGTCGATGTGATGACTAAGAACGTGGTCGACAATCAAACCCATCTCTATGAAGCCGAATTATCGAAAAACCGGGCCAAACTATCGGCTTTGCAAAGCCAAATTAATCCGCATTTTCTGTACAATACGTTGAACACTTTGAGCAATATCGGAATTGCTTATGATGTGACGGAGGTCGTCAATATTTCTTCCGCCATGTCCAGGATATTCAGATATAGCATCAAAGGGGACGATATCGTGAGCTTGCAAGACGAAATAAGCTGTATTACGGACTATTTGTTAATCATGGATATCCGCTACAAGGGCAAGTTTGAGTCCATAATCGAGATAGATCCGTCCTTGCTGGAGAGGAAAATGGCGAAGATGGTGCTTCAGCCTATTGTGGAAAATGCGATGTACCACGGCTTGGAGCGGAAAAGCGGGAAAGGGCGGCTATCGATTCGCGGTTTTATATACCAAGAAAGCTATTTGCAGTTTGATATTGAGGACAATGGAATCGGAATGAATGAGCAGCAGCTATCAAAGCTGCTTCAAGGGATTAGAGACGATGAGAATATTGAGCTGCTCGGCAACGACAAACAAGGGATCGGGCTTGGCAATATCAATAAGAGAATCAAGCTTCAGTTCGGTTCGCAATATGGATTGGATATTGTCAGCGAACAATACGTAGGCACGAAAGTTACTTTAAAGCTGCCTTTGCAGATGGAATAGACGGAAAGGAGAAACGAAATATGGATTTATACATTACGAAAAACGGCACACCTCACGTCAGTATTGAGATCGGCTACACCTGCGGTATCATTACGCAAAATGCCATCGATTTGTTGCTCGAGGAATGGAGGGATGTCCATCATGTCCGAAATCTCCCAATAAGTACGGAATCGTACGGAGGAAACCGAATTAGAATCAACAAGCCCGAGGCCGTAGAAGGTCAGAACGAGCAAACGTTTACGATTCATACCGTTGTTCAAGACGGACGTTATTGTGTCGATATTTCCGGGGCAAGCGAACAAGCTCTGTTATACGGCATTTGCGAAATTCTCGATCAGACGTATACACGTAATAATGAAGTAAGACTGCCCCAATTAAACTTGACAAGTACGCCGGACATCAAAAGAAGAGGCGTCGAGAGACATTGGGGGCCCTCGATGACGGCAACGGAGAGCTTGGACGAAAATATAAAGCTCATCAAGCTGCTGGCAAGGAAAAGAATCAATCATCTTATGTGGATTGATAATTGGATTCGCGAGAGCTGGTACCCGTTTCTCGATCTGAGGCATTTTCCTAGATTGGAACGGGAGGATGCAACCGGGCAGATCAAGCTTGCGAAGCAGTGTCTTCGAACCCTTATTAATGAAGCGAAAAATTGGGGGATGGACGTCTATCTATCATGCACCGAATTCAATATTCCCGAAGAGCTTCTTACGATCCACCCGGATATGTTCCATCGTAATCCTGATACGGGTCTATTCGTACTGCGCTTAGATCATGAAGATACCTGGAATTTCTACAAAGCTAAGATCAGAGAGGTGATGGAAGAATTCCCATCTCTCTCTGGAATTGAACTATGGACAGGAGAAGCCATGGAAATATGGCAATGCTATCGTCCTGACACGGACAAGCGGTCGATCGGAGAGCTGTTCCTTGAGATGTACGATAAAGCGCTTGAGGCGATGGATGAAGCGGGAAGAAGCGATGGACGGATCATTTGCTCGACTTTTACCCATCATCCGGATTGCGAAAAGATATATGAGGATATCGCGGGCAGATTGCCGGAGCGATGCGAAGCGCGCAGCAAGATGCAGGTTGAGGACTATTATCGGTTTCATTCTCCTGCGACGCTCCCAGGCAAGCTTACCCCGGGCAAGGAATGGGTTGAGTTTGATCTTGGAGGGGAATACAGAGGCGATTGGAGCGGTTGGATCACCTGTGCATTGCAGTTTATTCCGGATAGAATGAGGCACTACTATGACCGAGGAATAGATGGATTTATGTGCAGGATTCGCGGTTACTCCATGGCACCTAATTCGAAATTTATTGGTGATTATGCCGTTTTAAAGGGAATACAGGCGATTAAATACGATGTCTTCTTCAAATCCTGTTGGAATGTGAATATAAAGCTGGCGGATGTATGGCGGATGAGCAACAAAGGAAGATTCCCAGATCGTATGCTTGAGTTTTTCCAGCTGTCGGAGAAAGTAGCCGAGCAAGCCCAATACTCGAACGAATCGATTGTAAATAACTTTCACTCCTCCTTTATTGGCTCTATCGAAAGGTACGAGTGGCAGCTGGAATATTTCGACCATCCCTACAATACGGCTTGCATGGAAAGAAAATGGATTTTGGAACCTACGGAAGAGAACTTAAGCATCATCTTAAAGGAAAAAGAAAATGCCATTAATAACGTATTACGAATGAGCGCGATATTGGAGCAATGCAAGCCTGGACTTTGGGCAGAGGACTATATGGCTTTACGGAAGTGCATGGATTTTCAAATACAGGTTGTCAAAACGTTTAAAGTCCATACGGAGATGTTTTTCAGATACAGATTATTAATGTTGACGAAGATCGAAAACAGGCATGAGCTGCTGGTAGATTGCATGAGCAGATGCGAGAAGGAAGTTGCGCTGCTTCGTGAATACGACGAGGTGCAAGCAAAACATGCTAATGCGTTGATTAGCGACATCAGGTGGCGGCTGAATTGCGACATGAATAAATACTATCACGAGCTAGGCTACCATGGTATTTACAAGTCATCGAAGAAGTAAGAGCGATAATAGAAAGAATTGAATAATGGAGGTTATTATATGAGCTATTTACCCAATAACGAAAGATATGCCGGCATGAAGTACAACAGATGCGGAAACTCGGGTCTCAAGCTGCCTGCTATTTCCCTTGGTCTTTGGCACAATTATGGCGGAGTAGATGCAATCGAAAGTCAGCGTGCCATGCTGCATCGGGCATTCGACCTTGGCATCACCCACTTTGACCTAGCGAACAATTACGGTCCGCCTCCAGGCTCGGCGGAAGAAAATTTCGGCAGAATCCTGAAGACCGACTTTATGGCATATCGCGATGAACTGGTTCTATCAACCAAAGCCGGTTATACGATGTGGGATGGGCCCTACGGGGACTGGGGTTCAAAGAAATATATGATTGCGAGCCTAGATCAGAGCCTTAAGCGTATGGGGCTTGATTATGTGGATATTTACTATTCCCACAGGCCTGACCCCGAAACACCGATGGAAGAAACGATGGCCGCACTCGATTTGGCAGTTAGGCAGGGAAAAGCGTTGTATGTAGGCTTATCCAATTACAACGCTGAGCAGACCAAACAGGCCTCTGCGATTTTGAAGTCGCTTGGTACTCCGTGTTTGATTCATCAGCCCAAGTATTCGATGTTTGAAAGAAAGCTGGAGCATGGACTGCAGGATGTGCTGGAGCAGGATGGAATAGGTTCCATCGCCTTTTCATCGTTAGCAAAGGGGTTGTTGACCAACCGCTACCTTAACGGAATTCCTTCCGATTCAAGGGCTGCAGGCGGAAGTCCGTTCTTGAACGCGGGGGCTATCACAGATGAAGTCATATCCAAGATAAGACGCTTGAATAGCATGGCGGAGGAGCGCGGTCAAAGCTTGGCCCAGATGGCCATTGCCTGGGTGCTTAGAGAAGGTCGCGTAACCTCGGCTCTCATAGGAGCAAGCAAAGTAAGCCAGCTTGAGGACAACGTTGCTGCCTTGAACAACCTGGATTTCAGCCAGGAAGAGCTGGCGGGCATAGAAGAAATATTGAAATGAGGGGAATAGCTATATGCTTTTCCCCTCTTTCCATCCTACCGGTCTGCTTACAAAAACATATATCCAATATGACAAGGAGGTGTCCCTGTTGAAACGGAATCCAGTCTACCAAAATTTCGAATTGAATCAAACACCTTTCAAATTGCACTCTCGTGACGTAACTAGCGGCGAGGGGGCTATTTGGGATAAGCACCATGCCCATCAAGGCATGGAATTCGTTTATGTTCAGCATGGCGAAGGCATAGTAATAATCGAACAGAAAATCATTCCGATCAAGCCGGGCACCGTATTTTATTTTCAACCTTATCAAATGCACCGCATGAAGGTTTACGCGTCAGAAGCCTGCACGTATACCCGTTCGAAAATTCTTTTCGAGCCCGAAATATTTTATCCGCTTTTCGAACATTTACCTGTTATGAAGAAGTTTTTCATGATGCTGTGGAAGGAACGGCTTCCGACCCAAGTCATTGATCTGTCAGATCGGCGCGAGGAGCTTGAGCATCTATTCGAGCTGTACAAACCAAATAAGAGCTTATCGGCAGAGGAGCAGCAGGAAAGGTTCTCCATCCTGCTGTTATGCTTCCTGCAATTGCTGCAACATTCATGGAGGCTTTCGAAGAAAACCTCATTAGAAGCGCCGCGTACCTTGAACCATTCAGAGAAAGCGCTCGAGTGGATCGAAACCCATTTCCGCGAGTCCTTTGATCTTCGCAAGATGGCGGATGAGCTTTTCTTAAACCCGCAATATTTATCTCGGCTGTTTCGCAACGCTACAGGGAGTACGATCTCTGAATACGTACTGACCCGCAGATTAAGAGAAGCATGTTTGTTTATTTGCACGACAGAGCTTTCCATTCAAGAAATCGCGATGCATATCGGGATACCCAATGTGTCCCGTTTTTGTCAAGTATTCAAACATAGAATCGGGCTGACTCCTTTGCAGTATCGGGTATCTAACAACAAAAGCAAATATTCTTTTGTATAAAGTCTCCTTAGCAACATTTCTGGTTAATCAGCGGATATTTTTAATAAACCACTCGTATTAAAATAAAATGCATGTTTCTAATAGCATCTGCAAAGGGTGAGTCATGTTGGAGTTACAGGCTAATGATACAGTGGAAATCCGAATAGACGCTCGGGAGCATACGGGAGTCGGGTTAGCTTTGCAAGATTTAATTCATGATTTGGGCAAAGTGATGGGTATTCAGGGAGTGCGTCGGAAATACCTTTCAGATACGGATGGTTTCTCCATTACTGTGGGGACATTAAGCAACATTGCTTTTGGGCATTATTTGAAAAAGATAAGGTTCGATTTTAGCAGCATCGATGGTAAGAAGGAGCACTACTTCATTAAGAGCGTTGGGGAAGAAGGCCGCCATCTGGTCATTGCCGGCAGCGATACCCTGGCAGCGATCTATGGCATCTATGAATTTAGCCGCGTCGTGCTTGGCGTCAATCCATTGCATCTATGGACAGGGCATGAAGCTGCTACTAAGGAAAATCTCGATTTCGGCAGCATTTCGTTGAGCGACGGGCCCAACACTTTCGATTACCGAGGCTGGTTTATCAATGATGAGGATCTGCTGCTGGGGTGGACCGGGAAATTCGATAATGACTTCCAGAACAATGCATTTACGAAGCATGCGGGTTATGCGGATGCGCTGGAGCCAATTATGGAGACCGCGCTTCGGCTCAAACAGAATCTGCTTATCCCATGTTCTTTGCTCGATATACTCGATCCATCGGATGAAGACTTGGTTCGGCGGGTGACGGAGCGGGGCCTTTTCATTTCCCAGCATCATATCGAGCCGCTCGGGGTATTCCCCAAACGGGTGTTGCGCTACTGGCAGGAACGGGGGGACGATAGTCCGCTGTCTTATACGAAAAACCCAGAGAAGTATGAAGAGGTTTGGAAGCTCTATGCTAGTCGATGGGCAAGGTATGACAATGTCGTTTGGCAGCTCGGTCTTCGCGGCATGGGCGACAAGCCCGTATGGGAGGATGATCCATATGCGCCTGACACGGAATGTGGCAGAGGGCAGTTGATCACGGATGCTATTGCGAAGCAACGCGAGATTATAGCCGAAGCGCTCGGTCACGACAACTTTGCTTCTACAGCCACTTTGTGGATGGAAGGAATGGAGCTGCTGAAGGGAGGACATTTGTCGTTTCCGACGGAAACGATCATTATCCATGCGGATTTTGGTCCGACCCAGATGTTGGGCGACAGCTTCTATGAGGTGCAACGGGAACCGGACAGGCAGTATGGCATTTATTATCACGTCGCTTTCTGGAGCTGCGGGCCCCATCTGGTCCAAGGGACATTACCTGACAAAATTTATTACAATCTGCACGCAGCCGTTCAGAAAGGGAATACCGATTACTTGGTCGTCAACGTTACGAATCTCAGAGAGATGCTGCTCGGTACTCAATGTACGGCAGCCATGGGGTGGAACTTTGAAGCATACCAGCCAGAATCGTTCATTCAAGATTGGACAATTGAACATTATGGACAGCAAGGCGGGCTAGCCGCCGCTCAGGCTTATCAAGCTTACTTCGCAGCATTCCACTCATTAGATGATAGCGGATTCGACGGCCGTATGCTCCTAATGGATGGAATGTGCCGCAGATTGACGATCAAGCTTGTGGCCCTGCTTAACGGTCAACCGTTCACTAAAGACAAAGTCCAGAACAAAACTTTGATGGATTTTAGCCAGGCAGCAGACTTCGTGGACTATTACAAAAGGGCCACAGCAGTTGCTCTTCCGAAGTGGGATTTTGCTTTGAATGAAGCTTATAACGCATTGCAAGTAATAGACGAGAGTCGCAGAGATTTCTTCACTTCCAACCTTTTGGTCCAGCTGTCCATTATTCGAGCCCTTTACCGCGCTGTTCATCATTTGTCCGTTGCGACCGAAGCCATGCTCTCGGGCTCTACCAAGGATGCAAGCTTGGTACGCGGCCGAATTATAGAGGCTGTGGCGGAACTGCAGCAAGCTTCCATTATCCGGCTGCACGCTGAGCGGGACCAGTGGAAGGGATGGTACGACGGAGATGTACTGTTGAACCTTCCTGACCTGATTCGCCAAGTAATGGAATGTGCGGGTTCGTTTCAACAAATGAGCGGCAGTCGGGGACTTTAATTTCAAACAAGATTAAGGATGGGTGAGATTAATTGGATAAATGGGATACGATGAACGATTGGGAAAATCATAGACTACTGCACCGGAACCGTTTGCCGGCAAGAGCCGCATTCATCCCCTTTAACAATGACGAAGGCGCATTATATTGCGAACGGGAGTTATCTCCTTATTATGTACCATTGAATGGAACCTGGAAATTTGACTATGCGCCGACTCCAGCTCACGCGCCGGCGGGCTTCCACCTAGAATCTTTTGACACAAGCGGCTGGGACGAGCTCGCTGTGCCTTCCTGCTGGCAGATGCACGGCTACGGACGGCCGCATTACTCGAACGTCGTCTACCCGTTTCCGGTTGTACCGCCGCTTGTGCCGACCGAAAATCCGACCGGGTCTTACCGTCGTGAATTTACGGTTCCGGCCGGCTGGGACGGACAACGCATTACGCTTCATTTTGAAGGGGTGGACAGCGCATTTTTCGTATGGGTGAACGGACGTGAAGCGGGCTTCAGTAAGGGCAGCCGCATGCCTTCGCAGTTTGATATCACTGATCTTGTCCGCGAGGGGACCAATGTCCTTGCCGTTCGCGTCATGCAGTGGTCGGACGGTTCTTATATCGAGGATCAGGACATGTGGTGGCTAAGCGGTATTTTCCGCGACGTGTATTTGACAGCCGCGCCGCAAACGCATGTATACGATTATTCGGTTCGCACGCTGCTCGATGCGAACTACCGTGATGCGACGCTCGAGGTCAGATTGAACTTGCGTAGCATGAATACAACTGCCCAAAGCGTGCGGGTCGAGCTGCAACTGCTTGATGCGAACGGGGGAGAGGTAGATGGGGGCTATGCGAAGGAAACGATAGCCTGCGATGAACAGACGCAGGATCAGGAAGCGATGTTTGCGCTCCCTCTTAGAGCCCCAAGGAAATGGTCTGCTGAAGATCCATACTTATACAAGCTGTTGATTCGGGTAATTAGTGACACCGCTCAGAAGCAAGTCATCGCAACGCGCGTTGGCTTCCGCTGCATCGAGCTGAAGGACGGCTTGCTGTTTGTAAACGGGGTCCCGATTAAGTTCAAGGGAGTCAACCGGCATGATCATCACCCCGATTTAGGTCGAACCGTGCCGCTTGAGTGGATGCGCAAGGACCTTCTGATGATGAAGCAGCACAATATTAACGCGGTTCGCACCTCTCATTATCCGAACGATCCGCGATTTTATGACTTGTGTGACGAATACGGGCTTTACGTCATCGATGAGGCCGATCTGGAGTGCCACGGCTTCCATCGGACTGACAATTCCAATCAGTTAAGCGATGACCCGGATTGGGAGATTGCCTATATAGACCGGCTAGAGAGAATGATCGAGCGCGACAAAAATCATCCCTCCATTATCCTTTGGTCGCTTGGCAATGAATCGTACTATGGCTGTAATCACGCGGCGATGTACCGCTGGGCCAAGGAGCACGACCCCACTCGTCTGGTGCACTACGCGGAAGATAGGGAAGCCGAAACCGCCGACGTGTTCAGCACGATGTATAACAGGATTTGGCAGTTGCACGGGCTTGGCCAGCGTGTGGATCTCGACAAGCCGCATATCGTCTGCGAATATGCGCATGCAATGGGCAACGGTCCTGGCGGCTTGAAGGAGTACTGGGACGTCTTCTATACCTATAAGCGCCTGCAAGGCGGGTTCGTGTGGGAATGGGTCGATCAGGGCATCCGGCAGCGGACGGTTGATGGCCGGGAATACTTCGCCTACGGCGGCGATTTCGGCGACCACCCGAACGATTCGAACTTTGTCATCGACGGACTCGTTAACCCGGACCGAGTGCCATCGGCGGGGCTGCTGGAGCTAAAGAAGGTGATCGAGCCGGTTGTGATCGAAGCGTTGGATTTGCAAGCTGGCCTGATCAAGCTTACGAATCGATATGATTTCTTGTCTTTGGATCATTTGCAGCTCGTATGGAACGTAATGGCAGACGGCAAAGTGCTAAGCTCGGGTACAAGCAAGCTGCCCGATGTCGCGCCAGGCTGCACGGGTTCCGTGGACGTCAGTTATACGTTACCGGACCGATTGCAGCCAGCAACCGACTACTGGTTGAACGTCAGCCTTGTAAATACAGCCGATACAGCGTGGTCCGAAGCAGGCTTCGAGGTTGCATGGGCTCAGTTCGAGCTGCCGAATAAATCGGAGTACAAATCCGACATTGAGCATTTCGGCTTCGTACCATTGTCCGTGACGGAGAACGGGGTAATGCTCGAGGTGCGGGGCGGTGATTTCGTGCTTCAATTCGACACCGTTTACGGTACCATCTCGGACTGGAGACATGCCGGCGTCCGTCTGCTCGAGGAAGGACCGAGGCTCGATCTGTGGCGCGCTCCGACGGACAACGATATGCGGCCGATCGGCGACTGGCGAACATCCCTTGATGATGATAAGCGAGCGACTGTCCTATGGAAGAAGTCTGGCCTGCATTGGCTTCAGCACCGTGTCATGAGTGTGGACTGGAGCAGTAACGTCAGCGGAACGATCGTGACAGTCACCTGTAGAGTACGCGTTGCGCCGCCGATTCTGAAGTGGTCGGTCGACACGTTGTATACCTACACGATATATGCAAAAGGCGACGTGACGATCGAAGTGAACGGGTCGATCGAAGGCAGCGGAGCTCCGGAGACGCTCCCGCGCATCGGTCTGCGAATGGCGCTGCCGAACGATTATGATCGTGCGGAATGGTATGGCCGCGGCCCTGGCGAATCGTATGCTGACTTGAAGCAAGCCGCAAGGTTCGGCGTTTACCGGAGAACCGTAAGCGAGCTGTTCACCGAATACATCGTACCGCAGGAGAACGGCAACCGCGCCGATACGCGCTGGCTCGCGTTGACGAATGAGCAGGGAGCGGGTCTACTTGCTACAGGATCACCGCAGTTCGATTTCACTGCTAGACGCTACACGAGCGAGGATTTGGAGAAGGCGAAGCATACGTATGAGCTGAAGGAGCATGACCGCGTCTTCCTGCATCTCGATCTTGCGCAGAACGGCATCGGAAGCGCCAGCTGCGGTCCCGGCGTGCTCCCGCAGTATGTGCTGAATGCGGAGGGCTTCCGCTTCCAAGTCCGCCTCACGCCGTTGACCTCCGGGTCGGGTTCGCCCGCGCAGCTTGCCAAACGCGAGGTGAAGTTAAGCTAATGTGCAAAACGACGATTGCTTACCCTAAACCCGCTTATACGACAACGAGCTCTGAGTTTTGTTTAAATGTAGACGATGCATTGATTCCTGTTGAGAAATTTTTGGACTATCATTATGCGCATTTTTCTTACTCGGGCACATCGCTGCTAACTGTCAGGGCAAGCGAGCCTATCACAAGCTATGATATAAGCCCGCACAGCTTAGGGATTTCAGGGAAAGCGGCAGGGAATCAATTGACTTTCTCGATTGACAGCAACGCGGAAATGCCAAACTATCTGGTTATACAGATTAATAGTCTGGAGAAGCTGGTTGTTCTCGCCGATCCTTTCGAAATCGATGCTCCATCATCCACTGGGACCGATATTTATAATATAACCGACTCTCCTTACCTAGCCGACAACACTTGGACGAACGATGTTACCGGCATCATACAGCAGGCCATCGATGATGCGTCTTCAACTGGCGGAGGCGTCGTTTATGTACCTGCAGGTGTATATAAAGTGAAGGATATTGTTTATATGAGGAGCAATGTCAATCTTTACTTGCAAGGGGGGGCGGTCATCAAGTCCAATCCGGACCGAACCTTGTATGATTATACGACCAGCAGTGAAGGTAAAGTATTTATCGATCCCATGATCAGGATAGACCATGCACCTAATGCCAGTATCACGGGGCGGGGCACGCTGGACGCCAGCGGCATAGCGATTATGGATAAGGACCGCGAATCGTCAACGTATCTCGGATTCAGACGAAACGTTATTGTAGGCAACTTTTCCAACGATGTAACGATAGAAGGCATCATTATAAAAGACTCAACAACGTGGACGATTAACGGTATTCAAGGCGGCGATGGATTTACGGTAAGAAACGTCAAAATTATGAATCACAAAAATGCAGACCAATATAAAATCATGAATGACGGTATAGACATTTGCGGGACAAGGAATGCCTTAGCGGAAAAAAACTTTGTCATGACGGTAGATGATGCCTTGTGCGCTAAATCGACTATCGTGGACTTCGCCATGTATAACATCCGTTTCAATAACAACATCGTATTCTCGTCCTGCGCTGGACTGAAAGCAGGCCTGCAGTCACTGAGCCCTATGTATGATGTCTGGTTTGAAAATAACGACGTCGTGCAGGCACGTCGCGGAATCGTGGCAGAAGCAAGCTCGGGCGATCAACTCATGAATAACATCCATTTTGTAAATACAAGAGTGGAAAGCTATGTTTTTACCTCCATGGGAAAAAGCATTCCCGTCGAAATCGATGCGAGATCAGCACCGATTACCCATGTCTATATCGACAACGCTCTATTCGAAAATCCGGCGTATAATCAGATTCATATTTATGGTTCAAGCGATTCCAATGCGGTATCGAATGTTGTATTTGCCGAAGTGGACTTGTGCGGAGATATGCTGACGAATGACTGGGATGGGAAAATCATTGAAGGCAGCTATGTGTCCGGTATTACGGTGAAAGCTGATCAATCAGAATAAGCGAGGTTTTAAATATGAGCTATATGCCCCAACAAAACAGATACTCGAACATGAAGTATGAAAGATGCGGTAACTCAGGTCTCAAATTGCCGGTCATTTCTCTTGGGCTTTGGCAAAATTATGGAGGCGTCAATGCGATTGAAAACCAGCGCGACATGCTGCGCCGAGCATTCGATCTAGGCATTACCCACTTCGACCTAGCCAACAATTACGGTCCGCCCGCAGGAACGACCGAAGAAAATTTTGGCCAATTATTCAAAGCGGACTTCGCCTCGTATCGCGACGAATTAATTATTTCAACCAAGGCAGGCAATCAAATGTGGGAAGGCCCTTACGGCGACGGGGGCTCAAAGAAGCATATGATTGCGAGCCTTGATCAGAGCCTTAAGCGTTTGGGGCTTGATTATGTCGACATTTTTTATTCGCATAGGCCAGACCCGGAGACGTCAATGGAAGAAACGATGAATGCGCTTGATTCGGCAGTAAGACAAGGAAAAGCTTTGTATGTGGGACTCTCCAATTACAGCGCCGAGCAGACAAGAGAAGCTTCAGCCATACTGAAAAGGTTGGGTACCCCCTGTCTTATCCATCAACCGAAGTACTCTATGTTTGAAAGATGGATAGAAGGGGGGCTGCAGGATGTACTGAAAGAGGAGGGGATGGGTTCTATCGCTTTTTCCCCACTAGCCAAGGGACTGCTGACCAGCCGCTACCTTGGCGGCATTCCTTCCGATTCAAGGGCCGGGGGACCAAGTCGAGCATTGTCTGTCAATGCAATCACGGCAGAGGTTATGACCAAAATTCAACGCTTGAACGCGATTGCACAGGAGCGCGGCCAAAGCCTCGCCCAAATGGCCATAGCCTGGGTGCTTAGAGAAGGACGAGTAACTTCGGCTCTAATAGGGGCAAGTAAAGTAAGCCAGATTGAGGATAACGCTGCAGCCGTGAACAACCTGGATTTCAGCGAGGAAGAGCTGTCGAGCATTGAGGAAATATTGAAAATATAGCTCCAAAAATGAAGCAGGCTGCCGAGTAATAACTCGGCGGCCTCAGAACATCCTCCTTCTCCAAAGCGCAAGTCCGATCAATATTACAAATATGAATGCTATTATCATTGTAATCATCCAAGAGAAGGGGTTTTGGACGGAGATTGGTAAGGTAACATTCATGCCAAAGAAACTAAATACGAGCGTAGGCAGCGTTAAAAACACGGTCATTAACGTAAGAGTTTTCATTGTTTTATTCAATTCATTCGATATCAACGAAGAATAGGAGCCCGTTATACTGTCCAAAATTCTTGTATATAATTCTGTGGTCTCGATTCCTTGGTTATTTTCAATTCTAAGATCTTCTAGAAGATCTTTCTCATCTTCATTTAACTTTACGAAATGGGTACGTGATAGTTTGGTTATTACATCCGCATTTGCCTTTAACGACGTGAGAAAATAAACTAAACTTTTTTCAATCTCCATTAGGTCATAGAGTTGTTTGTTCGTTAATGAGTCGCGCAAATGGCTCTCAATTTTAAGACGTTGTTTGTTGATCTGTTTTAATTTTTCTATATACTGAGTTGAAAATGACAACAAAATCTCTAATGCAAAACGATTCCTCATTGAGGTGTTTGCATTTTTCTTGATAATACTTTCTAAAGAGTTAGTCGATTGGTTGCAAACGGTAACAATGTAATCCTTACCTAAGATGATTCCAAGAGGAATGGTTATATAAGAATCAAATTGATGATTATTAACATCAATCGTTGGAAAATCATTAATAATTAATGTACAATTCGATTCTTCATCATATTGAATCCGAGCGCTTTCCTCCAAATCTAACGGATCTTCTAAAAATTCAATTGGGATATTATAAAGTTGAGATACCTCTTTAAGTTCTTCCTTTGATGGTGCAGTAATATTTATCCAGCCATCTTTTTCGAAGTTTTGTATTATTTCTAGAATACCATCATGTGAAGATTTATAAGTAATCAACATCATATATCACTCCTTTCTAATTCAAGTTAACCCAATGCCACATCGAGAATCATCATCAAAACAAATCCAACCATTAAACTCATTGAAGCCAGATCTTTATTTCCTTTTTCTTGCGAGCTTGGAATCACTTCTTCAGCTACAACAAATATCATTGCCCCAGCTGCAAAGCTCAATGCATGAGGTAACAAGGGTTCAATGAACGCGACGGCAAATGCACCAATGACTGCGGCTATAGGTTCGACCATACCTGAAAATTGACCGTAGAAAAAGCTTTTTCTGCGTGACATTCCTTCTCCTCTTAAAGGCATGGAAACCGCCAGGCCTTCAGGGAAATTTTGAATGCCGATTCCGAGGGCAAGGGTCAAGGCGCCTGCTAATGAAGCTTCCGTTCCCCCATTTGCAAGGGCACCGAAAGCAATCCCGACAGCTAACCCTTCTGGGATATTATGAAGGGTGATGGCAAGGACCAACAGCGTGCTTCTTTTTCTTTCTTTAGGATTTAACCCTTCCGCTTCTCTAAGAGGGGTATTGGGATGAAGATGAGGTATAATTTTGTCAATTCCCCATAAGAATATCCCGCCTAATAGAAATCCGGACGCTGCCGGAAACCAAGCTCCTATTGCATGATGCTCTGACATTTCGATTGCCGGCCCCAGTAAAGACCAATAACTGGCTGCAATCATTACGCCTCCCGCAAACCCTAACATACTGTCTAATAATCGCTGGTTTACTGTTTTTGTTGCAAAAACGAGCGTAGCCCCTAACGCTGTCATTCCCCACGTAAATAAGGTGGCTATAAATGCTTGCATTATAGGATTGAAATTTTGAAAAAAATGAACCATAGCAAGGACTCCTTTCAGATATTTTTGGGGCTAGCCAACATTTTAATTAAATAAACGCTAACCCTTCGGACATGACAGGCTTAGCGTTTATTCTTACCCTAAACTGGATTTCCACTAATCTTTTGTGGGAACTACCGGTACCAAAAGGAAAGAATCATACTTTCCGCCGGCATAAACCGAATGCGTTCCTTTGTTCACGGTTTGCGTGTGCCCATAACCCCTTGAACCGCCTGTGCCTGGTGCGAGTTCCTCGATTACGATCTCGCTGCCTTTTATGACCAACACCAGGCTTTCTCCGCTTGATAGGAAAATACTTGCAGGTAATATCTCGATTTCTACAGGCACGATCTCGCCTTTAGTAAGCTTCAATAATCTCTTGTGCTTCAGTACCGGTTGATAAGGTGTAGATTTCTCCGTATCCAGCTCTCTATGGGAAACCCTCAACCATCCATTGGACACCTGACCTTCTTCAATATGGTTGAAATCAGGCAGGTACACTTCATTGCCGCGCTTGTCGTACTTCTTAATGCCGACAAAAATATCCATATCATCCGTGTCGTCGGTGGAGACCCAGAGTTTGAGCTTCATATTGCCGGTGAGCTCTATGTCCTCGTCAGCGGTGAATTTAAACTTCAAATCACTGTTTTCGGTCTGACCAGGCTGGGAATTATAGGTAAGTTTGGTTTCGTTCTGAACAGGGATTTGCTGCAGGGACGAATCTTCGCCATTCAGATGAAGTTCGGTATATTGGGTATTGGCTATCGGCCATTCATTCGCGCTGCGAATATGTCCTTTGTAGAATTTCTCTCTGACCTCATAACGTACCCTAGGCGTATCCATCCAATCATTCTCAATGCCTTTCAGGAAATAATCGAAGAACTCCCTTTGCTGTTCCAGCGATTCACGCAAATAGTAGGTTTCCCACTCTTTGCGGCCGTGGACCAACAGCCACTTGTCTTTGGATGAAGCCTGTTTAAAACCTTCAAAGGTGCCGCGGGAATGCAAGCCATGGGTCGACCAGCTGGCGCAAACGAACATAGGTACCTGTATATCGGACAATTTGACCTGTCTTTCTTCCCAGTGTTCATCGAGTAAAGGATGCTCTTCTTGCGCCGCAATCATATCTTCAACTTTATTATTCGGCCATCGGGTTTTATTTAACTGCTCGAAAGATGTTGTGAAAACCGTTTCCGGTATTCCGCCGTGAAAGTACCATTCCCGGTACAAATCAGATGTACCTTCCCATGGGATGATCGCCTTCAGATGAGGAGGATTCGTAGCGGCAACCCGCCATTGGGTCATGGCCAGATAAGATACGCCGTTTAATCCTACATTGCCGTCGCACCACTCCTGGACGCCGGCCCATTCGATGACTTCATGATAATCTTGCGTTTCCTGTTCCGTCCAGGGATATAGCTCACCCTCCGAATTTGAACTTCCCCGCGTTGCGATTTTTACGAGAACATAATCGTTTGGCACCCAGAAACCGGGATCAGGTGACTCAAATGGCGTAAAAAGAGAGGTGACGATACTGCCTAATGTCGGCCAGACTTGACGAAAAACATCATAGGGCGGTAGGCCGTCTTTATTATATGGATCCAGGCTCATTACGGCCGGGAACTTCCCTGGTTTATCAGGACGGAATACATTGACGTAGATTGTGATCCCATCCCGCATTTTGATGGGAACATCTTTTTCCATGATCATCTCTTGATTTCCATAATGCGCAGTCGTCATCACTATATTGTTCAAGCCTGGTTTTGTGTCATTGGGATGTGTCGGTTTCAGATCAGGGCGACCTAAGAATTTGTTCATATAAAATTACTTCCTCTCAATTTAGAAATGGAATGGATTGATGAAACCATAACGTATACCTTCATTTGAAATGTTGGCTGTACTCCCTCCTTGATGTTAAGTTATAATAACCAACAACCTGTTGTTTATTACACTTCGAATTATAAAATCGGATTAGATTCTCTACAATAATTAAATATCGCAAATGTGTTGGTTACGGAACACCTTTAAGGATTGTGTTGGGTAAAATGAAGGAGGAACTTGCTTGCGTAATAATAACCCAGATCTGCGTGTCGTTCGGACGAAAGAATCCATTCGACACGCACTAGTAGAATTAATAAATGAAAAAGGTTTTGAAGCCATTACAGTTAAAGACATAACAACGAAGGCGAGAATTAATAGAGGGACATTTTATGCCCACTATCAAGACAAATTTGATTTAATGACTAAATGTGAAGAGGATATTATCCTCGATATGTCCAAAATTACAAAACAAAACTATCCAAGCGTTATTGCCGCGCTCGAAAATGACGCTCATACTTTGACACCGTTTTCCTTTACCATTTCATTGTTTGAATATCTAAATATAAATAGTGAGTTTATGAAAGCTGTGTTAGGTCCAAAAGGGGATTTATCATTTCAAACCAGACTGAAAAAATTTATGTGGGAAACACTTTATGGAAATAATCCAAACGCATTTTTAAAGGAAGAAAATCTTCTTGTTCCAGATCAATATTTAGCTTCTTATTTGGGCAGCGCGATAATAGGCGTCATTCAACAATGGTTGGAAAGCGGTGGGAAAGAATCTCCTCAAGAAATGGCTCGTATCCTAACGACCATTTCGGTTAACGGTCCTTTCTTTGCAGCTGGACTAAAAAAAAAATCCTCAACGAATAGGAAAAGGGAATGATTCCGGCAGAATACCGAATTCATTCCCTCAAAGCTGTTTAAATAAGGTCTAACTTATTTTGGTCACTTCGATACAAGAACTGGTTTATTGTTCGATTGTTGTTTCTTTTTGACAGACGTAGCGGCAATTTGTACAACGATCATTGCTAAGTTGATCACAATTAGCCCAGCTATGGCTGAAGAGAAACTATTGGTCACATCATGAATCCAGCCTAAAATAATCGGGCCTAGCGCTCCGATAACGTAGCCGACGGATTGTGTCATGGCTGACCAGCCAGCTGCTTCCTGCGGATTGTCGGTAGCGTCCAATGGCAGGAGCAGATTAAGCGAGAACAATCCCCCAGCTCCCAATCCAATAAAGACAGCAGCCATCATCGGTTCAAACGAAAGAGCAAGCATAATTAGTCCGATAAGTTCTAACGACGCTTCAATTGTTAGCCATAGGCGTCGGGAAGGGAATTTGCGAAGTAGAAACGGCAGAATGAGACTTACCGGTATTTGAACAACGACGAATATCGTAAGGGCATTAGCTGCGTAAGACTTGCTGTAGCCCATCCCTTGAATGATTTGTGGCAGCCAGGCAGTAAACGAATAGAAGAGCATGGCCATCAAGCCAAATGTCAGAGTAAGCATCCACGCTTTTTTATTCGTCCACGGCAAACTTGATTTCGTTCCTGCCGATGGTTGTTGTACTGCTGGTGCATGATGCCGCATGACGATCAACCACCATAAAAGTACGGCAACGAAAGCGATTAGCGCCCAAATCCCTAATGCGCCTTGCCAAGAGTTCAACCCTTTTTGCAGACCCCCGGCAAATCCAGAGCTAAGCGCAGCTCCTAGTGTGAGCGCAACCGTGTACACAGCGATCATAGACGGAACATGCTTGGAATAATGACGCTTAATAAAACCGGGTAGAAGCGGTCCTGCAGTTGCAATGCCAACGCCTGCTATGAAGGCGGTAAGAAGCAGGAAAGATACCGATTGGGTGAAGAAACGAAGAACGGTACCGATCCCAATCACCAACAAAGACCAGCCAAGCACCCGTTCTATGCCCCACTTTCCGCTCATTTTAGCGGCTATTGGCGAGAAGAGTCCCATGCAAAGGACAGGAATTGAAGTAAGCAAACTTGCAACGGAGGCATTCATTCCCAAGCTGTCTCTCATATTATCAAGCAAGGGAGCGATTGAATTGATCGCTGGCCGCAAGTTCAATGAAGCGATAAATAAAGCGAAGCCAAGCAGTAAATACTTTTTCATTTGTGTTATCTCTCCAAGTCTATTTTCATAAGTGATTTAAAATCTACCGTTTCTATAATCGTTATAGGCTTGTACAATTTCTTCTTCCGTGTTCATGACGAACGGGCCTCTTGCCACAACGGGCTCGCCAATTGGTTCGCCAGCGTACAGCATAACGCGCATTTTACTTCTCGCTTCCATTGTTATTTCGCTTCGCTCAGCTTCTCCCGCAGATCCCATCCATAAAACCTGTCCTTGTTTACCTGCAACAGTATTGGCTCCGAATCGGCCTTCTCCTTCCAAAACATACAGAAATCCATTATAGTTGCTTGGCAATTGCTGCGTAAATGTTGCTCCTGGTTCCATATTGATCTCCAGCATTGTGACTGGAGCTATATTGAGAGTAGCGGCGCTCTTGTTTCCGGATGATCCGGAAAATATGCGGACTTGAACACCTGCTTCATGTAGAACGGGCATTTCATCTTTACGTAAGTCTTGATATCTAGAGGGAGACATCTTCGATTCAGCAGGGATGTTAACCCATAATTGAAGAAGGTTAACCAGTTCTCCTTTCGCTGCATCCTCAACGTGTTCAACCCCTCTACCGGCAGTCATCCATTGCGCGTCGCCTGCATGAAGAACGCCTTTGCCATGCTTGCTGTCGTAATGATTAAGGTTGCCATCTATTAAGAAGGTAACGGTCTCCATTCCGCGATGGGGATGGACGCCGAATACTCCGCTGCGCATATGGTCATGCGCCATGAGCAGAAACGGATCATGCTCTTTCCAATTTCCAGGTTCCACAATCCATGCCATCGTATGAATATCACTATTACGTTGGAATTCGGGTGTACGGACATTTTTAATACTCCGACTGAAAACAACTTGATTGGTCATTTCAATTCCTCCTCTGTAATGTGTATTAACTATATAAAATAAAGTTACATTAAGTCTTGTTCTCATTATGCTGCTTTTCAATCGATTTATGAAGTAGGCACTATAATGTGACAAAGTATCATTTATGTAACCAAGCGGATTGTTTCCTAAAGAAGACCTGCAAGACCTGCAAGACCTGTATTAAAGGCGCATATTAACATAAGAGGCAGTTATACTAGGGTAAAGTGAGTAAGTTGGAGGTTCGACATATGGACGAAAGACCGGACAATTGTAAAGTTGCGACGACATTAGACACGATAGTGGGGAAGTGGAAAATTGCAATTATGCTTAACTTGCTTCATAAAGGGACTATGCGATTTAGCGAATTACGACAGGTCATGCCCGGCGTAACTCAAAAAATGCTTACTTCCCATTTGCGTGAATTGGAAGGGGAGGGGGTTATCAAGCGAGTTACTTTTCCGCAGGTTCCTCCAAAGGTTGAATATTCCATGACCGAGTATGGTCAAACTCTTCAAAGCATACTTCATTTAATGCATGATTGGGGTGTGCAGCATTTGGAAAGAAAACAAGAAAACATTAGTAACATTCAGACTAAATCCTAACAAGATCTTGAATCCAGCGCTGTTTTTTAACAGATAGCAGAGGGAATGTAGTTATGAATCGATTCTTTTGTCCGAATGACATGTAAATCGGGGGAGGGTTAATATTACGCAAGCAATATCCTCGTTAATTTTACCCAACACAATTATTAAATATGTTCCATAACCAACACAATTGCCTTTATTAATTATTGAATGGAGCCTACTCCAATTTTATAATTCGAAGAAAGGTCAAGTGTCAAATGCATGGCTGAGGCTTCAAGCATTCTCATAAGTGGTGGAGAAAGTCTGGTGCTGGTCATAAAAGGAAGCGAGATCAATATCGAAGAAAACCCAGCTGATGCAGGTGCTTCAAGATGAGGTGAGTATAATTTCATTCAGAGATTTTATAACCAATAAGAAAAAATATGCTGTTGTATCACAACGTCAAGAGATAAATGTTAAAAGAGAAACAGAGAATGTTATTCCTAACGGTTTAATGAAAAAGTGCCCGAAATGTAATGCTATCCTTTATTCTAAGGAATTGGAGAAGAACCTAAATGTGTGTAGCTCTTGCAACTATCATTTTCGTTTAACCGCCAGAGAAAGGATATCATTTTTTTTGGATGACGGTATATTGTGTGAATTTAGTGGTGGTTTGACTTCAGATGATCCGCTTCATTTTGTAGGATATAAGGAAAAACTTAATAAAGCTAAACAATCTTCTGGGTTAAATGACGCAATCATAACTGGCGAGGGGAAACTTGGGGATTTCCCTGTGATTGTCGCTTTGCTAAGTTATGACTTTTTTACAGGCACTATGGGAGCAGTAGTAGGAGAAAAAATTGTTAGAGCTGTGAATAGAGCAATGATATTAAAGCTGCCATTAATTATTTTTTCAACCTCTGGTGGAGCTCGCATGCAGGAAAGCATTTTTAGTTTAATGCAAATGGCAAAAACAAGCGCAGCAATTGGACGATTTAGCGATTCAGGTGGGTTATACATTTCAATTATTACTGATCAAACATTTGGTGGTGTTTCTGCTAGTTTTGGGATGTTGGGTGATTATATCTTTGCTGAAGCAGGAGCTACTTTTGGATTTGCTGGGCGGATAGTAATTGAACAAGTAATCCGACAAAAACTTCCACCGGATTTCCAATCAGCTGAATTTTATCTGGATCATGGTCAAATAGATGGTGTTATTAATAGAAAAAACCTAAGAAAGACAATAATAGATATCATAGATTTGCATACAAATTCGAACGACACAACAAATTTATGAGGTGCTTTTATTATGTCAGAAGAGATGCCATTTGAACGGCCCTTAATAGAATTAAAAAGACAAATTAATGAACTTAAATCATTTATTACAGAAAATAAATTTGATTTAACGGAAGAAGTTCAAAGATTAGAAGAACGCTATAACAAGAATGAAGAAGAGATTTACAAGGGTTTATCGGCTTATGAAAGGTTGCAAATTGCTAGACATCCAATGAGACCATCGACTTTAGATTATTTTGCTAGAATATTTGAAAAATTTATTGAATTACATGGTGATAGATTGTTTGGCGATGATGATGCTATTGTTGGCGGGTTGGCTAGAATTAATGGAACTACGGTCACTGTAATTGGTCATCAAAAAGGTAAGGATATGAAAGATAATTTAAAACGAAATTTTGGTATGCCCCACCCAGAAGGATACCGAAAGGCATTAAGATTAATGAAACAAGCTGAGAAATTCAAAAGACCTATAATTACGTTTATTGATACGCCTGGCGCCTACCCTGGGATGGCTGCCGAAGAACGAGGACAATCTGGAGCAATTGCAATTAATCTTCTAGAAATGTCGAAGATAAGAGTTCCAATAATATGTATTGTCATTGGCGAAGGAGGAAGCGGAGGTGCTTTAGCCTTAGGTGTTGGAGATAAATTATTAATGCTAGAAAATGCAATATATGCTGTGGCGTCTCCAAATGCTGCTGCGTCTATATTATTGAAGGATGCAGGGAGGGTATCTGAAGTCACTGAAGCTTTAAAAATAACTTCTAACCATTTAATGGAGTACGGAATAATTGATGAGATTATTCCCGAACCAAGAGGTGGGGCTCATAAAGATTTTGAAGCCCAAGCAGATATTATTAAGAAATATATTAATAAACATCTCATTAATGTAAATGAGATTGTAGTTGATGACTTGGTTAATGCTAGGATAGAAAAGTTGCTTAATATCGGTAGATATTTAGAAGTAAGTGAAGAGCTCGGATGAGTATATTTCTTGAATTATTATTATTTAGATTTTTGCATAATGACTGAAACAGCTCCCATTGTCTAAGCTTTCGCTTCTGCTCTCCTCAGCGTACTGGCTATCCACGTAAATATCAGGCCACCTCAAGCAGGGCAATTGCTTGGGGTTTGGAAGGATAGATTTAGGGAACAAGCCGACATCTGTTGCGAAACAGTGGTCGGTTATAATTTTAAACAAATTACATCGTTTCGTGTTCACAATGTCAAAAAATTCGATAACACGGGCGAGGATCTCGAGGACCTAATTAGCATTGGGACAATCGGTTTGATTAAAGCGATTGAGAGCTTCCAAACAGGAAAAGGCACGAAGCTGGCGACGTTCGCGGCACGTTGTATCGAGAACGAAATACTTATGCACCTTCGCAGTCTAAAGAAGACGCGCAAGGACGTGTCGCTCCATGATCCGATCGGTACCGACAAGGAAGGCAACGAAATTACGCTCATCAGACATCCTTGGCACGGAAGCCGACGATGTGGCGGATAAAGTGCAATTGAAGATCGAGAAATCTAAAATATACAAAAACCTCGACATTCTCGATGACCGCGAGAAGGAAGTAGTCATCTGCCGCTTCGGCCTCATCCACGGCGGCGACGAGCGGACGCATCGGGAGATTGCGAAGGAGCTTGGCATTAGCTGAAGCTATGTATCTCGGATAGAGAAGCGGGCGTTTATGAAGTTGTATCATGAGTTCTATAAGGCGAAGAAATAAAGAAATAGAAATCGCAATGCTGTTTCTCTGTACCCTCTTGAGCGGAAGTTGCTTCTGTTGGTCAAATAAAGGGTGGTAAGGAACTGTCTAAATGCGTAGCCGCCTTTGGAAGCATGATTGTATTTTGGTCAGCCATCGTGACAATTGTATTGAAAAGAGCACCTCTATTTGTTTGAATTGTGACCCACAAAGAAGGACACTTTTTTAAAAAAGTGATCCCTTGTGGGTCATTTGTCTTTCAATCAAGGTACTGGAGAGGAGAGAGACGGAAATGGTCGCCAATGAGCAGGAGGATGGAAGTATTGAGGAGCATCCGGTGACTGGATATGAACGCGTCTTTAAATCCGTGTTAACATCCCAAAATCACATGAAATTATGCAAGTAACGCCTTTCTGCGGAGATATACTACCGCCGATAGTTTCCGTATTGCTAAGTCGATGTTTACAGGTACAATGAAATGATCGGTGAATGCACAATGAAATGTCGTTAAGTTAGTGGATTAATCCCTAAGAATAGCTAACTATATAAGAACAAGGTTTGCGGCAGTTTTAGACGAACAGGAGGACTTTTTATGCGTATACGACTCCCGAAAATTTCTTGGAACTCCATTCGATTAAAGTTGGTTGCAGGACTATTTCTCGTTACCGTTCCGCTGTTAGCCTTATTTTTTTATAACAATCACTACAGTATTAACGTGGTTCATAACCAGGTTGCTATTTCTAATAAAAACCTGATCTCTTTATATATGGGCCAGATCGACACACAATTGGAGGCTGCAGAAAAAAATTTATTAGGCTTAGATACAACGAATTATGATATTCAATCCATGGATGAGCCTAACGATGAGGACGAGTATCAACTTTCAAAATATCATTTGTTGACAACCATTTCAAAAAACATATTATTCTATGAATCGATTGATGCCTTTTTTATCTATAACTATGAAAGAAAAGATCTTCTTAATATTTCACAATCATCCGTAAACTATACGGAAAAAATAGGGGTAGAAAAGAATCTTGTACAGCATTTAGACCAACTTGCTATATCGCCCGAACCTGGACCTAATCGATGGTATATAAGAAAAATTGAAAACTCATACTACGTTCTACGGACAATAAAATCTGGAAATCTCTATCTTGGTGCTTGGGTCAAAGCGAAGACTCTCTTGGGACCAATGAATTTAATTGATCTCGGTTCGAATGGCAGCGCGTTACTCATTACATCCGAAGGGGTTCCAATGGTCAATACCAATTTGACTGAAGATAAGGGAGTTGATCTTTCAGGAGAATTCCAAAAGTTTTATTTAACAGGAAGCGAAAAAAATTTGATGGTTGTCGGAGAGGCATCACAGAAAGGTGAGTTTAGTCTTGTCGCTGTCATCCCTAATAAGGAGATCCTACAGAATCTTCCAAGGATTACTCAATTGATAGGATGGTTATCATTTGCGGCCATAGGATTAGTGCCACTGAGTCTATTATTCCTGCATCGAATATTATTAGTTCCACTTAAACGTCTCATCACCGTTATGAATAAAATTAATAAAGGGTTTGTGAATGTCCGAATGGATAACTTCAATACTTCAGATGAATTCATTCTTGTGAATCAAACCTTTAATAAGATGATGTCTCAGATCGAAGAATTAAAAATTAACGTTTACGAAGAGAAATTGAGTAAGCAAAAGGCGGAGCTACAGCATCTCCAATTACAGATAAATCCTCATTTCTTTATGAATTCCTTAAATATGCTGTTTAACCTTGCAGAGGTGAAGAATTATGAGCTCATTCAAGAAATGACATTATGTTTAGTCCGATATTTTCGCTTTATGTTTCGCAGCAACCTGTCGTTTGTTACCTTGGAGGAGGAGTTACAGCATGTGCGGAACTATATCCGGATTCAAGAATTGCGGTTTCCCGGTCATTTGACGAGCCAATTTAGCTGCCCTGAGTTTCTGAAAGCAATACAAATTCCTCCTTTGTTAATTCAAACTTTTCTCGAGAATTCGATTAAACATGGTATTACACTGGAGGAACCCTTACATCTATCTGTAAGCTTGGATTTAAAGGAAACGGGTTTAAAGCCTTATGTAGAAATAATGATTAGAGATACCGGCAAAGGCTTTTCCAATCATGTATTAAATGAAATCAAATTGGGGAATCGGATTATTGACGAACAAGGCGAACATATTGGAATATGGAATGTGCAGAAAAGATTGTCCATTTTATACGCGGATGAGGCTTCAGTGTCTTGTTACAATGGGTTCCCAAACGGTGCGGTGGTTGAAATCAAGCTTCCTTTTGGATAAGAGTCGGAAGGTGGATCGATGCATGTATCAAATATTAATAGTTGATGATGAAGTTCATACAGTTGAGGGCATATACTCAGGCGTGGATTGGGACAAACTGGGGATAACGACGGTATTTAAAGCCTATACGGTAAGAAGCGCGAAGCAACATTTTGAACAAGAGCGTATAGACATTATGCTTTGCGACATCGAAATGCCGCAAGCAACTGGATTAGAATTGGCAGAGTGGGTAAAAGAGCGATATCCGGAAACGAAAACGATCTTTTTAACTTGCCATGCAGATTTTAAATACGCCAAGCAGGCGCTTCAGCTAGGAAGCCTGGATTATATTTTGAAGCCAGTGCCGTTTAGAGAACTTGAAAAAGTAATTGAAAAAGCGAAAGCAACAATCCATAAAGAATCAGAAATTGTTCAATACAGTCAGTTTTGGATTCAAAATCAACCTATGATTATCGAACGTTTCTGGCAGGATATACTAAATCAAAGCATTCTTTCAAACGCAAAAGCGATTAGCCGCGCCGCGGCAGACAGGAATATCCCTTATTTCGATGAAATGGTTTTTATACCCGTTCTTATCAGTCTGCAGAGATGGCACAAGCCAGTAAATCTTCGAGACGAAAAAATATTAGAGTATGGACTCAAAAATTCGGCCGAGGAAGTGCTCTTTGAATCTCGGCAAGATCGACTACTTATTACGTTGAACAACAGAAGAATGCTTGCCATATTAGCTGTTCAGGGCAATAATGCCCCATCTTCTGAGTTGGAAGCAGCATGTCAGCGTTATATTGATGCATGCAGTCATTATTTTTACTGCGATATTTCCTGCTATGTTGGAGAGAAGGTCCATGGTCATGAAATGCTGGAGATGGTAACCAAGCTCTACGAAATGGAAAGAAACAATGTTGCATTTAACAACAGTGTGCTCTTGTTGTCAAGACCCCAAGTCCACTCCTCCCATTCGCAATCCGCTGACATGCAGTTGTGGTCCGTCATGTTAAAGGAAGATAAATTTGATGAAGTATGGACTGAAGCCAAACAATATCTGGAGAGGATAGAAAAGGAAAAGTTAAATGCGGATACGTTGAATCGATTTTATCAAGATTTTCAACAAATGATGCATTATGTCCTGCAGACAAAAGGCATCCATGCTCACCAACTTTTTGGCGATCCTCACTCTAAAGAAATAGATGCGAATGCAATCCGTTCGGTGACTTACTTGATGGAGTGGATGAGACATATCGTAACTAAAGCGAAGGAATATGTCCTTACCCTACAGCAGTCCCAAAGCGTAGTGGATAAAGTAAAAGAATTGATTAAACTTCGTATTTCGGAGGATCTGTCCCGAGAAGAAATTGCAAATCACGTATTTCTTAATCCAGACCATTTGACCCGAATTTTCAAAAAAGAAACGGGGATGGCCATGTGGGATTATCTGTTTCAAGAAAGGATGCAGCTTGCGCAGGAACTACTAGCTAAGTCCGATATGCCGATTAGCGCCGTAGCATCCCATATTGGATACGCGAATTTCTCCCACTTTTCTCGAACATTCAAGAAGCATACAACGATGAATCCAAATGAGTATCGGCAGTTGAATCGACATAAATAGCGTATCGGAAAACCGGTTTAATGATTGTGGTGCTCCTGCAGGAGCGCCTTTTTTTATTCAGGATTTTTGGGGACGATAAAAGGATAAATTCGAAAAATAAGATTCCTTCATATGCAAACATGACGCGATGTCGTTAATTGAATAATCGAATGTCGTTCGAAGAGCAGTGCCGACACGTGCTTCGAATTAAACTATAACTATCCACTACTTGAAACTTTGTTGATTCGTGAGTGGAAAATATTTAAATAATGGGGGAGAACGATGAAGATAAGATTGAAGTTGTTGAGCGTGTTGGTCATTGGTTCCATGATGCTTTTGGCTGCTTGTAGTGGTAATAATAACAGTAGTAATGGAGTGACGGAGGAAACCAATCAATCTACAAAACCTTCCGAAAAACCAACAGAATTAACGGTTGCATTCCCGATATTCGCTGCACAACCGAAAGATATGCAAGCGGTTGAAGATGCGGTAAATGAAATCGCACTGGAAAAAATTAATGTTAAGGTTAAATTAGTGCCTATTAGTTTTGCCAATTGGACGCAGCAAACAAATTTGATGTTTTCAAGTGGTGAAAAGCTTGACCTGATGCCAACTATTTATACGTATAACCAAGCGGTGTCTCAAGGTCAATTGATACCTCTAGATGAACTGCTTGAGAAACATGGACAAGGAATTATTGCGGCTTTGGATCCGACTACCTTAGGTGCAGCCAAAATTAAGGGTACAATTTATGGTGTGCCGACTCTGCATGAAATGGCATCAGTTAATGGAGTTACAATGCGGAAGGATCTTGTTGAGAAGTACCAGATTAATACGGACAATATTAAATCACTTGAAGATCTGGAGGATGTATTAAGGACGGTTAAAGCCGGCGAACCAGATATGGCTCCTTTAATTCCGTCGACTATAGGAGCATCTATCCTTGATAACTATTTAACCTATGACAGACTTGATAATACGCTTGGTGTTCTACCTGAGTTTGATAATAATTTGCAAGCAGTAAATCTTTACGAGTCAGAAGAATACGCTGGGCGGATTCAGATGGTCAGAAAGTGGTATGAAGAAGGTTTGATTCTTAAGGATGCATCGACTAATCAAACCAATCCGCTCGATCTGGTGAAATCCAACAGGGGCTTCGCCCTATTAACGAGTGCGCATCCTGCAGCGTTGGCTGAAACAGTCAATGGCGATGTGTCTTTGAAAACGATAGCATTCTCAGAACCTCCTGTATCCACAACATCTCAAATTACGAATACGATGTGGGGAATCGCTGTAAATTCAAAAGCTCCGGAGAAAGCGATGGAATTTCTTAATCTGATGTATAGCGATAAAGAGATTGTAGACCTATTAATTTGGGGTATTGAAGGAAAGCATTATGAAATTAAGTCGGAGAATGTCATTGATTTCCCCGAAGGAGTGGATGCTCAGAGTTCGGGATATTACTTGAACATGGGATGGCTATTCGGAAATCAATTCATTTCCTTTGTCTGGGAAGGAACGGATCCGGAATTATGGGAAAAAGTCAAACAGTTTAATGAAACCGCAATTAAATCGAAGGCATTAGGCTTTTCATTCGACCCGACCTCGGTTAAGACGGAGGTTGCTGCCATCGGAAATGTGATTACTCAATATCGTATTCCCCTCGAAACAGGGAGCGTCGATCCAGATAAAATCTTGCCGAAGTTTATAGAAAACTTGAAAACAGCGGGTATCGACAAGGTGATTGCAGAAAAGCAAAAACAACTCGACGAATGGGCAAAAGTGAATCAATAACGAGTTTCTTAAATCTAGGAACGGTCATGCGGCTGCATGACCGTTTCTACATCCTAACCATGTTAAAGACTAATTGATATAAAAGTTTACGTTGAAGGGAGTGCGATTAGATCGATGAATACTAGATTAATAAATACGAGGAAGCAACTATGGAAGTACAGTCCTCTCTATCTTATGATGCTGCCAGGGATTGCTTATCTTCTCATCAATAACTATCTGCCTATGTTTGGTGTCACCATTGCGTTTAAAGACATCAATTTTGCAAAAGGAATATGGGGCAGCGATTGGAACGGTTTGCAAAACTTTAAATTTTTATTTCAGTCGTCAGACGCATATGTGATTACTCGCAACACGATTCTGTATAATCTAGCTTTTATTGTGATTGGTTTAATCGTAGGCGTTGGAACGGCTATTCTATTAAACGAAATCAAGAATAAGATTGCCGTTAAGTTTTATCAAAGTGTTTTGCTAATCCCTTATCTGATTTCCATGGTATTGGTAAGTTACTTGGTGTATTCGATATTAAGCGTCAATGTTGGATACTTGAATAACACGATACTACCGGGACTGGGAATCGATCCCATATCATGGTACAACGAGCCAAAGTACTGGCCGTATATTTTAGTCATCGTGAATGTATGGAAAGGTCTAGGATTCTCCTGCGTTGTTTATTTGGCAGCCATTATTAGCATCGATAAAGAATACTATGAAGCAGCAATGCTCGATGGGGCGAGTAAGTGGCAACAAATACGAAGGATCACGATCCCAATGATAACTCCGATTCTTGTTATGATGACGCTTCTAGCGATAGGACGTATTTTCTACTCAGACTTCGGTTTGTTTTACCAAGTACCAATGAACTCGGGGGCCCTATTCAGTACAACGAATGTCATTGATACGTACGTGTTCCGGGCACTCATGCAGCTCGGTGATATCGGAATGTCGGCTGCTGCTGGGTTGTATCAATCCGTTGTAGGTTTCGTTCTAGTTATCCTTTCGAATTATGTCGTTCGAAAGATCAGCCGAGAAGATGCATTATTCTAAAAGGAGGGAAAACGGTGCAACGTGAAGATCGTTATTGGCAATGGGGTTCACACATTATATTACTATTGATATCAATTTCCTGTTTAATTCCATTCGTACTTCTTGTCATATCGTCTATAACCGATGAGCAATCCATTATCCGAGACGGTTATTCTTTTTTCCCGAAGGATATAAGCTTTACTGCTTATGAATATATCTGGGAGCAATCGTCATTAATCTTTAATGCATATGGAATCACAATATTAGTCACTGTGTTCGGAACAGCAGCCAGTTTAATTATTACGTCGATGCTAGCTTATCCGCTATCGCGCAGGGATTTGCCTGGTGGAATGTTCGTGGCCTTTCTTTTGTTTTTCACCTTATTGTTTAACGGTGGGTTAACACCGACTTATATCATCTATACCCAGTTGTTTGATATCAAAAATACGCTGGCGGCTTTACTTGTGCCGGGCCTATTAATGAATGGCTTTAGTGTTCTGTTGATGAGAGGCTTCTTCATGACGACGGTGCCGCCTTCGGTTATCGAATCTGCAAGTATAGACGGTGCTAATGAGTTTACGATCTATCGTAAAATCGTGTTGCCGCTCTCCTTGCCGATTTTAGCGGTGGTCGGCTTATTGCAAGGGCTCATGTATTGGAACGACTGGTTCAATGGCTTGATTTACATTACGAATCCTAAATTATACAGCTTGCAAAACGTGATGAATCAACTAATGAGCAACATTCAATTTCTGTCTAGCAACAGTAATGTGAGCTCTTTGGCCGGAGAGGCAATGAATCAGATTCCGACTGAGGCCTTCCGCATGGTTATTGCCGTGATCAGCATCGCCCCAATCATGATCGCGTACCCTTTCTTTCAGAAGTACTTCGTAAAAGGTCTGGCCATCGGCGCGGTAAAGGGCTAATCATGCGTAACGTCAAACTTGTTCTTGTCCCGGTATTTCTTAGGCGTTAATCCGGTATATCGTTTGAATATTTTGATGAAATGGTTCTGATCAAAAAAATTTAGCTTGGCGGCAACTGCAGTAACAGGTTCGGAGGTTAGTTCCAACAGTTTCTTTGCCTCTTCCACTTTTTCCTGTTGGATGAACTGGGTTATGGTGACTCCCGTTTCTTTCTTAAACAACTGTGATAAATAGTTTTCCTGTAAACCAGCTATGTCCGCCAGAATAGACAATGGAGTATTTTCGTACAAATGGTTGAAAATGTACTCCTGACAAGTGGCAATAGATTTGGAAAGATGTTTTCTTTTGCTCCTAGACACTCGGTCAACAAAGTCAATCAGAGCCTCGCCGATTGCGTTTACAACAGCGTGATAGTCGCGTAGTTCCTCAATGTTTTGAATATGTAGATCACTGAGGGTATAAGCGATTTCTGGGTATAGACCGCCTTCTATACTGGCTCGGGCTGCTAATGCAGTCACATATATGCCTAGATTCTTAATATTACGCAACTTGTTGTAGTTAGACAGGATACCTGGACCGTCATAGTTTGTTGAAAGCGTCATATTGTAAAAGGCTGTTTTGTCCCCATTCCGGATAGAACTTAGTAATTGCTTTTCTATCTCAAACAGACCTCGAAACTCCAAAGACTCTCGGCGGTCAGAAATGACAATGTCGGCTTCCTTTTTTGATATGACGGGTTGCCCGAATCGATAATGAGTTTCGATAATGTCAGTCACATCAAGAATGACTCCGTTTAAGAGGTGATTGGCCAAAATACCGATATGATAAAGCCGTTTTGACGATAGGAGCGGCAATTGCTTCAAGTAAGAGGTCCATTCCTCTGTCGCTTTAATATTAAGCTCGCTTAACTTATTAAATATGATTTCGTCATTCATCCGAATTGTTATAGCCGGCCCTATAAATATGGTTGCTTCCAAGACCCCATCTTGAATCAAAGGCAAGATGATAAAAGATTCCCCGAAATTGGTTGTGTGAATATTTGGAACGTTATAATGCTGAACTTGCTGCATCAAAAAGCGAATAAGTTCCGGTTTGTTAGCAAAAAATGGATTGCTCAGTATTTCCTCTACGGTAAACGCATGAATATGGTCACTATGCATCAAAGCGTAGCAAACGGGTAATTGAATGCTTTCTTGAAGCAATTTGCACGAAGTACGAAGATACTCTTCACGGTCGGCTGATCTCATTAATAGTAGCACCTCATCATAATCCCATACTCTTTTAATAAGAATCGTACCATAACGAAAGAGAGAAGAGTACTAAAATTAGAATCATACTAGAATGGAGGAGATAAAAATGGCATTTACAGAAAACTCAACTTTAGGTGAACTTATTTCCAACGAGACAACCGCAAAAATTTTGGAAAAGCATTTACCAGGCATCTCGACGAATCCGATGGCAAGCATGGGGAAGGGCTTTCCCTTAAAACAGTTGGCTGCTTTCCCTCAAGCGAATATCTCCAAGGAGCTCCTGTCCGCAATCGTATCGGATTTATCGATCATTTCCACGGGTGAGCCGTCGAGTATGCAACAGAATGAGCAAAATGATAGCCAGCAAAAACCACTCCCGACGAATGATTCGGTGGCAGTCGTGACTGGTGCCGGTGGCGGCATCGGGCGTGCTGCCTCTCTTAAACTCTCTCAAGCTGGATTCAAGATTGTTGCTGTCGATTTTAACACAATAACGGGTGAAGAGACTGTTAATTTGATTCGTACGCAAGGCGGAGAAGGACTTTTTATTCAAGCCGATGTTTCCAAGGAAGAGGATGTTGAACGGTACACGAAGGCTACTATTGACACCTACGGCCGGATTGATGTCTTTTTCAACAATGCCGGTATTTTGCAAAAGTTTTCGTTGATCGAGAACCTCGATGCAGTGGAGTTCGATCGTATTATGAACGTAAACGTACGAGGTGTTTTCTTAGGCATGAATAAAGTGCTAAAGATAATGAACGCTCAGGGGTTCGGTTCTATCATTAATACGGCATCCACCGCAGGGATTCGCGCTGAGCATAGTATGTCTGCTTATACGGCGAGCAAGCACGCCGTCATTGGTCTGACGAAGGCAGCGGCAATTGAATACGTGCGCAAGGGAATCCGCGTGAACGCCATCTGCCCGGGTGGCGTAGATACGGCACTCACGCAGGCCGTTCCTATGATGATGCAGGAATCGGGTTATACCCCAGAAGAGTTTCCGAATATGCGGATCGGGCGCTTTGCCGAACCTTCCGAGATCGCGGAAACGGTTGTGTTCTTGGCGTCTGATAAGTCCAGCTACATGACAGGTTCGATCATTGCGGTGGACGGCGGCCTGACACTCTAAGGCGCTGATCATTATCTCATACAAAAATGGAGGATTATATATGAAACAGAGAATCAAAATCGATAAAGTCGCACCGAACACTGGAGCACTGGATTTTTCTTATTTGTTAGACGCGCCTGCGGGCAAACATGGGTTCACAGAGGTTAGAGACGGTCATTTGTACTTTGCGGATGGTACTCGCGCGAAGTTCATAGGATTCAACCTTCCTACAAGGGCGAACACGCCTGACCACCGCACAGCGGAGCTTCTAGCTGAGCGATTTGCGTCTCTAGGTGTCAATGTCATCCGCCTACATGCAGCCGACGCGCCTCTCGGTCCTTCCGGTTGGAGCTCAAGCCTCGAAAATCCATTGATCGATTATAACAGCGGTTCGAGCCGATTGTTCCATGAGAAGGGGCTTGATCGCTTTGATTATTTGGTTGCGAAGCTCAAGGAAAAAGGGATTTATCTGCAAATAGATCTACTTGTGGCTCGTGTCTTCCAAGATGGGGATAATCTGGACTATCCCGATGCGTCGCCTTTCTTCTTCAAAAGCTTCACCCATGTTAACGAAAGGCTGATTCAACTTCAGAAGGAATATGCAACGAAACTCCTTTGTCACGTCAATCCCTACACCGGGTTGGCCTTAATTGACGATCCTGCGGTCATGACCATTCAAATCAATAATGAGGATTCCATCTTCCGCGGTACAGAGGACATTAAGGATGAGAAAGGCATTGTGCCGTACCGGCAGGAACTGCAGCGCCGCTTTAACCGATTCCTGCTTGCCAAGTATGATACGAGGAAAAATCTAGCTGCAGCTTGGACGTTTAACGGTGAGTGTGCTCTTGGTAAAGAAGAAGATCCAGAGGCGGGCACGGTGTTTTTTCCAGAGGGCAGTTTCTATCAGGTTCCCAATAATCCGATGGGGGAATGGACAGGCGGTGTAAGTCCAGCTCGCTATGCCGATTTCATGGAGTTCGGCATCCAGATCAACCGGCGTTATTACGGAACGATGATCGATCATGTTCGTTCGTTGGGCGCTAAAGTACCTATTAGCACAAGCAACCTCATAAATGGTTCTGCGGATGTTTACTCCCACGCGGACGCCGACATTATGGAGAATAATACGTACTTCAACCATCCAATGCCGCCATTCCATCAGGAAAAGCTGATTGTTCCTGGGATGAGGGAAGCTGTAACGTCCAACCCGCTGGATGTACACAAAGATGGCATATTCCTCCGTACCGAAATGCTGCAAATGGCAACCACGGCAGTAGTTGCCGGAAAGCCGTTCATTCTGAGCGAATGGAATGAATATGGGGTCAATCCGTTCCACTCCACGTCGTTTGTTTCCATGGCGTCTTACGCTTGTCTGAACGATTGGGATGGCCTCATGCTCTATTGCTTCCATACCTCAGAAAGTTGGAACGATCAGCCTGACGACGTCATTGAAGATATTTTTGACTTTTACAACGACCCATCTCTAATCTGTCAATTCGGTTTTATGGCTGCATTATTCCTTGGAAGTCTGGTACGCCCTGCCGAGAATCAGGTGGATCTGGTCTTCACGAAAAACGATCTTAAGACTTTACCGAATTCCTTTAGTATGCCGAATACCTTCCTGCCTTACATCACGAGTATGCGCAACGTATTCTTGGATCAAGGGGATGCCTATACCGGTAATGCTGATGTAGCAGTTACTGCGGGCTTCGTGAACAACGGTGATCTATCTCAGGCTCAACACGCCGTTTATTATTCTTGGTCGCCTTATCGTGACGCCATGAGACACGCAAGCGGTGAAGGACGATTGGAGAGACTTGAGGAGCAGACCGATGAAGAACTGAAAGGCGCGAAATTGGGAGACAAGACGCTAGTGTTTAATGACATAGCATCGTTAGCTGGGGAAGGTAATTACACCGCTTTTGCTGCCAACTTGGATGCCGCGTTCAAGCGATGGGGACTCCTGCCTGAAGACCGCGGCCTTGTCGGCAATGCTCTCGTTTCCGATACAGGAGAGATAGCCTTCGATCCGACTGCAGGAACTTTCCGTGTTCGCACCGAAGGATGCGCCTACTTTAGCGGCAACCCGGCAGGTGGTATCACGTTGACGAAAGATATTACATTGAACCTTAGTAACGATCGTATCTCGGCAGCTTTACTACCTGTGAAAGGCGCTCCTATTGATCACGCAGAAACTTTTCTTCTGACGGTAATTGGCCACACTGGTATGGACGAAACTATTTTTACAAATGATGGATTTATTACGACTGTCGATCTTCAAGGTAAGTTGTACGCGGACACCGCCGAAGGCAGCCTGTTCGTGCGCGACAAGTTCGCAACGCTTACCGCATTGGACACAGTGGGCGCGCCAGTCGCCCAAATCGAAGGTACTCCTATTCATGGCGGCGTAATCTTCAGTTTGGATGGTACAATTCCTGCTATCCACTTCCTGCTGGAATTGAAGTAAGGCAGGAATAGGGCTGATCGTAGAACTGCGAACTTCCCTCTCAGCAAGCATTCAAAAGACGCGACCTCTCACAGTGGTCGCGTCTTTTTTTGACTGCCGACTGAACAATATTGTTGGCAAGATTACAATTCTGTCGGGTTCAAGATGAGTTGGTAGTCCGTCATAATAACGTTAACGCTTTCGTGATAAGTGCAAAGAGAACAGGAGGGTTCAACAGTGAAACGCGAATCGTTGCTCCGGCATCTGATAAAGAACAGGCTTTTACTGATAATGGCGCTGCCAGCAGTCATCTTCTTTTTGATCTTCAACTATGTGCCCATTGCCGGATTGGTTATTGCCTTCAAGCAATATAACTACCAAGAGGGTATTTTTGGAAGCCCTTGGGCGGGATTCGACAATTTTCGATTTTTCTTCATTTCAGGCAAGGCATTACTTGTAACAACCAATACGTTCTTGTACAACATCGCCTTTATCATCGTTAACAACATTCTAGAGATCGTGCTTGCAATAGCACTCGTGGAAATGACGGGTAAGTGGTTCCGTAAGATTACGCAATCGATGCTGTTCCTGCCGTATTTCGTATCCTGGGTAACCGTGGGGTTATTGGTCTACGGATTTGCTGATTTTGACTCGGGGATTATTAACGGTTTCTTGCAGTCGAGCGGTTCCGACCCAATCGACATATACAATTCCCCAGGATATTGGCCGTTCCTGATTATTCTTGTCAGTGCGTGGAAGTCGATAGGTTACGGAATGATTTACTATTTGGCTGCCATCATGAGCGTGGATCCCGAGATATACGAAGCCGCACAAATTGATGGTGCGAACATTTTCCGCCGGATATGGCATCTGACTCTGCCATTTCTTATCCCAACCATTGTCATCTTGGTGCTCCTCGCGATCGGAAACATTTTCCGTGGTGATTTCGGCTTGTTCTACCAGCTTGTCCAAAACAATGGTGTGCTGTACGACAAGACCGATGTTATCGATACATTCGTCTTCCGTTCTTTGCTGACAACAAGGGAGGAAGGTATGGCGGCAGCTGCCGGCTTCTATCAATCGGTACTGTGCTTCGTTACAATCCTTATTGCGAATTTTATGGTCAAAAAATACAACAAAGATTACTCACTGTTCTAGAAAGGAGGGGCCAGATTGAGAAAAACAACTACGGACATCGTGGTTTTCAATATCGTATCTTATCTATTGCTTGGAGTCTTTGCTATTCTGTGCGTCGTACCATTTCTAATGGTCCTGTCTTCGTCTTTGACCAGTGAGCAGGAGATTGTACGGAACGGATATACTTTAATCCCGGCTTCCTTAACATTCAAAGCTTACGAGGTTGCCCTTGAGAACCCGATGACCATTCTAAGAGCTTATGGCGTTACGATACTGGTTACCGTAATCGGTACCTTGGCGAGCGTATACTTGATGGCTATGACGGCTTATGTCATCCATAAGCGCACGTTCCGCATAGCAAACGGTTTGGCTTTCTATTTCTTCTTCACCACGCTGTTCAATGCGGGTCTCGTGCCTTGGTACATCCTGATCATAAAATACTTGAATTTGAAAGACACTTTACTTGTACTTATTCTGCCCGCGTTGTTCAATGTCTTCTACATCATTGTTCTGAAAGCGTTCATGCGGGGGGTGCCGGACGCGCTAAGCGAATCCGCATTCATAGATGGGGCGAATGAGTTTCGTATATTCAATTCCATTATGCTCCCCGTAAGCAAGCCGGTGCTTGCGACGGTTACGCTCTTCGTTGCCTTACAATATTGGAACGATTGGTACCTATCCATGCTGTTTATCTCGGAAGAGAACTTGCGACCGCTGCAACTGCTTCTCTATAATCTGGTCTCGAACTCCGACGAACTGCGAAGAATTTTGGCGCTATCCAATGGTGCAGCATCCGTCGACTTGAGCAATATGCCGCAAAACTCGCTTAAAATGGCGGTCACCGTGATCGCCATAGGCCCAATCCTCTTTTTGTATCCGTTCATACAGCGGTTTTTTGTGAAAGGACTGACTTTAGGAGCTGTTAAAGGTTAAATCCGGTAATACCGGTTTAACATAAAATACTATTCGGGAGGGTCAAAATGAAAAACAAAAGGAACAAGTGGTTTATCGCACTGTCAGTTGTAATGGTCTGCGCGTTTGCCTTGTCGGCATGCAGCGGGAACAATGGAAATTCCGAGACAAACAGTTCTTCTGAGAACGGGAATCAACCAGATAAGGGGGATAGCACTGCCTTAGAAGAAGTCACGCTTAAGATGATTCTACTTGGGGACAAGCCTGCTGATGCTGATCTTGTCTACGAAGAATTAAGCAAAATGGCGAAGACAGATATCAATGCCAACATCGAAGTGACCAATCTAACATGGGGCGAGTGGCAGCAGAAATACCCTCTTCTTTTCTCCGCTGGAGAGGATTTTGATCTGATCTACGCCTCAACTTGGACTGATTATCAAGGTTATGCCGGTAAGAACGGGTTTCTGGAGCTGACAGAGGACCTTCTGTCCAAGAATGCGCCGATTACTTGGGAGAAAACGCCGAAAGACGCTTGGGAGCAAGCCGAAATTAACGGTAAAGTCTACGCTGTGCCGCAGGCGGTTCAAGAGAGTGGGGCGCCAGGATTCTTGCTGCGCGGAGATTTAAGGGAACAATATAATGTGCCGCCGGTTAAAGACATGGCTGGGTTAGATGCCTATTTAACGGCGATTGCCAAGAATGATCAAGGGATTACCCCGTTTGCTTATCATAATCCAACGGAAGAGTACTTCAAGTGGCAATTCGACCCGAATCCGCAAGCATATACCTCTGGAACAATAGCATCAAACAAAGCTATAGGTTGGAACATATTTAGCAAAGAAGGAATGCAAGCTTTGTTATATTTCCAAAGTGAACAATATAAAAGCTTTGCTAACACGATGTTCCGCTGGCAGAATGCCGGAGTTCTCTCGAAAAATGCATTGTCGCAAAAAGAAAAATCATTTGAGTTGTTTCAGATAGGGAAATCTGCGGTGGCACTCTCGTCATTGGATCAGATTTCAAACATAGCCGTACAAGTTGAAAAAGATCATCCAGAATGGAAGACTGAAATATATATTCCGAGCATAAATGTCCCTCCTTCCAGTTATATGCAAAATGCTGTCGCCATCAACGCACGATCAAAAAATCCCGAGCGTGCGCTCATGTTCCTTGACCTGTTGAAGTGGAATAAGGCTTACTCAGATTTGACCTGGTACGGAATCGAGGGCAAACATTGGGAACCTGTCGGTGACGACCGATTCAAAGCGCTTGCAGATTCTCCTAAATATCCTCCTGGTGCGAACGATCCTTGGGGGTGGCGCGGACCGAACGAAAGATGGAGCGTCGAATCTCCAGACGAAATTGTCAATACATTGAAGGGTTTTCGAAGTGAAGTACACGAATACCCATATGGCGGGAATTTTGTTTACAGTGACGCGAATGTGAAGAACGAAAATGCGGCGATTCAAAATCTCGCCCAACAGTATATGGATCCGGCAAGCGTTGGACTAGTCGATTACGAAACAGCATATACAAAATTTGAATCAGCAGCAAAGAAAGCCGGTTTGGACAAAGCTCTGCAGGACCTGCAGGCGCAGATCGATGCTTACAAGGCAAATAATCCATAAATAAAGAACTGTTGCTCGGTTGTCTAGCCTGACAAACGCGTAAGGAAAGGACCCGCAGCGGTTGAACGCTGCGGGTCTCTCTCATGCTAAAACGTGACCGGTTTGTTTGACAAAAGTCGGAGGATGAACAATGAAATGTCGTTGGGAAAGCAGAGATGAAGACACGAGTAAGTCTATTCTATAGAGAGTCGAGATATTAACCACGGGCGTGGTTAGAGATATTTAAAAAACAAGAAGAGCGAGTTGATAACATATGATCGGCACATGGTACTTTCTACATCAAACACAACAATCCAGTATTAAAATGCAGTTTATCATTGAGGAAAAAGAATCTTATACGTTATCCGTGATTCTGGAGCCATATCCATTCCCGATCAGCATTGACACATTAACTGTTGAAGCAAATGTTCTTTGGGCAAAGGGCACATCGCCGTTTGTCCCGGATGAACAATTTGAAATGGAATTGACCTTTGAAGAGCAGGAATTTGAAGGAAAGATCAAGTTGCCTTATCAGGATGAGTTTCTGGTGAAGGGGGCGAAAGGCTCTGGCCCGACGCTCGAAGATATACTGATTTCCGAGGTTTCCCCTTATCGGAAACATGAAGTGAAGCAAAGGAATAGTGAAGAAATACGCTTAGCGGTAGAAGCTCTACTCAGTAAGATGTCCATAACCGATAAAATCGGGCAAATGAGTCAGTGTATGTCTACCAACATTTCCCTTGGAACAGATGTTGAATCCGAAACGCCGGAGAAATTGATTAAAGAGGGGCGTGTGGGTTCGGTACTTGCGGCCGTAAACAGCTACCGTGTGTTCGAATTGCAAAAAATCGCAGTGGAGCAATCTCCGCACGGTATTCCATTGCTGTTTAACTTTGATATTATACATGGGTTTCAGACTATTTTTCCCGTGCCTCTTGCCTGGTCCTGTAGTTGGGATCTGGAAGCTATCAAAGAAGCTTGCGCAATTTCCGCAAAAGAGGCGACTGCCAGTGGAATTACGTATAACCACGGCCCAATGGTCGATGTAACGAGGGACCCGCGATGGGGCCGCGTTGTGGAAGGCGCTGGCGAGGATCCCTACCTGGGAAGTTTAGTCGCGAGAGCTCAAGTAGAGGGATATCAAGGGAACGATTTATTCGATAGAGATACGCTCATCGCTTGTCTAAAACACTTCATCGCATACGGTGCTGCCGAGGCTGGACGCGATTACAATACGGTTGATATTTCGGAAGGCACCTTGCGGAATGTTTACTTGCCTCCATTCCAAACGGGAATCGAAGCCGGCGCCGGGTCTGTAATGAATGCTTTTAATACTTACCAAGGAGTTCCAGTGGCAGGAAGCCGCTATCTCCTTAACGATTTACTGAGAGGAGAGTTAGGTTTTAACGGAATTTTAATTTCCGACTACGGTTCCATCGATGAAATCGTAGCCCACGGGTATGCAAAAGACAGCAAAGAAGCAGCAAGAAAAGCTCTTGATGCAACGCTGGACATTGAAATGGTGACCCGTTCCTACGATCTGCTGCATGAATTAATGGAAGAAGGTCTCGTTGCGGAAGATCAACTGAATGAAGCGGTACGGCGCATCCTGACCTACAAGTATAAGATCGGCATTATGGACGACCCATTCCGTTATGTACGGCCAGAGAAGGAAAAGGAATATCATTTCCATGAGAGTCACGTGGAGGCAAGCCGAAATCTGGCTCGTAAATCTATTGTCATGCTGAAGAATAACGGCGTCCTTCCGATGGCAAGCAAGGAAAAGAAGATAGCAGTCATCGGGCCGTTCGGTGATAACAAAGATTTGCTTGGACCTTGGCAGTGGTCTCGCTACGCCAATGAAACCATTACGCTGCGACAAGGACTTGAGGAGCAAGGGGTACATGCAGAGCGCTTGATACTTGAAGAAGGATGCAAGGTTGAAGCTGAAATTGAGGGCGGTTTGGTGCGTGCAGTCTTGGCGGCAGAACAGGCGGACATAGTTATCCTTGCGCTCGGGGAGAGCAGCGAGATGTCTGGCGAGGCAGCATCCCGCATGGATATTATGTTGCCGAAGGTTCAGCAGGAACTGGCGGAAGCTGTTGTCAAGGTTGGGAAGCCAACGGTTCTTGTTCTTACCAATGGCCGGCCGCTTGTGTTGGATTGGTTCGAGCGCCATGTTGATGCAATAGTAGAGACATGGTTCCTAGGATCTCAAGCCGGACATGCCATAGCCGAAGTGCTCTTCGGTCTTTATAATCCGTCGGGTAAGCTGACCATGAGTTTCCCAGCTCATATCGGACAAGTGCCGGTCTATTATAATCACTTTAAAACAGGGAGACCTGTAACGGAAAGCAACAAACATCTGAAGTTTTTTTCGAGGTATATCGATGGTTCCAATGAGCCCTTATATCCTTTCGGTTACGGACTGAGCTATACGAGCTTCGCGTATTCGGATATTCAATTATCACACACCCGAATGAAGGCTTTGGATACGATAATCGCCAGCGTGGTGGTAACGAATACAGGGACTGAAAAGGGAGAAGAAACGGTACAGCTCTATATTCAGGATATTTACGGCAGTGCGGTCCGTCCGGTGAAAGAACTTAAGGGATTCAAAAAAGTAACTTTAGCCGCAGGTGAAGCAACAGAAATCAGCTTCAACATTACGGAATCCGAGCTCACTTATTGGAATGCAGATCGGCAATATGAAGCTGAACCTGGTGATTTCATTGTTTACATCGGGTCCAATTCCCGCGACGTGCGAGAAGCGTCATTCGAGCTTCTGCCTTAAACGAAATTCATATTGTTTATCGATGTTTAATGATCATAAATAGGAGGAAGAACAATGATCTATAAGGACGCAAAGTATTCAATTCAGGATAGAGTCGAGGATTTAATCGGAAGAATGACAGTAATTGAAAAAGTAGCTCAATTAACTTGTGCGAACTCATACGGTGGAGAAAGCGTATATGATACCCGATATGAAAAATTAAAAGACGGAATCGGAACCATTAGTTATCTAAATGATTCGCTGACCGGCGACAATAAAAAGGATAAGGAAACGGTCAAAAACATACAAAAATATCTTGTAGAGGAAACGAGATTAGGTATCCCAGGACTGTTTCACAGCGAAGGTATAGGAGGTGCGCAGATCCCCGGTGCCACTACCTTTCCGCAGTCTTTAAATCTTGCTGCTACCTGGGAGCCGGCTTTGGCGCAACAAATGGGGGAGGTCGTCAAAGAGCAGCTCATGGCATACGGATTCAAGGCCGTACATTCCCCTCTTTTCGATTTAGCGCGTGATCCAAGATTCGGAAGATTCGGCGAGACCTATGGGGAAGATCCCTATTTAGTTGCGCAAATAGGTGTATCTTTTGTCAAAGGCATACAAGGCAAGGATGAAGTCATGGCGACAGCCAAACATTTTGTCGGTTATGGAAATGCGGAGGGTGGAAGAGGCGGCGGAGAACAGCAAATCGCGGAAAGAAAACTGTTGGATACCTTTTGCTTCCCCTTTGAAGCGGCTATTCATGAGGCGAACGTGAAAGCGATTATGAACAGTTATGGAATTCTAAACGACCAGGCTGTGTCTACGTCAAAGTGGCTGCTTACCGACATTCTAAGAAACAAGTTAGGATTCGACGGGCTGGTTGTCGCTGATTACGGCAGTATCACTCATGCACCTAAGCGGTATAAAGTGGCAGAAGATCACAAAGAGGCAGCCATTCTAGCGCTCAAAGCGGGCATGGATGTCGAACAGCCTGGCAACCAGTGCTACCAGCACTTGGTAGAAGCAGTTGAATCGGGAGACATTCATGAGGCAGATATCGATACCTCGGTAAGACGGGTGCTTGAGACTAAGCTCACGTTAGGACTTTTCGAGAATCCGTATGAAGACGGCGATTTTGCATACGAAATCCGTAAACCGGAGAATGCTGCTTTATCACAAGAAATTGCCGAAAAATCAATGGTGTTGGTGAAAAACGAAGATGCGATTTTGCCATTAAAAAAGAATTTGAAAATAGCGTTAATCGGCCCTAACTCTGACACCACGACCAATTTCTTCGGAGGATATTCGTCAGTTGGATCCGCTAACACAAGAAGCAGCGATTTCGACAAATCCGAGGAAGACAGTTTCCTAAGAATGATTTACACAGGGACCATTACCGACAATAAAGAGTCATTAAAATCTGTGGGTATCGAATTCGAGGACCAGCCAACTCCTGAGCAAAAAGAAATCATCATGAATATGCTCAGAGAGAATTTGGCTTCCGATGCCTCCTCGAAAAGAGTGTACAAGACAGGTGAACAATTTGTGCAAATGTTTTACCCCGATTGTAAATCGGTCAAAGATGCTCTGGAAGAAAAGCTTGGCAAGGATCATGTCCTGCACGCCAAAGGCTGCAATATCTCGAAGGCCATCGACGGCGGGATTGAAGCCGTAAAAGCAGTGGTGAAACAGGCGGACATCGTCATCGCTGTATTAGGCGGAAAAGAAAGCATGATCGATCCTGAAGCGACTTGCGGCGAGAACAAAGATAACCACAACATTGGTCTACAACAATCACAATTGGAATTGATGGATGAAATATTCAAGCTAAATAAACCTGTTATCTCGATTATCATCGATGGCCGGCCGTTAGCTACGCCTATGATTAGCGAAAAAAGCAAAGCAGTCTTGTATGCCTGGCTTCCAGCACAGTCCGGGGCGTATGCGATCGCTAATATTCTTACTGGGAAGACAAATCCCAGCGGAAAGCTACCGACAACTATTCTCAAAGAAGCAAGTCAGATCCCCATGTACAACAGCAGACTCCCGCTCTTTGCGGATATTAATGAATGGGCAAGTTACATCGATATCAACAAAAATGAACCGTTATTTCCATTTGGCCATGGATTAAGTTATACGGAATTTGAATATGGCAACTTTAATTACGACAATGAGGTTCAACCAGATGGGGAATTAAACCTTGAATTTAGACTGAGAAATACGGGAATGGTTGCCGGGGACGAGGTTGTACAGGTTTATATCCGGGATAGAGTAAGCAGTGTTGCAAGACCTGTAAAGCAACTGGTTGGATTTGCCCGGGTTCATTTGGATGTTAACGAAACAAAAAACGTTGCATTCAAGGTGAATATGAAGCAACTGGCGTTTCATGATCTAAATATGGATCAAGTAGTGGAACCGGGGAAGATGGACGTATTTATCGGCGCTTCGTCTCAAGATATACGGTTAAAAGGAGCTTTTGAAATTACAGGTGAGAAACTGATGGTTGAACGAAAGATATTTTCGTCGAAAGTATCGATTACAGAATAATAATAACACCCGTAGACAAGACAACGCCGCTTATGTGGAGCATAGAAGAAGAGTGGATGGTCATGAGGGAATGATCTCATGTCCGACCGTTTTGCTTATGGAATAAAAAAGATCATCGAGGGAATTCTTTGGGAATGTGGGTGAGTATCACTTGACCAGCGCAAGTAATACGTACTTAGAAAGAAGGACTTTACATGCTGAAGATTATTATTGCGGATGATGACCCCTTTACGCTTGAGGGAATTGTTGGGGCAATGCCCTGGAACGAACTTGGAATCGGGATGATATACCAAGCAAGTAATGGAAGCAAGGCATTGGACATCGCACGACGGGAGCGCCCCCAGTTGTTATTAACCGACGTGCGAATGCCTAAAATGGACGGAATAGAGCTTGCCACCGCTTACAGGGAACTGGAACCGAACTGTCAAATCATTTTCATTAGCGGCTTCTCCGACAAGCAATATTTGAAATCGGCCATTAAGCTTAGAGCCGTGTCTTACGTAGAGAAACCCATTGAAATAAGCGACCTGCAGGACGCTCTCCGGCTTGCGGTATCTCAGACTCAGCCAACAATAAGGAATAACAATACGGAGGCGAGCATGATCTCGGCGGCAATGCCACTAATTTCAAGTGAGCTAGCGTTAGCGATAACGAAACCGCAATCCGATAGAGAACGGATAGCAGAGTTGTCGACACTCGCCGGGTACGCTTTTCCTGCCCGTATGCGTCTACAAACGCTGCTTATCAAAATTCGGAAGATGAATATCTTGAAGTTGAAACAAATGGACTTTTCAGTAAATTATACATTTGGGTTGGTATCCGGATTGTTGACGGAATCCAATACGACAGGATTTGGATCCGTGAAAGACGAGTCCCATATCATCGTTCACTTATATACTGCATCCGGCAATATGAACGACCTCCGAGATGCTGCCGATCGGTTCGCCTCCAACTTATTGGATGTCTTGCCGGACAAGGAGATGATATTCCTTGCATTAGGCAAGCCGGCCATAGGACTGACTGGTGCAGAGGAATCTTATCATACAGCCGTCATTGCTTTGCAGCAAATGTTCTATAACGGGTACTCCGTATACGAATATCGCGAAAACCAGGCACCTGAATTTTCCTTCGACCCACAATTAGTCAATATGTTCGGGGAGCATCTATCCAAGCTGGAATTCGGACAAGCGTTGCGACTCATCTTCAGTCTCACGTTTGACATCAAGCAGCATAAGAATACGCTGGTAAATCGTGTGAAAGAAATTTATTTCCAACTTTTGATTACATTGATCCGGACCTCGGGAGATCGCAACATTCGCTTATTCGACAATACCGATAGTTCGGTTTTTTTATGGAACATGATGAACGAATTCGACACTTTAAGCGAGATGAAAGATTTCCTCGTCATGAGAGTGGATCGATATGCGTCGCTAATTAAGGAACAATCCCCTTACAGCGGCATAGTAAACGGAATCCTGCAATTCGTGCACGATCATTACGATGACGTTCATCTGTCAATTGGTCAGATCAGCACCCACACGATGCTTACGACTTCTTATTTGTGCAACCGATTCAAACAGGAAACGGGTCAAACTATCAATCATTATATTACGCAATACCGGATTGAAAAGGCCAAAGAGCTTCTTCGAGATCCTTCCCGGAAAGTGGCAGATGTATCGATAAGCGTGGGTTATAACAATGGAGATTACTTTGCGAAGTGTTTCCGTAAGATTACGGGAAGCAACCCGTCTGAGTATAGGGAGGGACTCGGGAGATGAGAGAGAAAGGAATGCTTATTTTTCAATTTTTCTCTGATCTGAAGCTTAGACATAAACTGATCCTTTCCTTCTTCTTATTAATCGTTCTTCCGCTTGGCGGCTATTTTTATCTGTCATCGGAACAGCTTTACAAGCAATTTTTGAATAGGACTTCGTTCTCGGTCGAGCGGAATTTCGACCAGTCATACTCATTTCTTTCCTATAAATTTCAAAAAATTCGATCCGCTAGCGACATCCTTTTGGCTGAGAAAATGCTAACCGACGTTATGATCTCCGATGTACCAAACGATATTTTCATACAGTACAGAGATTTTCTCGATTTGCGGCCGTTTTTATCTTCCTTCGAGGACCAACGTGATATTCAAAGCGTCAAATTATTTGTTAACGAGCAATTGTTCTATTCCGAAGATAACGTCAATCTGTTCAGTCTGCAAAAGGCTCGTCAGACTTATTGGTTTAAGCGGTTAATAAAGGGGGGCGAAGGGATTTTATGGGCCCCTGGTTCTTACTTCACAGAGTCGGGTGCAAATGAAAATAATTTTTTGGCGGTTCTCCGGCCATTTCGCAATCCTAATGATTACTCGGAATTTCTCGGTGTCATCCGTTTGGACATCCCGATCCAGACGGTCATTGATATCTTAATCAACGCTGTGCCTATTCGGAACAGCCTGACTTATATTCAGAATTCCAGTGGGGATTACGTCGCTAGCTCGAATCCCGCGCTTCAAGGTGAATATAAACTTAGCATAGATGAGGTAAAGAGTTCCTCCAAAAAAGGACCACATTTTGTGAAACTGGCGAACTCCTCCCATCAAGTATATTTACAAAGTAGAATGATACCCGAGACAGATTGGTATATGGTTACGGTGATTCCGCTAAAGGAGATTGCTTCCGAAAGCAGAGCAATGCTGAATCATTCACTCATCCTGCTCATCGTTATTGCTGTTATCGCTTTTATGCTTTCCATTCTGATCTCCAATTATATGACGTCTCGTTTAACCCAGATCATGCGCAAAATGCGTAACGTGCAAGAGGGCAATGTCGTTGCACTCTCTTTACCCCCGTCCAGGGATGAGTTCGGAGAGCTGATCGAGAATTATAACTATATGGTCGGAAGAATAGGATTATTGCTCGAAGATCAGTTCCGGTCTGGACAAGCAATCAAGAGCGCGGAGCTTAATGCGTTGCAAGCTCAGATTAATCCACACTTCCTTTATAACACGCTGGATTTGCTAAAATGGATGGCTCGAAAAGGAATGACAGACGAGATTGGTCAAGTTGTAACCTCTCTTTCTAATTTTTATAAACTCAGTTTAAGCAGAGGGAATACGGTAATCTCCATCCGTGACGAGCTTCTTCATGTGAGCAGTTATATGCATATACAAAGCACACGATACGCCAATAAAATCCTGCTGGACATTCAAGTGGATGAAGAAATCATGGAATATGGAATTTTGAAAATAACCCTACAGCCGATCGTAGAGAATGCTATCATCCATGGCATACTCTGTAGCGAAGAGGAATCGGGAACAATTCGGATTACAGGCGGATTAGATAAAGGGGATATCGTAATTTCGATTATTGATGATGGCGCAGGAATATCTCCGGATATCGTATCGAAATTGCTCACGGGTGATCTCAATCATAGAACAAGAGGGAGCGGATATGGTCTGCGAAACATAAATGAGCGGATCCAGTTGTTTTATGGTTCGAATTATGGACTTTCCTTTAGTAGCAATCCGGGGTTTGGGGCAGCTGTTGTAATTCGCATTCCCGTGCAGAAATTGCTAAACGTATAAAAGATCGGAAACTATTAAAAAAGGGGATAGGATAAGAATGAAAGCAGTACGTGTAGGAATTATCGGTTGTGGAAACATTAGCTCCATTTACTTCGAGGCAGGGTCAAAGTTTCCCATTCTAGAAATCGTAGCTTGTGCAGATCTGGATATGACGAGAGCACAGGCCCAAGCAGAAAAATACGGAATTCCATATGCCTGCACAGTAGACGAGCTTCTGGCTATGCCTGATATCGAATTGGTTTTGAATTTGACCATCCCTGCAAGCCATGCCGATATTCATCTAAAGACTTTAGCGGCTGGCAAGCATACCTATGGTGAGAAACCGCTCGCTATCGAACTGGAGGATGCGAAACAAATACTGAGCTTAGCGGCAGAAAAAGGACTGCTGGTCGGATCGGCTCCAGATACATTCCTAGGTGGTGTGCTGCAGACTGGACGGAAGCTGATTGAGGAAGGCTGGATCGGGGAGCCGATCGCTGCGAATGCCTTCTTAATGAGTCACGGTCCGGAGAGTTTCCACCCCAATCCGGATTTTTTCTATCAGAAGGGAGCAGGTCCGCTCTTCGATATGGGCCCCTATTATTTGACGGCGCTTGTCCATCTCCTGGGGCCGGTTAAGCGTGTTACAGGTTCGGCAGCGTCTTATGCCAAGGAACGGATGATAACAGGTGAGGTCAACTATGGAAGGAAGTTCCCAGTTGAAACGCCAACTCATGTAGCAGGCGTACTCGATTTTCACAATGGTACAATTGCGACGATGGTCATGAGCTTCGATGTCTGGGGATCTCGATTGCCGTTCATTGAAATTCACGGAACCGCTGGTTCCATGATCCTGAGCGATCCCAATGAATTTGGAGGGAAGGTGCTGATCAAACGACTGGATTACAATGACTTCGCTGAGGTGCCACTATCTTACGGGTTCACAACCAATAGCAGGGGAATAGGTTTGATGGACATGGCTTTTGCCATTAGAGATGGAAGAGCACACCGAGCGAGCGGTGAACTCGGATATCGTTTTTACAAGGCCTCAGACAGCGGACAACATTACCAGATGAGCAGCATTTGCGACAAACCTGAGCTCTTGCCGCTAGGAATGTCCCAACAGGGATTTACAAAGTAATCGTTTATTTGCTTCGAAAACAGCAGAGCGGTAATGCCGCTATATCCTCGGCACGGCAGCCGACGATGTGGCGGATAAAGTACAATTGAAGATCGAAAAATCAAAAATATAAAAAAATCTCGACATTCTCGATGACCGAGAGAAAGAGGTCGTCATTGGCCGCTTCGGTCTTATTCACGGCGGAGACGAGCGGACGCAGCGGGAGATCGCGAAGGAGCGCGGGATCTCGGGAAGTTATGTGAACCGGATCGATAAGTGGGCGTTGATGAAGCTTTATCATGAGTTTTATAAGGCGAAGCGATAGGGATGAAAATGTAAAAGCTGACTTCGGATTATGTCCGAGGTCAGCTTTTGAGTACAGGAATGGAGAAGTCGTGAGCTAAAAAAATTCATCAACGGATCGTTTTTTTACGATATCCATAACAAAAGTTCCTAAACCATCATAACTCATTGTATTTAATTTCTCTTTGAAAGCTTCCGGAATAGTCTCTTTTTCAAAAATTCCTTTTATAATATCGATTACCAATTCCACTCTAGCCTGATGCCGGTCCTTAGTGTAAATGCTCATTCATTCGTTCTCCTGTTCTAGATAAATGTTCTTCTCTCTTGGCTATACCTAGAGCGTAAATAGATGATTGCCGATTTTCTTGGTGGCTGTACGCGTCTTGAACCAATTCGATGTTGAGATAGCCGGATTAAAGTAGAACAATGCATTGCCGGTCGGGTCCATCCCTTTTACAGCAGCTTTAGCCGCCTTGAATGCCGTTTGATTCGGAATAAGCCAGTACTGTCCGTCTTTTACAGTTGAGAAAGCATTTGGCTCCATAATGATTTCTTTTACTGTATTCGGAAACTTTGAAGACTGGAGGCGATTCATGACGACCGCACCGACTGCCACTTGACCTTTATAGGCTTCCCCTCTGGCCTCGGCATAGATGACACGCGCAAGCATGGAAAGCTCTTTTTTGTTGACCGACAATTTTTTGAGCTTCGCCCATGTTTTCGGACCTACAACACCATCACTCTGGAGCCCGTTGCTTTTTTGAAAACGTTGAACCGCGCTGCGGGTTGCCTTGCCAAAATTTAGATCTATGGGCAGATTGTAATAACCGGTCGTCTGAAGCCGGAACTGCAAATCCTGAATGGCCTGTCCCTCGCTGCCGAATTTCAAGACAGGTGAAGCTTCTACTTTGTGATTTGTTACCGTTGCGGTAACGAGTACGAATAGAGCGAATAGAGCTACAAATCTGTACATGATGATTAAATCCCTCCGTTTGCAAATAATAGGTAAATGGTTGAATGGCTTAGAGCGTTCATTCTAGCATGCATGAATAGGATAATCCTGTTAAGAATTTCTCATATACATCCCCCCTGAAAAAATGGAAATGCATCGAATTATTATTATATTTAACAAACGAGATGATGAATTTACTAAAGAATTTCTTGTAGCATGGGAAGGTTCTAAGGAAGTCAACACATTGCAAATGTGTTGAGCTTCTTTTTTCGTTTTTCCAATTAATCACCTCTTGTTGTTTCCAATAGTCATTACCTGAGGAAAGTAACCCTTTATATTCTGCTCAAACAAAAATTTTGAAGATCATTTATTACTCGAGGTTTTGACCATTCCGGGCAAGCTTGATACAATAAGACGACGGTATCAACTTTTATTCTCGGGGTGGTCGAATCTTGCAAAACAACAGCGAACGTCTGGATCTATGGCTATCTGTATCCCAGATTCATTCCAGCGTCAACGAAAAGTTGGAACAAGCGCTGCTCAAGCAATATGATATTTCCTTAAAGGAATTTTGCGTGCTTAAATTCGTGTCCAGCTCACCGTGCAAAGAACTGCGATTGCAACAGCTCCAAGAGCTGGTGGGGTTAAGCCAAAGCGCGACGTCGCGTCTAGTTGATCGCATGGAAGCGTCTAGTGTCGGAGCATTGGAACGGCACTCATGCGCCGACGATCGGCGAGGCATTTATACTCGCATTACAGAGTCGGGCGAAAATAAGTGCCAACAAGCGCTTGAAACCGTTAATCAGGTTCTGAATGAGGAGCTTAAGTGCGATGGCATCTTGACTGATCTGGAAAATATTATCGGAAAACTGTTGAAATAAGAGCAACTTGACAGAAATCTATTATTTCGGTAATTTATATGCATGCGCATGCTTTTAAAAATAAGGTTTAATGGAGGGTAACCATGACTAATACGCAAACGGTGCAATCCCTATTCCGTCCTTTTACTATGGGGCAGCTATCCTTATCCAACCGAACGGTAATGGCGCCAATGACGCGCCAAAAATCGCCTAATGGCGTTCCCGGACAGGACGTCGCGGCTTATTATCGTCGCAGGGCAGAGAACGGAGTCGGACTAATCATAACGGAGGGCACGGTCATTAACCATGCCGATTCGAGTAATCAGAAGGATGTCCCGTTCATCTACGGGGAAGAAGCCTTGAAAGGCTGGGCGAATGTCGTATCCGAAGTACACGATGCGGGAGGCAAGATCGTTCCTCAAATCTGGCATATGGGCGCTCGCGGCAACGTGAACGAGTATACCGAAGAAGAAATCGGCCATATCGTGCGGGAATTCGCCAAAGCAGCTGCTGAAGCCAAACGTCTGGGGTTTGACGGCATCGAACTGCACGGAGCGCACGGTTATTTAATCGATCAATTTTTCTGGGAGAAAACGAACCAGAGGACGGACCGTTACGGAAACAGTTTCATCGCGCGTACGACCTTTGCAGCGGAAGTCGTAAAAGCTTGCCGCGAAGCCGTTGGCCCCGATTTCCCGATCATCCTGCGCATCTCGCAATGGAAGGGTTCCGATTACTCGGCTAAGCTCGTAAGAACAGCGGAGGAGTTAAAGCAATTTCTCCAACCGTTGGTGGAGGCAGGCGTGGATATATTCCATTGTTCGACGCGACGCTTCTGGGAACCGGAATTCGAAGGTTCCGAGCTGAACTTCGCGGGCTGGGTGAAGCAGTTGACCGGCAAACCGACCATCACGGTGGGTTCCGTCGGCTTGGAAGGGGACGTGTCGACCTTCTTCACTACCGGAAGCGGCTCGGGGATCGCGAGCTTGGATAGTCTGATTCCCAAGCTGGAGAATCAGGAGTTCGATCTAGTCGCCATCGGCCGAGCGCTGCTGTCGGATCCGGCTTGGGTAAGCAAGATTAGGGAAGGAAGGCTGGAGGAACTTATTCCATTCACGCCTCAATCGCTCCAAACATTATATTGATTCCATACAAATTTTGATGAAACTGTATCATGAGTTTTATAAGACGAAGAAGTGATAGTGTGGCGCCACCTATGAAGGTGGCGTCTTTTCTTTTTAACGAATTGTAATATGTGATGACCTCTATGATTACAACACGAATTTAATCAAAGAGAAAGGGCTCCTGTTTGCATGCAAACTGAGGCGAGGTTGTTTATTGAAGTGCGGACGAACTAACAAATGAAAGTCCATTATCTAAACAAAGTCTAATAGGCCGTTCAGTATCCCTCCTATATACTTAATCACGAGAGATCTCTTACGCGTTATAAGGTACTAAATGAAATTGATTTAGAAAGCGCATTCATCAGAATGGGGGATAGCCAAATGGTTTTTACAAAGAAATTTGTTCGCAAGGCTGCGGCAGGTGTAATGGCTACTGTTATGCTTAGCTCGTTCCTGCTGCCAAGCACCGGCGCCTCTGCTGCAGAGGGCGCATCTTCGCCGAACCCGATCATGACCACTTTGGTCACGGCGGACAGTGTAGACCCGTTATACAACAAACCTATCATTGACAACGAGACCGATCTGACCAATCCGGTGCCTCATCATAAGGTATCGGGCCACTTTGAAGGGACGGATAAGAAATTTACCTTTTACCTACCGCCGAAGAGTCAGTTTAAGGGACGATTCTTCCAACTTGTGTATCCGCTTCAGGACCAGAACGCTACCGATGTGAATGTCAGTTTCGGTGCGGACAGCGGAGCCTATACTGTGCAAACGAACGGTGGAGGCGGTTATCGTGTCGATGCTGCGGCGGCCAAGTTTTCTAAAACGGTTGCGGCGAAGTACTATGGGTGGTCTGGACGGATCTACGGATATATCTATGGTGGCAGCGGAGGCTCTTTTCAGACAATCGGAGCTTTAGAGGGTACAAATCGAGTATGGGATGGTGCCGTACCCTATATAACGGGAGTTCCAACTTCGATCCCAAATAATTTCTTCATACGAGCATTCGCTCGTTTTGTACTCGAGAAAAAAGCTCCGCAAATCGCAGATGCGGTAAGCCCAGGGGGCAGTCAAAACCCATATGCAGGGTTAAACGATATGGAGCAGGCCGTGCTCCGTGAAGTAACGAAGCTGGGAGTACCGCTAAGGGGTTGGGAGGACTATTCCTATTTGCTCGGTTTGAAAGACCCGGAGGGTTTACTCGGTTTTCTTGCTGTCCTTCGCAATATAGATCCTGCTTATGTTGATGATTTTTGGAATAAACGGGGTTATTTAGGGACGGAACAGTCGGCACTTGGCGATCTGTTCAGGTCCTCCAAGGTTGACTACACTTCTACGATTACACAAGTCACACGGAACGCGCTGAATGTTGCGACTAATCTGACCCTCGATCATGTACCAGTAGTCCCGACGCCAAGTTACTGGCTCGACTACACACTTTACGCAGCTGATGGCACAACGATGGTTGGAAAGTTGTCAGGTTCATTTGATTCAAAAACAAAAGTATTTACAATCAGAGAAGGAAACTCGGAGAACGTGTTAGAAGCTATTCATAATGGAGCGAAGCTTAAAATAGATAATCGGTGGTATCTTGCAGCGCTCACCTATCATCGGCACCAAGTTCCGAAAGAGTCCAGTTACACGACTTGGAATCAGTTTAGAGCAACGGATGGAACGCCTATTTATCCTCAGCGCCCCTTAGAGATGGGATCGCTGATTTCAGGTGGCGTAACCGGCGGAGCTACATACACTGGCAAGATCCATGCCAAGGTTATTATGGTAGTTAACTTGCTCGATGTCGATGCTTATCCATGGAATGCCGATTGGTATAGTACCAGAGTGAAGGAATCGCTTGGCTACAGATATGATGATAACTTCCGGGTATGGTACAACGATAATGCGGACCATATCAGCCCTGCCCGTACTTCCCGACTCGTTCAATACGACGGCCTTCTTCAGCAGGCGTTACGTGATGTAAGCGCTTGGGTAGAAAAGGGGGTATCGCCTGCCCGTTCGACCAAGTATAAAGTCGTCGACGGACAAATTGAAGTGCCGAAGCAGGCAGTGGTACGAAGAGGCATTCAACCTGTTGTGGATCTGACCGTCAACGGTGCTGAAAGAATTGATGTTAGTGCCGGTCAGACTGTCAACTTCGTTGCGAAAATTCAGGTACCATCAGGTGCTGGGAGGATTGTAGGAACCGAGTTGGACTTCACCGGTACAGGCGCTTTCAAAGCATATAAGTTTGGAGATCCAAGGCAGACTGTAACCATCTCTATGAAATACAAATACACGAAGGCAGGAACCTACTATCCGTCGATTCGAGTGACTTCCCAGCGTGAAGGAGATACGAAAACGGCCTTTGCAAGAATCGAAAACCTGGGCCGAGTTCGAGTGGTCGTTCATTAATAACTATTATTAAGTGTGAAAAAAAGTATCATTCCGGACTCGATCAATATTGATCGAGTCTTGCATTTTTAATAAATGAATGGTGGTTTTTAAACAACATTGCATTTGCTGTTCCGCGGACGATAAGATTACAAGTGAAAGAAATTTCTCTTTGGGATAAGAAAGAAGAGAATTTAAATACAATGGTTGATTTTAAATAAAAGGATTGATGTTATAGATGGGAATAATCAAAAGGCTCGGCTCGTTGCCGATCTTCCCCAAAATTGCATTGACTTTCCTGATTGTGCTCACGCCGCTTTTCTATATCAGCCTGCAAATGGGGGAGTCTGGCTCGGACATTGTTCGGGATGAAATAGCAAACTCATTATCATCGCGTACCGAATTATTCATGGATCTTTTGGACAGCGAATTTGATAGGACGATTCGACAACTAGGGGAAATTATGTATGACGATGATCTGATGAAACTAAGTACTTCTTCAGAAATTATGCCAGTCATCGAGAGGACTGATGCTGTACTAAGGTTGAAGAATCGAATGGATCAATTAAGCCGAACAAGTTCCTTTGTCAAAAATTCGATGGCTTTTATTCCGAGCATGAACCGACTTGTGAGTTCAAAAGAGAATTCGATCTCGGATTTCGATACAGAGATGTTCAAAGCTCTTTCTAAACAGCAAAAAGAATATGCGCCGCCTTTCCTAATTTGGAATGACCGAATCTTCATTAGTATGCCGTATCCAGGAGAGAACGAGCCTCTGTTCTTAGTAGCAGTCGAGATTTCTAGCTCGCAGTTATCCTCCAAGCTAAGGCAGTTTACCCAGCAAGCCGGTATGGCGGCTGTAGTAAGCAACGACATGGAATGGGCAGTATCCGGTGAGTTCGACAACCTGCTGAGTAAAGGGATGCCTGATCGTTTGGATACGTTTAATGTGAAAGGCATTCAAATGATTACTCTGAATCATGTCGACTATCTGTACACCAGTAAGGAGTCAGGAATACTTAACGCTAAATTAATGATGTTCGTGCCTGCCGAGCAGGTCGAAAAGCCGTTGCAGCGGTATCAAAAATGGGTGTTAGCTTTATATGGAGTATCGGTGATCGTTATCGTTTCATTCTCATTTGGAATATACCGACTTATCCACCGGCCTCTCAAGTTGCTCGTCCGATCATTCCGCAGAATCGAGCAAGGAAGGTTCGACATCTCTATCGAGTATCCTTTCACAGACGAGTTTGGTTATATGTATAAGCAGTTGAATGCAATGGTGCGGGAGCTTAAACGGCTGATCCACGAGGTGTACGAGCAGGAGTATCGGGCTCGCGTGGCGGAGCTTAGGCATCTGCAATCGCAGATTAACCCGCATTTTTTGTATAACACGTTCTTCATCCTCTACCGGCTCGCTAAGCAGGAGGAAAATGAAAGCATTGCTCGATTGACCAATCATCTGGGTGAATATTTCGAGTACATTACGCGTGATGGCACACAGGAAGTGACGCTGGAGAGCGAGGCGGCACATGCGAAGTCCTATACTGATATTCAGACGATACGCTTCGCCAATCGCATCGAGGTGATATTCTCTGATGTTCCGGAGAAGGCAGCGCAAATCTTGGTGCCTCGGCTCATTCTGCAGCCGGTTATCGAGAATGCATACGAGCATGCATTGGAGAAAATGGCAAAAGGCGGCTTGCTCGAGGTGGACATGCAGATGACTTCTTCCGAGCTGCTCATTCGAATAGAAGACTCCGGCAGGCTCGAACAGGAAACACTGACCCGCATGCAAACTATGTTGAACAGCCAGCAGGATGTAATAGAAAGCACAGGTCTGATTAATGTCCACCGGCGGCTGCAAATTATCTATGGCGGTACGGCAAGTTTGCAATTGAGCCGAGGCGATCTTGGCGGACTAAAGGTCATTCTGGTTATTCCGATAAAGGAGGATGTTGTTATTGCTTCGATTACTCATCGTTGATGATGAACCGCTTACCGCAGAAGGCTTATTTGAGATGCTCTCCGATGTACCGGATCTCGATTTGGACCTGTACAAAGCAACATCTGCCGAAGAAGCGATTAGTCGGCTTTCACGCACGAAGATGGATATCGTCTTAAGCGATATTCGTATGCCCGAAATGGATGGACTGCAGCTCCAGCAATGGATTCAGGCAAGATGGCCGCGCTGTAAGGTGATCTTCTTGACTGGTGTTAGAGATATTCAGTATGCACAGCACGTCCTTAGGAACGGCGGGGTAGACTATATTCTGAAGACCGAGGGCGATGAAGCAATCGAAAGAAGTATTCGCAGTGCAGCCAACACGATATTCGAAGAAATGCGCAACGAGGAGGTTCTGATTCGAGCCAAGGGCCAACTAAGAGAAGTATTGCCAATGCTGCGCCGCGAATGGTTCGCTGCGCTGCTCGAACAGGGGGAGCTTCCCGCCGGCAGTCTGATTACCCGGCTGCAGGAGCTGGATACGCCGCTGAATCCCGAAATGCCACTCATTCTTGTTTGCGGTCGTGTTGACCGATGGAAAGAAGATTACCGTACTTCCGACCAGACATTGTTGTTGTATGCAGTGCAAAATATCGCTGAGGAATATATGCAAAGAGCCGTCATGCTGCCCATTATGTTAGGCGGATCCTACTTTGCATGGTTAATTCAATCGAAGTCCCCTGGGGAAACGCCTTGGGAAGAGATGGTGTCCTTTGTACACGGGACGCTGGAGAGCATCCAGCAAACGTGCAAGGAGTTACTTGGCGTCCCGGTCTCGTTTATCTGTCATGAACGACCTCTAGCATGGATGGAACTACCCAAAACCTATAAACTGCTGAAGCAGAATCTGATTCTTGGACTCGGAAGCGGGGAAGAGATGATTTTGCTCTTCCGTGAGCAGGATCGGGAGACTTCGGTTTCCGACGTTCCCGGGTTAATCTTGACAAGAATCGAGAACACGTTCGAGATGGGCCAGGAGCAAGCATTCCAGAAATTGCTAAGCGAGTTGTTCCAGCGCGTGCCGAATCGTTTTACCGTCTATGCTCAGGCTTATTACGCGGTCGCCGTCATCTTGCTCAATCAATGGAACAAAATGTACCGGAGCGGCTTAACGCCAGTTGCGAATACCGAGCCGATGATTAGCAGGCTGCTTGACGTGAATTCGCACGCGACGAAGGAGCAGGCGATTCAGTTCCTGAGCCAAATGGGCCGCGATTTGTTCGCGCAAGGGAAGCAGGAGCAGGATGAACGTACGACTCGCATCATCCAGAAGCTGAACAAGTACATCGCCGAACATCTGAATAAGGACCTTTCGCTTGCTATTCTCGGGGATGCCGTCTATCTGAACCCATCGTATTTATCGAACCTATATAAAACATCAACCGGACGCAACATCTCAGACTACATTACAGAGCTTAGGGTCGAGCGAGCTAAGAAGCTACTGGTGGAATCGCATGCGAAGGTGCAAGATATTGCCTTGGCGGTCGGTTTCGATACAGCCGGTTACTTCACCCGTTTTTTCAAGCGGCATGTTGGCGTTACGCCGCAAGAGTTCCGCAGCCGATTGACGAATGACTAAGAGGTATAAGAAAAACTCCAACGTTCCCGTGGGACGCTGGAGTTTTTCTCATTATGGCATATCGCGAGTAAAAATGATTGCGACCGACAAGAATAGGTTCTGAAACGTAGGCTCATTTGAAACTCACAAAGGGAGGATAAGAATCTAAACAGAGTCTCATATATCCTTCATCTTCAATCTTATATACTAAATTTCAAGAGATCTCTTGCTTATCATATCATGGGGGGAATACAGGAATGAGACAACAGGCTGGAAAGCTGGCACTATCTGCATTGCTAGGTTTAAGTTTGCTTCTAAGTGCATGCAGCTCGAATAACGAGAATGAACCGAAAAATGGTGCATCGAGCACAGGAACGACACCTCCGGTTGAGTCAAGCAATCCTGAGGATTTGTATTTAGGAAAGTATGAAACTCCTATCGATGTGTCGACGGTTCGCATTCTCAGTCCATCTGTGAAATTCAAGGACGGCGAAACGATAGACAAAAACGTGTGGTACCAGGAATATGAAAACAAGCTTGGGATTAAGCTCACCAACGAATGGACCGTTACAGGAGATGAGCCTGGCGGTCAAGGGGAGCAGAAGATGAACGTCTCCATAGCCTCAGGCAGTCTGCCGGATATCGTTCCGGTCAATGCCTCGCAGCTGAGACAATTAGCGGATGCAGGCAAACTGGCGGACTTGACGGAAATCTATGAAAAATATGCCAGCCCAATAACGAAAGGTGTCTTGACATCGTCAGGAGCTGCAGCGCTAGATTCCGCCACCTTCGACGGCAAATTGCTTGCGATCCCTGCTCCTACATCGAAGACGGACCAAGCTCCGATGATATGGATCCGCGCCGACTGGATGAATAAGCTGGGACTTCAGGCGCCTAAGACCATGGATGATGTGTTCAAAATCATGGATGCGTTCGTGAACCAGGATCCGGACGGCAACGGGAATAAGGATACGTTCGGGATGGCCTTGGATAAGGATCTGTACGGATTCTTCGACGGGTTGGAAGGCTTCTTTAATAGCTACAATGCCTATCCGCGCCAACAAGGTAAAGGCAATTGGGTCAAAGACGAAGATGGCAGCCTCGCTTTCGGCAGCATTCAGCCGGAAGTGAAGACGGCGCTCGGCAAGCTGCAGGAGCTCTATAAGAAAGGGTACATCGACCCCGAATTCGGCGTGAAAGATTGGAATAAGGAGAAAGAGCTGATCGTTGCAGGCAAGATCGGCTTGTGGTTTGGGACAATGCCAGCCCCGCTTGTATTACAGGATCTCAAGAACAATGATCCGAATGCGGATTTAATACCTTTTCCGCTCGTGTCCATCGATGGGCAACCTGCTAAGGCGCAAGTGCCGGGGATCAATTTGAAAACCCCTCAATACCTTGCCGTTACCAAGGATGCCAAAAATCCGGAAGCGCTTCTTAAGATGATCAACCTGTTTTTTGAAGTCACATACGGTACTACTTATACACAGGAAGATGCCAATCGATTGGGTACTGATCCTGTTGACGGGATTGAACGGTGGATGTATTCCATTTATACGGCTGAACCGGAGAAAAACCTGAATACGCATCGAATCGTGAAACAAGTCATCGGCGGTGATGAAGATGAATCGGTCATCACAATTGAACAGATGGGCGCATATCGAAGCGTCAAAAAGGCTGTGAACGGCGAACAAATGGAGACGATCGATTGGGCCTTGAATCGCGTTTTCGGTCCGGAAGACTCTTCATTCCATATTATCGATGACTATGAGAAAAACAGCCTGTTGCTTCCTAATGCCTTTGACCAGGTTATGACGGATACGATGGTGAAGCGGGACTCGACCTTGTTGAAGCAGGAACTTCAAACCTTTACCAAAATTATTCTGGGTGAGCCGCTCGACAGCTTCGACACCTTCGTTGCGAACTGGAAGAAGCTTGGCGGGGATGAAATGACGAAGGAAGTCAATGAATTGATAAATGCTAAATAAATAGCAACCAGATACGCATTCTGCTCTCTCAGAGGGCAGAATGCGGTCATCTTGTTCGGAAAGGAAGTGCCGCATGTTGAGAAAAATGACAGACGAACAGATGGCAGTTATGGAGTCTGCCGGCGGATCGGGGACAAAGAAAACGAAATGGTCTCAATTGCCCCTGCATCTCATGATCCTGCCGGGTCTACTATTAATTATTGTCTACAGCTACGGTCCTATGCTCGGTTCTATGATTGCCTTCCAGGATTTCAATCCTGCGCGCGGCATCTTTGATTCTGAATGGAACGGCTTGGATAACTTCCGCTACGTTATGGATTTGCCAGGCACCTTTCAAGTCGTTTGGAATACGCTCATCATTGCCGTGATGAAGATCGTAGTCGGTCTTATCGTCCCGATCGCGGTAGCGCTGTTGCTCAACGAAGTTCGCAAGGAGCTGTTCAAGCGCACCATTCAGACGATGGTCTATTTGCCGCATTTTTTGTCATGGATCATTCTTGGAGGGGTTCTGATCGATATTTTGTCCCCTTCGCAAGGTATCGTTAACCAAATGTTAAATGGGTTGGGGATTGACTCCATCTACTTCTTGGGCAGCAACGAATGGTTTCGCTCCGTATTGGTCGTCTCGGACGTGTGGAAGGAATTCGGGTTCAACACGATTGTATATTTAGCTGCGCTGACAAGCATTAATCCTAGCCTGTATGAAGCAGCCGTCATTGACGGCGCGAATCGTTGGAAGCAGACGCTATATGTCACTCTGCCTGGCATGGCTCCAATCATCATTTTGACAGCAACGCTGGCTCTGGGGCAAGTACTCAATGCCGGCTTCGATCAGGTATTCAACTTATACAGTCCTCAGGTATATGATACAGGCGACATTATTGATACGTTTGTTTATCGGATAGGCATCGTTGATGCGCAGTACGGAGTAGCTACAGCCGTAGGGCTATTTAAGTCGGTCGTTTCTCTTATTCTACTTTCGGTATCTTACATCCTCGCCTACCGTTTCGCCAACTACCGGATATTCTAAGAGAGAGGAAATGATTGATTATGGTAGAACGCTTCACACTAAGCCGCAAACTGTTTATTGGGTTTAATTACGTATTTTTGACGATCCTGTCATTGATTTGTCTGATGCCGCTTATTCATGTCTTGGCTGTTTCGTTCAGTTCGAGTTCGGCCGCCGCTGCAGGTTATGTCAAACTTTGGCCGGTTGAATTCACCTTGGAATCGTATAAATATGTTCTTGGTAAAGATGAGTTTTTCCGATCCATTCTCATGACGATAAAACGGGTTAGCATAGGTTTGATCGTCAATATGGTACTCACCGTGCTAGTGGCTTATCCATTGTCGAAAGAGGTTCAAAAGTTCCGCGGACGCACGATATACGCTTGGGCGTTTGTATTCACGATGCTTTTTAATGGCGGACTTATTCCCATCTATATGATGGTCAAATACACAGGAATCCTCGATAGCGTGTGGGCACTTGTCCTTCCGCAAGCGCTTCCGATCTTTAATATGATCTTGCTGCTTAACTTCTTTCGAGGTCTGCCAAAGGAAATGGAAGAGGCTTCCTTTATGGATGGAGCAGGCCATTGGACGACGCTGTGGAAAATATTTGTGCCGTTGTCCGCACCGGCCTTGGCTACCATTACGTTATTCACCATGGTCTTTCATTGGAATTCCTGGTTCGACGGACTCATTTTCATGAATTCACCTCATAACTACCCGTTGCAGAGTTACCTGCAAACCGTGGTAATCCAACAGAATTTTAGTTCCGCTAGCCTTGAGAGCATAGCTGAGTTGCAAAAGATCAGCGACCGCACTTTCAAATCAGCGCAGATTTTTCTCGGCTCGTTGCCGATCCTGCTTGTTTACCCGTTCCTGCAACGGTTCTTTATGAAAGGAATCGTGCTCGGAAGCGTAAAAGAGTAGTCAATATTGACGGCAAGACAAGGGGGTTTTATGCAGATGCGGCATACAGGTGAAAATAGGGGATTGTCTTTTCAGGTTACGGAACGGAAGCGGGTCCGTCTTCTAATCAATTCCGATGTCAAGAACGAAGCGGATGACCAATACGCGATTGTTCATGCCTTGCTCACCCCGATGTTCATTAACATGGGGATCATCGCCGCTCATTTCGGCACTTGGCGAACAACGGAATCTATTGAAGAAAGCTATGCCGAAGCGAAATTTGTTACGCATTTAATGGGAGAGGCAGGGAATGTTCCGATCTATAAAGGCGCCACCCATGCTTTGCCGGACGAACAAACGCCGGTTGGCTCGGAAGGCGCCGAAGCGATTATCCGAGAAGCGCTTAAGGACGATTCGCACCGTCTCTTCGTTGTTTTCTTTGGGCCGTTAACCGATTTGGCCTCGGCCTATCTCATGGAGCCTCGGATCGCAGACCGATTGACGGCGATTTGGATTGGCGGCGGGCCTTATCCCAACGGAAGATTGGAATTCAACCTGAGCAATGATATCCATGCGGCAAACGTGGTTATGAGTTCTCCAATCCCTCTTTGGCAGGTACCGCAAAATGTGTACGGGACGATGCGTGTCAGCTTGGCGGAGTTGGAGAGCAGGGTAAAGCCTCACGGTCAGATAGGGAAGTATCTGTTCGAGCAGCTCGTTCAATTCAATAGTGATCCAGCGAACGTGTGGCCTCGGGGAGAGACCTGGGGACTTGGAGACTCTCCGGCTGTAAGTCTCATTCTCGACGATCTTGAGTATACGAACGGTTATGACACGATCCCTGCTCCGAGAATCACCCCTGATATGCATTATATCCACCATCAAACGGAACGGATGATCAGGGTTTACCGTCAAGTCGATGTTAGATTTACGTTGGAAGATATGTATGCCAAGTTGGAACTGTTCGCTAGGAGGACGTAAAGATGGAGGAGAATCGTAAATGGAACGCTAGTTGGCTCTGGCATCAGGGATATCCATGGACATTGGAACCGGGAGCGCACGAGATGGTGTGCTTCCGTCGCGAGTTCGAAGTATTCGATCCGCACGACGCTCGGCTTGTCGTCGACGTCACCGCAGATAGCCGCTATCGCTTGTTCCTTAACGGGGAATCGGTCTCCGTTGGGCCATGCAAGGGTGATCGATCAACGCATTATTATGAGACCGTAGATCTTAGTGATCGTTTGGCAGCAGGAACGAACGTGTTGGCTGTTCAGGTGCTGCATTACGCTCCTTCGGGACCGCATTTGCTGGGAGAGGGCGGACCGCTTTCGATTCATCGGGCAGTCAGCGGTGCTATGCTGCTCGAAGGTGAACTAACTGAACGAAACGGGCACTCCCAGTCGTTGCATTCCGATGAGAAGTGGCAGTGCAAGAAGATGTCGGGCTTTAAGCTTGTGCCGAGCCCGATAGTCTTCTTTCTCGGCGGTTGTGAAGATACCGACGGAAGAGGACTTGACCACGGTTGGGAGCTACCTGGATTCACAGCTGATGGTTGGGAGAATGCGATAATCGTCTGCGAGACTGACGATAGATTTGGTCAACTGACCCCTTGGCAATTAGCACCGCGTCCGATTCCGCCTATGCGTGAGTCGCTCGCTTCGTTCCGAGGCATCACAAAGGCTGATGATAGAGCAGATCTTTCGTATTGTGAGGCCATTCTGGACGGAGGACGAGAGGAAACCGTACGGGTCGAAGCGGGCGAATCCATATGGATAGAGCTTGATGCCGGCGAGTTAGTGACCGGCTACGTGACATTGGAATTACGCGGCGGCCGCGAGAGTAGGCTCAAGCTTCTTTACGCCGAATCCTACGAGGAGCCGACATCCACCGTACACCATAAAGTGAAGGGGATCCGCGACGATGCCAAGAACGGGATCCTGATCGGAGAAGCGGATTATTACACTGCAGCTGGAATAGGCACCGGACAAGAGAATGAGCGGTACGAACCATTCGAATTCCGTACGTTTCGGTATATCAGGCTTGAAGCGACCGCGAAAGATGAGCCTTTAGAGCTTGTGCTGCTGTCCTACCGGGACACAGGTTACCCGCTTGAGGTACAGGCGTCTTTCGCTTGCTCAGATCCGGATTATGACAAGCTGTGGGGATTGTCGCTGAACACACTTCGGCGCTGCATGCACGAAACGTACGAGGATTGCCCTTATTACGAGCAGTTGCAATACACAATGGATACCCGCCTGCAAATGTTGTTCACCTATGCGGTCAGTGCCGATGACCGAATGGCTCGTCGTACATTGTTCGATTACCACAGCTCAGCGCTGCCGTCAGGTATGCTGCAGAGCCGCTATCCATCTGAGTACAGACAGGTCATCCCTTCGTTCTCGTTATATTGGATTCATATGCTCTATGAGCATTATTTGCATTATGGTGATCGCGGCTTGATTCGGCGTTACTTGCCGACGATGACAGGGGTACTTGATTGGTTCCGGCGAATGTTGACGCCAGAGGCTTTAGTCGCTCCGACGCCGCGCGCATACTGGCCCTATTTTGACTGGTGCAAAGAATGGGAGATCGGCACGCCTCCGGCACATGCCCACGGTCCGCTCACACTACTTAGTCAGATGTTCGCGGCGGCACTCCATACAGCTTCTGAACTATATGAGGCTTTAGATTGGACGGATGCTGCACGCGAAGCGAGGACTGATGCGAATGCCGTGAACGTAGCGCTGCTACGTCTCTGTTGGCGGCCGGACCGCGGGCTGTTCGCGGATGGACCGGAGGTGGACGATTTCAGCCAGCATACGCAGGTATGGGGTGTCTTATGTGGTGCTGTTAAAGGTGACGAGGCTGCCCTGTTGCTGGAACGTACGATTGAAACGTCTGACTTGCACATGGCGCAGCTTTCGGTGCCGGCGTCCTATGAACTGTTCCGGATGTTATCACGCCACGGGCTGTACGACAAAGCCTCCAGCGTGATTGATCGCTGGAAAGCATTTTTGCGGGTGAATTTAACGACGCTGCCAGAAGTGACGGATGACAACAATCCTCGGAGCGATTGCCACGCTTGGAGCGCTCTGCCGCTATCGGAATTCACAGGCGAGATTCTAGGGGTTCGGCCGGGAGCTCCGGGCTTCTCGACGATCGTCGTTGAGCCGAAGCCGTTGCAGTTGAGTTGGGCGAGAGGTCGTGTCGCCACACGTCATGGAGCTGTTGAAGTCGAATGGACGCTAGATGATGAGGGCGTATTCCGCCTGTCGGGCATTGGACCGGTAGGAATCCCGCTTATAATCGTGCTGCCGAACGGCGAGCAGGTAGATTTCCAAGCTGGAGGGCGATTCGAAGCGGCAACCAAAGTGCAGGAATTGTTTTCAAAGTGAGTAGTATTAAGTTTTTTCGTTACACCCTCTAGTACTCGTTATTTGCTCGAAAAAGAACCAATCATTGATTACCTCAATGAATGGTTCTTTTTTTTTGCCGTATGCTCCACCTTGAAAAAGGACATCATTTTATGCGAAATGAACCGTTTTCATAAAATGTATGCGCTTTTATAATGAGAAACAAGAGGTCGCAGCGCAGCTAGCTAGCACGAAACAGACCGAAAGGAGAGGCGAATCCCATTCAAAAATCTTTATTTCTAAAGCAGTTCAAAAGACAGTTGCCCTTCCAGATATTCGTATGGATTGGATTGTTGTTCCTGCTCGTATTCAGTTATATTCCGATGTTCGGAATTATCATCGCCTTCAAAAATTATAAAATATCAACCGGCATCGACGGGATATTCAGCAGCTCCTGGGCAGGCTTGTCACACTTTAAGGAGCTCATCAACGACTATAATTTTCCGATGCTGGTTCGCAATACGTTGGTGCTCAGCCTGTTGAAGATTGTTTTTTCGTATCCGATTCCAATCCTGTTCGCCATCATCTTAAGCGAAGTCAGGCATGTATTCGTGAAACGGTTCGTACAAACGGTCAGCTATTTGCCTCATTTCATCTCATGGGTTGTCGTTACCGGCATATCGTTTGCTTTCTTCTCGTCAAGCTTCGGCATCGTCAACGATTTTCTGCTGTCGCTTCATCTGATCAAGGAGCCGCTCGCCATCCTAACCGATCCAGATGCTTTCTGGGGACTAGCAGTTTCGACAGCCATATGGAAGGAAGCGGGCTGGTGGACGATTATATTCCTTGCAGCGCTTGCCGGCATTGATCCATCGCTATACGAGGCGGCCGAGATGGATGGCGCGGGTCGTCTTAAGCGAATTATTCACATTACGCTGCCTGGTTTGAAGGGGGCAAGCATCGTTGTCTTAATCCTAACGATCGGCAGCATGCTTGGCGGAGGATTAGTCGGATCAAACTTCGAGCAATCGATGCTGCTTGGCAATACGATTAACAGCGAGAAGTCGCAAATCATTCAAACCTATGCCTTCACGATCGGTCTGGCCCAAGGAAGATTCTCGTTCGCTACGGCAATCGATCTTATGCAATCGGTTATTTCCGTGATCCTGATATTCAGCAGCAACGCTATAGCCAAACGCGTGTCGGGCAACGGATTGTTCTGATTCAATAAGTAACAAGAGAGTGGTGAATTCATCATGCGCAGAAGAAAAACGCTAGAGGATCGGATACTGGACACGATCATTACGATTATTCTCGTCGTTGTTGTCTTCGGAACGCTATATCCGTTTTACTATATTTTGTTGATTACCTTTAATGCCGGCACCGACACCGCGGCCGGAGGTATGTACTTGTGGCCTAGGCAGTTCACATTTGGCAACTATCTCTATTTTCTCGAGGATCCGAAGTGGATCAGCGCCTTCGGCATTTCGCTGCTGAGGACCATCGTCGGCACCGTTCTAGGCGTCTTGTTCACCGGGCTTGTTGCCTATGGCCTTGCGAAGCGGGATCTCATCTTCCGCAAGAGCTACTTTACGATTGTTGTAGTAGCAATGAATTTCTCCGGCGGCATTATCGCCTTCTATATCGTGCTGAAGAGCCTTGGGCTCATTAATACATTCGGCGTTTATGTTATCCCGGGTATGCTGAATTTATTTTTCCTATTGATCGCGATCTCTTTCTTTACTGACATTCCCGAGGAGCTGGGGGAGTCGGCAAGAATCGACGGAGCCTCCGAGGTGCGTATTTTTGCCAAAATCATTCTTCCGGTCTCGATGCCGCTGCTTGCCACGATGAGTTTGTTTATCGGCTCCGGTCAATGGAATGCATGGCTGGATTCAGCTTACTTCGTACAGGACGAGAACCTTCGTACGCTGACCTACCGGATGATGCAGGTTATTAACCAATCCATGGTCCCGTCGGGAGATGCGCAGGCGGCAGCGATGTCGCGTTCCAGCGTTACGCCTTTCTCTGTCCAAGCGACGGCAATGGTCGTATCAATCGTACCTATTCTCGGTGTTTATCCGTTTTTGCAAAAGTATTTTGTATCCGGCATGATGTTAGGTTCAGTCAAAGGCTGATGCGGTTTTTCGGCCGTCGCTTTCATAATCGGACTGGCGGCCTTAAAATAAGACTATTATAGACGGGGGTATGGGAATGAATAAGAGCTATAAACTGATTATTGTCATGTTCGCAGCATTATTATTGGTAGGAGGAGCACTATCGGCTTGCAGCAACAACAGCGGCAATAACGGAGCGGCGAGCACGAACAATGGGAAAGCGGAAGGAGAAGCTTCCGGCAATAACGGGACAGAGGAACCGGTCGAGCTGACGATGTTCGTCGATGCAACATGGTATCCGTTCCAGGACTGGAAGGGTGAAATACCGGAGGCGATCACGAAAGCGACAGGCGTTAAGCCGAAAATTACGGTAGCTACGGATGACAAGCAGCTCGCCCTGATGGTTGCATCGGGAGATTTGCCCGATATCGTTGTTTCCTTCAACTTCAAGCTCATGTCGGATGGCAACATCAGCCTTCCATATAATGAGATTTTTCCGAAATACGCTCCAAGCGTGAAGTTTGACCCGGTCAAGGAGCTCGTCAATACGGTGAGCGATGGAAATTATTATGCCATCAGAAATGACTTTTCTTCTGAATCGGAGTGGAAAGCGAGTCCATATGCCCATATGATGGTGGCGGGGCTAACGCTTCGCAAAGATATTTTGGAGGGAATCGGCAATCCGGCAATTAACACGATTGAAGATTTGGATAAAGCCTTTGCAGCCGTAAAGGAGAAATATCCGGACATGACGCCGCTTATTCTTAATCCGAACTGGCAACGTCCTTACTTCGATACGCAATATGGAGCAGTAGGCGGATTTGCAGATAAAGACGGAAAGATTGAATATTATCTCAGACAAGATGCCACACGTAAATCGATTCTGTATATGAACAGCTTATACCGCAACGGTTATGTTACATCTGAAAATTTTGCCTACAAGAATGAATCGGAGACAGAGCAAATGATGGTTTCCGGCAAAGGCTTTGCTTACACGTGGACCTATTCCGGCGCGGATCGCCTTAATGCTTCCAGTAAAGACTCAGGCTTAGAATTCATCCAGCTCGCCGAGCCTCTCGGAGCTGATGCCTCGGTTGTTAGTACCGGAACCGGAGGACTTGGCATGTATGTGTCGAAGGATAACAAAAATGTAGAAGCGACTGTGAAGTTCCTTGAATATTTGTATTCTGAAGAGGGCTGGCGTACGGCGGAATGGGGAATTGAAGGGAAAGATTGGACATGGAATGAAGAAGGATATCCTGAGTTTAACTACAATGTCCAAGATCTAGAGACGCTAAAACAAAAAGGCGTATACTGGTGGGGAGTACCAACTGAGACGGGAGTTGGCATGGCATTAAGCTCTTACAAGAAAGGTTCGGAAACAACTCGCCAAGGGGAAGCCTATTCGAAGATTACAACCTTCAATCCTGCTATCGGAATGATTAATCCGGAAACGGATTCTCCAGAACAAATCATTCGTACCAACATTGACAACATGGTGAAAACAGAGGTAACGAAGGTGTATTTGGCGCCAACGGAAGCCGAAGCTTTGCAAGCGTACGAAGATATGTTGGAGAAAGCCGAGAAGATCGGAATGTCGAAGCTGGAGGCTTGGGCAAGCGAGCAATACGGACCTTTAAAGGAAAAGTATGATAGCTTGACGAAATAAGAGGCTGCTTATAAGCTCATATGGAAGGTTAGCCCGCAAGGGCGGCTTTCCGTATGAGCTCGCTTGCTTTCAGTTTATCGAGGAGATCTGATACTATGCGTATTAGCACAAAAATGGTCGTTGGCTATATTTTCCTTATTGTTCTCCCGTTCCTTATTTTTTCGGCGTTTGTCTATAACCAGCTCTATGGGCGATTGATTACGCAGTATCAACTGACCAATCAGCAAAATATCGAACAGCAGGGCGCTAATTTGGAGGCCAGTCTGTCTAAGATCGAATCTTTGTATTCCATCTACCAAAATAATACCGCCTTGCTTGATTTCCTGCGGGGGGATTACGTGTATGACAGGGATCTGATTTACTCGTATTTAAAGGAGATCAGTCCCGCCTTTGCATTCGCGTCTCTTGGCGAGCCGATGGTCGAGCAGCTTGTCGTGTACCCGAAAACGCAGAAAAGGCTGTTGTCTTTCCCTGAATTCGCGGACTATTCGGAGATAGGCAGCAAGCTGAGCAGCGAGGAGAAGAGGAAGTTGCTTCCGGCGAAGGGGTTGTGGAAGAAATCAATCGACGCCGGGTCGGAACCTTCCTTGGTGTACTATCACAAGCTTTATAGTGAAACATATACCAGCGAGCTTGGCATTGTTGAAATCAAGGTGAAATCGACTTTACTAGAGGAGTTTATGAAAGCGCTTAGCGCCATTCATCCGCAAAATACGATTCTGCTGATGGATTCGGAGGGCACTGTCTTCAGCTCGAGTAGGGAAACGGTCATCCGTAGCGGGCTGCTTGCGAGGATCAAATCATCCGTTCTGAGCAGAGAGGACAATACGTTCCTTGTTGACGGAGAGAGACTTATGGTTAATTCCGTACAAGTGCCGCGCCTCGGTCTAACCGTTGTTGAAGTGAATAAACAAGACGCCTTGTTCCAATTTCTATGGACGAAGCTTTGGCTCGCAGGAGCTGGAGTTATCCTGCTTGGTTTGCTTTCGGTACTTTATTACGTTTTATTGTCATCGCTTACAAAGCGTATTTTGCTTCTGTCCCGCCATATGCGTAAAGTCGGCTTGGATGATATTGGAACACCGTATGCGGGAAGGCTGGGCAAGGATGAGATCGGCTTCCTCATATCCAATTACAACGCCATGATCGGGCGCATCGACGAACTCGTCAATCACGTGCAGAAGGTTGAGCTGCTGAAGAAGGATGCGGATTTCAAAATGCTGCAAGCTCAAATACAGCCTCATTTTTTGTACAACACGCTGGAGACGATGCGAATGCTTGCAAGGTCGAACAAGGATTATACGGTAGCTGAGATGGCCTATTCCTTAGGCAATCTCCTTCGCTATAGTTTATCGCAATCAGATGATACGACGCTTCAGGAGGAGCTGGAGCATGTCAAGGCCTATATCGCCATTCATCAGATTCGGATGAGGGATCTTCTGTTCGAGCTTGAAACGGATGAAGAGCTGCTCAAGGTTCGTTGTCCGAGATTTATATTGCAGCCGCTGGTAGAGAATAGCATGATTCACGGACTGTCGAACATGCGGGGGACGAAGAAGATAGCTATCCATTTCAAGAGAGCACAAGATGCTATTGAAATCCATGTTACGGATAACGGAGCGGGTATTCCGGAACCGAAGCTTTCGAATCTGCGGCTAAGACTTCATGGCGGTATAGCAGATCTCGCTTTATCGTCAGGAACGGGCATTGGCCTCGGCAATGTAACAGAACGCGTGAAGGCGTATTTCGGCAAGGAATCGAAGATGCTTGTTGCAAGCGGGGATGGACAGGGAACTACGTTTACTCTTATTTTGCAAACGGGGGAGATCAAGCATGTTGAGGCTGATGATCGTGGATGACGAACCCATCATACTAGAGGGCATTCGCGATATGATCGAGGAAGAAAACACGCCGTTCGGCAAAATCATATTGGCTAACGATGGGATCGACGCATTGGAGAAAATCGACTATTTTCACCCCGACCTTATCATAACGGATATCCATATGCCGGGGATTAATGGTCTCGAGTTCATTAAACAGGCTCAGCAGAAGAAGGTGAAACGGTTCATCATTCTAACCGGACATGATGTATTCGAGTATGCCCGCAAAGCGATTCAACTGCAGGTCGTGGATTATATGCTCAAGCCCGTCAATCAACAGGAGCTCGCCGAGCTGATGAAGCGAATCGCCTTGGCGCTGCTGGAGGAAAAACAGCACATAACGGAGCCATTATCGTCGAACACATTAGCGGCTTCTGCGCAAAACGAGAATATTTCGCTCATGAAGGCCTTTATTGAAACCAATTATATGAAAGATATTTCCTTGCCTGATATAGCCGCAAACCTAAACCTTCATCCAAGCTATGTCGGACAAATGTTCAAAAGAGAAACGGGCGACACCTTTGTCAAATATTTGAATCAAGTACGTATTACGAAAGCGAAGCAACTGCTCGAGGGCACCAAAGATATGCCGCTGGACAAAATCGCCAAATGCGTCGGTTACGACAACAGCCGCACGTTCTATAAGGTTTTTCGGAATACGGTAGGCGTTACTCCCGGAGAGTATAGGAAATCCGTTTGTTATTGATGGAGGCTCCTGAACTGACGCGGCGTCATATCCGTGGAGGCTAGGAACAGCCGAGAGAAATGGGAACGTTCCATGCCAAGCTCACCCGCAATGCGGGCTGTTGTCCAATCGGTAGTCAGCAGGAGCTGCTTGGCCTTCTCCATGCGTTTTTGGATGATATACTGGTGCGGGCTGATGCCAAACGCGGATTTGAAATAACGAAAAAAATAGTTTGGACTGTAATTGAAGTTGTCCGCAATCTGGTCGATCGTCAGTGGGCCGTCGGCGTGTTCGTCAATATAGCTCAAGATGTCATTCCAGCGCTCGGCGGCCGGTGAGACGGCTGCTGACGGCTTTTGCGGCTCCTGCTCCCAAATAAATTGCAGCAGCTCGAATATGGCTGCTTTCACTGCAAGTCCAGCGAAGGCGTTACTGCTATGAAAACGCTCGATTAGCCTTCCGAACAGTGTTTCTGCTTGTAATTGATCGCTTAGAGAGATATGCAGTGGCGTATCTATGAGTTGAAAAAGCGGGATTTGCCCCACGGTCGCGTCGAAGTGACAAAACATTTGGCGATACGGATTGTCTGGAGACGTGGAATAAGAAATAAGAGCTCCTGCAGGCAGCACGAACAAATCGCCAGTCCGGGGACTGAAGGTCGAATTGCGAATTTGAAGCGTCCCCTCCCCTTCCAAAAAATAATAAAGGCAGTTATTCGCCGTGATGTGATTGTGATGCTTCCAATCGGAAGGCACTCGGACATGTCCGGCCATTGTCACGTTCACCTGAAGATCCTCGAAATACTTCTTAAGCCGCAATTGATTCACGCCGTACGCCTCCTTTTTCTTTAGATATTAACATAGTATGAGTACAAAAGCAGGTTAGTTTTATACACATATAGGTTACGTCTTCCTCTCTTCGAAAGCGCTAATTTCCGATATGATCGAATCGATGGAGCTTATCATCGCTTAGTTCGATTTATGAAGGGGTGTATCGCATGCATAACGAAGAGGCCGTTGCGGCGGCAGGTGTTCCTAGCCGAAGTCAAGAGCTTGACGTGTATCCGGGTTTCGTTGCCCCTCCGGCAGGTTACGGCGAGGTTGCGTTCTATTGGTGGGTCGGCGAGCCGCTTACCAAGGAAAGGTTGACCTGGCAGCTGGAGCAGTTAAAGGATCATCATATAACGGGATTGCAGATCAACTATGCGCATAGCGACGAAGGCGGAGATGCCTGGGGATTGACGTATGAGAGCGACCCTCCGTTATTTTCAGAAGCATGGTGGGAGCTGTTTGCCTGGTTTGCGGCGAAGGCCGGCACATACGGCATCGCGGTCAGCCTTAGCGACTATACGTTGTGCGCGCCTGGACAGGGATGGTATACGGATGAGATTCGGGCGCAAAGACCGGATATTGCCGGATCGAACCTTGCGCACCTGGATTGGATAGCAGAGGGGCAGAGCGAATGGATCGAGAGGGAGCTTCCCGCTGGCTTGATCTCAGCCTCTGCATTGTTGGAGGATGAGAACGGGGGACCGCCGAAGGGAATGATGAATCTCATGTCCTTCGTCAAGGGTGGAAAGCTGCGGTGGGAGAAGCCTGAGGGGAAATGGCATCTATCCATCGTTTATGAAGAGCCCAAGCCGCGATCCATCGATCCGATGCATCCGGAAAGCGGGGTTATGGTCATTCAGCATTTTTTTGGACGGTTCGAGGAGCGGCTGTCCGGGATAAGCGGCGCCAAGCTGGGATTCTTTTTCTCGGACGAGCTGGATTTCGGCATCCGGGGGCTGCTTTGGAACAAGCGCTTCAGGGAAGCCTTTATTAATCGCAAAGGCTACGACGTCGTGCAGGAGCTATCGGCCTTGTTCATCGATATTGGCCCGCGAACGACTAAGATCCGACTGGATTACGGGGATGTCATGGTGGCATTATCCGAGGAGCATTATTTCATTCCGGTATTCGAGTGGCATCAGGAACGCGGCATGATTTACGGCTGCGATCACGGCGGCAGAGGGAAGGACATTACCGAATTCGGCGATTATTTCCGCACGCAGCGCTGGAATCAAGGACCGGGCTGCGACCAGCCCGACTTCCAAAGCGACCTGATCAAAAATAAAGTAGCCAGCTCCATTGCCCATCTGTATGAGCGTCCTCGGACTTGGCTGGAAGGATTTTACGGCACAGGCTGGGGCACGACGACGGCGGATGTAGCGGATGCGGTGTTTCGCAATTTCGTTACCGGACACAATTTGCTGACGCTGCACGGTTTGTATTACACGACATTCGGCGGCTGGTGGGAATGGGCGCCTCCTTGCAATCATTTCCGCATGCCGTATTGGGAGCATATGAAGACGTTCATGGCATGCACGGAGCGGCTCAGCTATTTGCTCAGCCAAGGGGTTCATGCCTGCGACGTTGCCATTGTTTATCCCGTTGCGGCTATGGAAGCGGGACTTGACGGGGAAGCGTCGGTGAGGTCAGCCTTCGAAATGGGCGAGTATTTGTATAAAAGAGGCATTGATTTTGATTTTATCGATTTTCAGTCGCTAGAGCGGGCAACAATGGAGGATCGCAAGTTCCGCGTGGCAGGAGAAGCCTATCGCGTCTTGATTTTGCCTTCCATGCGCGCTTTGCGTTATTCGACGCTTAAGAAGGCTCAATTGTTTCACGAAGCAGGCGGCGTTGTTATCGCGCTGGACCGGTTGCCGGAGGCAAGTGATCGAATCGGTGCAATTGACCCGACGATAGACGGTATTGTACGAGCCTTGTTCGGTTGGTCGGCAGCAGAGGCTGCCGACCAAGGGGGAAGCCTGACACAGTTGAGCCTGTCAGGCGGGATCGCCTATAC
>NZ_JBANSP010000015.1:0-165560 GCF_037167145.1 Paenibacillus sp. YIM B09110 | reverse complement strand
TGGGATTCGAACGGGCCGTGAAGCGGAGATGCCCCAAAGCATGTCCGTAGGCCCCGGCGTGATAGTCGCTATAAGCGTAAAGGTGCAGACTTGCACCTTTACGCAGCGACGGAGCGAATCCCATCCTCTCCGCCATATACAAAAAACAAGCCGATTCCTGAAAAGGAATCGTTTTTTTGTGTATGGCGGGATGGGATTCGAACGGGCCGTGAAGCGGAGATGCCCCAAGGCATGTCCGCAGGCCCCGGCGTGATAGTCGCAATAAGCGTAAAGGTGCAGACTAGCACCTTTACGCAGCGACGGAGCGAATCCCATCCTCTCCGCCATATACAAAAAACAAGCCGATTCCTGAAAAGGAATCGTTTTTTTGTGTATGGAGGGATGGGATTCGAACGGGCCGTGAAGCGGAGATGCCCCAAGGCATGTCCGTAGGCCCCGGCGTGATAGTCGCAATAAGCGTAAAGGTGCAGATTAGCACCTTTACGCAGCGACGGAGCGAATCCCATCCTCTCCGCCATATACAAAAAACAAGCCGATTCCTGAAAAGGAATCGTTTTTTATATTCCAACAACAAATGACAATGCCTGAGCGCTAGCCGCTTAGGCGTTTTTTCATCGTATAAAACATCGTCATTCTTCGCATCTTAATCGATGTGGAGGTGCTTCAATCATGGCTAAAATAGACGAGCTTCGCACGAGTCCTGAGCAGCTTGCCGAGGCTTGGCGCAATACGCTGCCGGAGACGATGAACAGCTCCGATAAGTGCGAGGTATTCCCCGATGAAGCAGACGCGAAAGCGCTGCGCGTAACGATTCATTCGGCAGGTCATCAAATGTATACGTTCGATTTCAAGGTTTCCTACGTGGATAGCCGCGAGGTGCTGGTGGAGCTGGTCGATGTGGAAAAGGACAAAGTGGCTGTCGACGAGCGCACCGATATGATGCAGCAGCTGATACACGATTATAAGCGTCATTTGCATGAGTGCGCACAAGCACTGCAGCAATTGACGCATGCCTAAAGGAGACACGCTGCTATGACGAAAGCAAAGGGCACTGCCGACAAAAACCTGCAGAACGTCGTTGAGGCGCTGGAGACCGAGCCGGTTAACAGCCATCATGCGCAACAGCTGCAGCAGGACAAGAACGATCGCCGTCATCAAGACTCATTGAATTTCGATCAACCTACCGACTTGGAGCATCAGCGCAACTAACAAGCTTGGAAGAAGGGGGTTATACGATTGAGCAAGCCAGATAGCGTTCCGGTACCAGAAGCGAATACGCAGCAGCAGAAGCAACGATCCGGCGGCGGCCTGCAAGCCCCGAATTCAGGATCCAAGAAGACCAAGCAGCATAATCATGTGTCGCATAACAATCCGCAAGGCTAGCTAGCTCGGCAGCGAGATGAACAAATAAAACCGTTCGCCCGCAGCAGCTTTTGGAATATTACTTTGGAACCGTTTCGAGTCCTTCGGAACGGTTTTTTTCCTATGCGCTTCAAATGATCAGGTTATTAGTATAGAATGGAGGTGCTTGAACTAATGGGCGGAGGGGAACTTCGTAATGATCAAATTTCAAAAATTAACGTTGCTGCTTATCGCGGTAACGATTTTCGCCATAGCGGGCTGCAGCTCCAGCACGCCGCCTAAGGAAGCGCTCTTGAAAGCTCTGAGCAACAATGCGGCGGCTGACTCCTACGCCATTCATATGGATGTCGACATCGATGATTTGGAATGGACGGGGGGCGCGACAACGCAGCCTAATACGCTTGTAGCGGCAGCTCTTGTCGGCATGTTGAAAGATGCGAAGATTACCATAGATGGCGTGTATCGCAAAGATCCGATGCAAATGGACGTGGATATGGAAATCGTGTTTCCCGGCGACATGGAAATGAAGCTGAGCGTGCCGATGATTATGACAAAGGATGCGCTTTACGTGAAGCTTCCGCAAATTCCGATGCTGCAGTTGCCCGAAGCGATTAAGGATAAATACATGAAGCTCGATTTAACCCAAGCTTCAGCTTCAGCGGAGCAAGAGAACGTAACGGAGATGGATGTTGAAGCGCAGCAGAAGCTTGGCAAGGAAGCAGTGAGCACGCTTCTCGAGTCATTCGACGAGAAGACGTATTTCAGCGAGCCGAAAGGTGCTGATGCGGGTTTGCCGAAGGATATGAAGGCGGACCAAATCGTTCAATTCGAAATCAATGACAGCAATTATGTGCAGACGGTTGAAACGCTTGTTAATCAGACGCTGCCGAAGCTGATCGATGTTCTGCTAGCGAACGAGGCGGCCCTGCCGGCCTTGAAGCTGGAGAAGGCAGATGTCGAGAAAATGAAATCCGAAATGGATGCAAGCAAAGCGAAGGCGCTCGATATGTTGAAAAACGACGTTACCCTCGACCTCTTCAAAGCAACTGGAGCGATTAAGGACGAGTATCTAGCTTATTTAGGGATGGACTTGGCGGTTAAGGTAAGCGATAAGGAAGAGGGCAAGAAGCTGAACCTGGGACTGCATATGAACGTCAGCTACACGGATTTGAACAAATCGCCGGAGCTGAAGTACGAAGTTCCAACCGAAACAATCACGTTGGAGCAGCTCGTTCAGCTATTCAAGTCGCCAACTGGCATGTAAAAATAGGAAAGGCAGGGAACGCGGATAACCGCTGTCCCTGCCTTTTTCGGTTGTCACGCAACCACCATTGATTTCTTGAGCAGCTCCTTCATCATTTGCGCTGCCTTCACCTTTACATTGAGGCATTGTGAAATCTCAAGACTATAGCGACCTGCACGGATTTCATCGCGAATCTGCGCTGCTGTGTCGCAATCCGCTTGAAGCTGGTTGTAGACGCTGCCGAATTGCAGCGGCTGATGCGAATCGCTTCCCGCGCAAGCCGGCAAGCCAAGCTGGTCGGCGAAACGGCGCACTTCACCCTCCATGCCGAAGCCGTATTGGAACAAATCCTTAGCGTTCACATCAAGCGCATCGAGGCGCTGCAGCTGGAGCGGATCGTGATGGGTTAGCGGCGTGCTCTCGCGCATTGGATGAGCGCCGATACGCAGAACGTCATAGTTATCCGTGCGATCAAGCAGCTCCTTAAAGGGGATAAAGCTGTCTTTGCCGCTATAAGGCTCCAGCTGCCCGCGCAGATCCCTAATATCGGCACGGTTGCCGATAACGAGAATGTGGCCAACTTCGGCAACGTCAACCTCCATGCCCGAGAACACTTTAAGGCCGCTTACTACATAGTGGTCACCGTTATATTCAAATTCGCGATCGAGCTGATCCAGCATGTCGAAGAAATTGCGCGTATTGAAATGCTCGGTCAGAGCTACCGCTTGCAGATCGTTTTCCTTCGCTTCGCGTGTCATCGATAGGAAGTAATCCATCGAAAAATCCGTTTTTTTGGCTAGCTTGCCGTGCGTATGCAAATCGATGTTCATTGTTATATCTCCAATCTATAAATGTGGTGTTGGTTTGATTTGATTACAAGACGAACATGTGGCCAAAAGCGAACAATGCGATCATATAAAGCGCCGAGCAGCCTAGGAAAACGAAATCCAGCGGCTTCACACGCAAGTAAGCAAGCTTCAACCGCTTAGCGTCCGGGCTGATCAGGGCATACGTGAAGCCGCGTACCTCCAAGGCTTCTACGGTCGTGCGCGTACGCTTGGCTGTGTTCAAGATCAGAGGATAAAAAGCGCAAACCGCGATTTTGCCCATATAGACGATTGACCGCCATTTCAGGAAACCTTTCTTGCGTGGCGAACGGCCGCGCAGCCTGAACGAGTGAATCAGGTTATGGTACTCCTCGATCAGGATCGGCAGCATGCGGTAGCCATAGGAAACGCCGAAGCTGAACTGCGCCGGCATCCCCATGCTGAGCAAAGCATCACTGAGCTTTTCCGGATCCATGCTGGAGAAGACCGCAATGCTGGCGAGCGATATGATGAGTATTTTCAGCGTTAGCGTCAATAAGGGCCAGACGGCTTCCAAGCTTCCTCCGAACAGGAGCGAGCCGAATAAAATATAAGCGATCTCACTGACAAGGCCGATGCCCATAATGATAAGTACGAGCGGGCTGACTTTGGACGAGATCGTAAGAAAAATCATCGGAATGAGCATGCCGAGCAATACGGTTTTGTTGTGGAAAAACCAAGGCGCCACGGCAAAGAACGAGTACCAAATGATCAGGATGCGCGGGTCGAAGCGGGACAGCAGGACGGACTGACGCCCGAAGGCAGTGCGCATCAGCTCAATCTTGATTTGCTCTACGCTTAGCTTGTCGAGCATGTTTTGTTTAATGGCTTCCAGTTCCAATGGAGGCAGCCTCCTCTCGAGTGTAATGTTGCCCCATAAGCGAATGTATACGAGCGGCAAAATGGTCCACGGACAAGGAAGGAGGCCGTAAATCCAGCGCTAAGCTGAGCTGGGCGATCTGGGGAGCGATGAGTCCCGCAAGCTCCAGCACGGCCGTATGGCCGAACAGCGACTGCTGATCGGTGTCGAGCGCAACCTGGCCGTTATGCATGACGATGACACGGTTCGCCCACTCGGCGACAAGCTGCATATCATGCGTGGCGATGATCGTCGCCTTCACTCGCCCCTGCAGCTGATTCAGCATGGCAGTCATCTCGCGGCGGCTGGATGCGTCGAGGCTTGCCGTCGGTTCATCAAGCAGCATGACGGTAGGCTGCATGGCGAGCCCGATCGCCAGTGTTGCCCTGCGCTGCTGACCGCCGCTGAGCAGCCGGCCATCCCGGTCTTGCAGCGGAGTGAGTCGCAGCCGCTCCAGCACTTCATCCACAAAGGGACGGTAATCCTCGGTGCTGCGGGCTTTGAGAAAATATTCGACGTCCTTGCGGACGGTATCTTCAATGAACATCTCTTCCGGGTTTTGATAAATATAGGACACGTAGTCGGATAGCGTCTCTGGCGAAGTATGCTTCGTAAGATGACCGCATACCGAGAGTGAACCTTCATTCGGGCGCCGAATGCCCGATATGAGCTTCAATAAGGTCGATTTGCCTGCTCCATTGTTTCCAACTAGCGCAATGCGATCCCCTTCATGGATGGAGAGATCGATGCCGCGAAGGACGGGATGCAAGGTTCGAGTGATCGTTTTGTAACCATAGGATACGTTATCGAAATGGACGAGCGGTACTGCTGCAGCAGCAACTGGAATAGATGGGCTGTTATCCTCGGTTTGAGCTTTATCGAATATGGTGTGATCCGGATTCCGAGGCAGCTTCGCGCGATAATAATCTACGGCTTGCGGGATTGTAATCGGATAGAGTGGGGACTGTTGTCGATTCGCCTCTGTCTCCCTAACCGCGAGCGTAACTTGCGGAGGCAATATATGAAGAGCCTCCAGCTCTTCAACCGCAGACAGCGCCTCTTGAACTGGCTTCACCCAACGAATCGTGCCGCTGTCCATAAGCACCACTTTGCTGCAATAGTCGGCTATGAACTCGGTATGATGCTCAATGACGATAATCGTTTTCCCATATTGCTCGTTCAGCATCTTAAGCTTGTCGTAAATAAGTCTAGCGTGATAGGGATCGAGCTGAGCGACGGGCTCGTCGACGATAATAATATCGGGATCAAGCGATAAAGCGCCGGCCAGCGCCGTCAAGTGCTTTTGCCCGCCGCTAAGCTGCCATATCCATTGCTCCTTCAAAGGCTCCAATCCCAGCATCGCTAGAGCGCGGGCAGCACGCTCACGGTAGTCCGCGAAGCCGTAGTTAAGCGGCGCGAAGCAAGCTTCGTCATAGACGGTTGGGCGTACCAGCTGATTCTCGAAGTCTTGGAAGACGTAGGCCACCTTGCGAGAAAGGGAGGATACGGATTCGTTCTCGGCGATTAGACCGGCGACTTGAATATAGCCGCTAAGATCGCCAACGTAATAGTTCGGGATCAGTCCGTTGAGGCATTTGCATAGCGTCGACTTTCCGCTGCCGTTCGTTCCCGCTATGGCAATGAACTCCCCTGGCTGTACGGTAAGATGGATATGTGAGAGTGCCATGACCTCTGCACCGGGATATTGAAAGTTAACCTCTTGCAGCTCGATGATAGGAGCCGCGGTTAGCGGCCCCTCCTGTTGTCTGTCGTTCCGATGTGCGTTCAAATCTGTTTTCCCTCCGGAGATTGACTTGTTTTGGACTTGGCCCGAATGGCTGCGAATAAGGTGACAATCAGAATCAGCGCCGCAGCGCCAACGCTTACCCACATGAACCCGCTGCCGTACTGCTCTAAGAACTCCGGCTCCCATACGGCGATATTAATGTCGGCTTCCGATAAGAACTCGCCGGTTACGCCGATGAAGACGAACAGGATGGACGTAATGAGCAGACGAGGCGTCATAAGCTGTCCGAATGAAATCTGAACGCGGCTGTCGCGCGGCTTCATGCCAAGCAGCGGCTCGATCTTGCCGTACAGACGCGGTACAAGATACAGCGTAGGAAGCAAGGAGAACAGGACGCCTGTAATGACCATTGCATTCAAGAAACTGAGACCTTCGATTAACACGATGCTCTCTGGAATGCCGGGAACGGCCTCCAGCTCTTCGATGCCGAACCATACTTTGCTAATATCGACAATCGCGCTAAGCATTTGGTCAATGCCGACGGCAACGAACGAAGCGAGCGCAAGCTGCTTGCGGTTGCGCGGATCGCTTACGAGCAGGCCGGCTATGTACATCGCAAGAGTGAACTCGATAAACTTCTCCAGCTCGCCAAGACCGCCGAATTGGCCCAGCAGCAGCTCACCGAAGATGACTTCGCCGAAGGAGGCGCCCAGGGCGGCGTACAGCGGGTTGAACAAGATGCAAAGCGTCAAAGGAATGAATGCGAAATATTCGACCTTAATTTCAATCGGCCCGAGCTTGAGCTCGGGAATAAGCTCGGAGAACATATTAGAAATTCCGTAAAGCGACATCGCGAGTATGAACACCATCAGTTTTTGGGATTGCGTAAGCTCGTATCGGCGCCTTGGCGCAGAAACCATTGTAATTCCTCCTCGAATTAGATTCCTCCCTAATATAGGGATCAATTGTTATCGGATCATCAACAAATTGTATGGTTTGTGTAAAATAAATTTCATCTAATGTACATGTGAAAGAAAACTTTCATAATTGAAAATCATTTGCTATAATCCATGTAAGTAGAAAGAGGGAGTGGAAACCAGGATGGCAACTTCTTTTCAATTGGAGATGGATTTGGAGTCGATGTCGAAAAGCCAGCAGGCGATTGCCAATTACGTAGCGGGCGCACTGCAGCATATCCCGTATTGCACGGAGGAGGATATCGCGGTAGCTGTTGGCGTCAGCACGGCTACTGTCTCCCGGTTCTGGCGGTCGATCGGTTATCCGAACCTAAAGGCGTTCAAGAAAAGCTTGCTGCAAAATGAGCATGCAACACCGGCGCGCAAGATGAAGTCGATCTTAAGCAAGGTCGAGCATGAAGAAGCGGATATCGTGACGGAAATGATGGGCATTGCTTCGGCTAACGCGGAGGAAACGTCGAAGCGGGTGGAGAGGGAGCAGTTCGAACAAGCCGTTGAGGCGATTGATCGAGCGAGTACGCTCTATGTATTCGGAACGGGAGCTTCCGTCTGCTTAACGGAGCTGTTGAAGTTCCGTATGAACCGGCTAGGCGTAAGGGTCATTGGCATGGCGGGAAGCGGGAGCGAGCTGCTTGAGTCGCTGGCACAGGCAGGAGATGGCGATACGGTGCTTATGTTCGGTTTCGTGCGGCGGTCGCCTGAGCTGACGGTATTGCTTGAGCAGTCGCGCGAAGCGGGTTATACGACGGTGCTCGTGACCGATCTGCTCGTATCGGACATGCTGGCGCAAAGCGATATCGTGCTGCAGCTGGACCGCGGCGAGCTGGAGGGCTTTCACTCGATGACCGCTCCTGTCGCGCTGATCGACGCCTTGACGGTCGGTCTTACGAAGCGCCGCGGCCGCGAAGCGCTCGACAAGCTTGATAAGCTGCATGCTCTGCGCAAGCAATATGCGGCGCAATTGCCGAAGTAGCAGAATAAAAAAAACGGATTCCTCGATTGTCGAGAGAATCCGTTTTTTTTTGGCTATTTAAAAAACCGAATCGTGAGCGGGTAACGGTAGTACTGTCCTTCCGTAGCGCGGATCGTTCCGATAATCGTCAATACGAGCCAGAAGATACCGACGGCGATTGATGCAACAATGCCGATGACGATCAGCCACAAAATAGCGGATATAACGCCATAGATCATGATGCTGATTTGGAAATTCAGCGATTCTTTGCCGTGGAAGTCCACGTAATGCGATTGATCCTTCTTGATCAGCCAAATGATGAGCGGGCCGATAATGTTGCCAAGCGGAATGATGAACCCAGCGAAGGCAATGACGTGGGCCAACATCGCAAATTGTTTCTCGTCGGGATGAGGCGTGTAGGGATGGTTCAAGTAACGATTCTCCTTTCTTGTCCGTTTAGCTGTCGTTCGCTGCGCGGACGCACAGCATTTATGTATAAATATAACAGCTGCGGTTCGGAAATGCATGTAATATTCTGTAAGTTGCATTGACAACATGGAGCGGCGTCTATCGGGACGGCATGCCCGGCGGCTTGTGAATGAAAAGCTGCCTCTTTCTATCCCCGTTCACTATATGCCGCTCACAGCTGTTCCGATCAATGCAAGCCAGTTGGTTGCAGATCGGTATTTCCGTCGATAAGCTGATGAAGACGATCGCGATGCGGACGCTGAAGGATCTTGGTTTAGATCAGATGAAGGTTGTTGGTACGACGGGCTTGCATACGCGTCGGCGGACAAGTCGCATTAAGCCGTTTAAAGAGTTGCTTGCAAAAAGGGTTGATTTTTAATAGTATATACATAGATATTCGATGTATAGCTAATCTATGTATTGGTTCGCTCATGAGGGGGATTGCAGTGAAAATCAATAAAGAGCTAATGAAGGGAAGCACCGTCATCCTTATTCTGACGCTGCTGGATCGGAAAGAAATGTACGGTTACGAGATGACGAAGGAGATCGAGCAAAGCTCGGGCGGCGTGTTCACGTTCAAGGAAGGGACATTATATCCAATCTTACATACGCTCGAGGTGGAGCAGCAAGTGGAGTCCTACTGGAACGAAGAGGGCGGGCGCAAGCGCAAGTATTATCGGATCACGGAGCTGGGCCGCAAGCAGTTAGGCGAGAAAAAGAAGGAATGGTCCTTGTTCCGAGCGACGGTGGATCGCGTGATCGGGGAGGGGCATGCATGAACCATGAGCTTAAGCGGCATCCTTTGGTCAAGCAATATCTAGAGAGCGTATGCGGCAAAGTGAAAGCAAAGGAAGTGCATGAGGATATTAGGTTGGAAATGCTCAGTCATCTGGAAGAGCGGGTTCAGGACAGGCTTCAAGCAGGTGATGTATCCGAGGAAAACGCCATAGCCGACGCCATCGAACAGATGGGTGACCCCGAGCAGATCGGCAAGCAGCTTCATGCAGCGCATAAGCCGAGAATGGAGTGGACGTTGTTTGGCATCTGCATGATGCTTATCGGCATTGGGCTCGTTGCCATGCTGGCGGTACAGGCAACGGGAAATGAAAGGTTGGGTAATTATTTTGTAGAGAAAAAATTGTTTTTCGTGATGATGGGCTTAGGTGCAATGGTTTGCCTCTATTTCTTTGATTATCGCAAGCTGCAGCGTTACTCCTGGCATTTGTACGGCTTCACGATTGTTCTGCTGGCAGCCGCCGGTCAAATGGGCAGCGCTATAAACGGAGCGAAGCAATGGATTATTATCGGCTCGGTTACCTTTAATGTTGCTGCCGCTTCTCCTTATCTGTTCATGGTTGCTTTCGCAGGGATACTGACTAGGGAAAGAGCTGCCGAGCTGAGCGGATTAAAGTCAAGGTCGCGACTACTGAGAGATATCGTCTTCTTCTTCCTTCTGCCGACGTACTTCTATCTGACGACATCCTCGTTGTTATATTACAGCATCTTCTGCTTCGGTACGTTCCTGATGCTAATCCTGATCGGCAAGAAATACAAGCTGGTATTAGCCGGATTCGGCGCATTGGCTGCCATCACGCTATGGCTTGTTCAAGGAAGCTACAGATATAGTTATGTATGGTTGCGATTAAAAGGATTTATATATCCAAATGCGGATAGCCATTATCACACAGATCGATCCATTGAAGCGATCCGAGCTGGCGGTATGTGGGGTCAAGGCTTTGGAGCTGTGAATGATAAACTTCCTTTTTATTACAGTGAGGTGCTCTATTCTTATCTAGTGTACAGCTTGGGATGGGTATTCGGTTTCATTATAGTCGTGTTGGCATTCTTGTTTATTACGCGTATTGTCAGCATGGCGTTGAAGCTGAGAGATCGTTATGCGAAAGGAATTATTGTCGGGGTGTTGTCGGTAATGGGCTTTCATTTTGTTTGGAATCTGCTCATGTGCTTTGGACTTATGCCCATCTCATCTACATCGCTCCCGCTTATCAGTTGGGGCTCCTATACTTTCATTGAGCTGGCGGCTGTGGGGCTGATGCTTGGCGCATATAGACGAAAAGATATAGTAGGGCAATCTGCCGATTCATTGTCTTCACAGAACATATAGCGGCTGCTTGGCCGAACTAGGGTGGACCGTAGGCTTCAACGCACAGCGTTAATGTTTACGGTCTTCCGCTTTTTTGTCGTGCCGGTGTCCGCTACTGTTTCTTGGAGAACAGCTCCGTCACGTAGAAGGAAATACGATTATTGATCTCGGCGTTCAGTCGTTCTTGCGGCATGAGAGGAACATCTATGCTCATATCGATATGCATGCTCCGAAGCAACTGCTCGGCAAGCGCAAGATCGGCTTCGATTCTTGCGACGACGATGCTCGCCGCCTGAATAAAGAGCGGTCGGAGCGACCTTGCCTTCTTGTCCAGCTCCAAGCGATTGCGCTTCACGGCGGCAAGCGTATAAGAAAGAATTATGTATTCTTTAATCAGTCCATTCGGCTCCCTCAGGGGAGGTTGTTGCTCTGTTACATAAGCGTTCATAGCCATTCGTTCGTCACCTCATTTCCATTATATGCGAACATTTGTTCTGTAGTCAATGGACAGTTCAAACGAAATTGACGACCAAACAACCTATCTTCTCTTTAAAGTTTGATAGGAACTTTAACAGGTTAGGAATTTCATGGTTTTAATTCCGATAAAACATAGTATAATAGTCTGAAATGATGTGATGGGCAAACCGGAAGGCAGGCCTTAAGTCTCATCCGATTGTCGGATTATCGCCCTGCAGACTAACCCTACCGCTTGAGGAGGCGACGGAATAGATGAACCTTGAAAACATTGAAGCTTTTGTATATGTCGTTCATTTCAACAGCTTTCGCAAGGCAGCGGATGCGCTTTTTTTGACGCAGCCGTCTATATCATCTCGAATCCGGACACTAGAGAAAGAGCTCGGCGTCGAGCTGCTAGTCAGAGAAGGGAAACGCTTCTCATTGACGCAGAAAGGGGAAATGTTTCTACCCCACGCCCAGCAGACGCTCAAGTCCTTCAAGAAAGCGGAGCAGTTGATGTCCGGCAAAACGGCGGAGGTGAAGACGCTGCGGCTTGGCTGCACCGAGACGATATCCCACTATGTAGTGCCGCTTGTTATGCCGAAGCTTAAGGAACGTTTTCCGAATTTTCAAATTCGAATTATTACGGACAACAGCGATTCCATCATAGAAAAGGTGCTGAACAAAGAAATCGATCTCGGCTTTGTGCGGAGCGTGTCCCATCCGGCTTTGGAATCTGTAAGGTTTATGGAGGATCCCATTAAACTATGCGTTTATCAAGGTCATCCCTTTTTGCATGAGCCGCCGTTATCAATCGAAGCGCTGGAGTCGGAGTCGTTCGTCTTTTATGAATGCGGATCACTCAATTGGACCAAAATTCATCGTTTATTCGAAACGTTAAGCCAGCCTCCAAAAATCGATTATCATATCGATAATATGGAGACGGCGAAGAAGCTTGTCCTTGAGCGTCAAGGTATCAGCTTTTTGCCTACGTTGTGCATTAAGCGGGAGATTAACGATGGACTGCTCATACCGGTCACGATTCCTTCATTGTCGGAGCTGTCGCTGGTGACCAACCTTATTATGCCCAAAGGCGGTGCTCCTTCCATATTCGAGGCCGTCCTAGAGATCAATAAAGAGCTGAAGTTGATAGAACGGTTCTATTAATCGACTGTAAATGCTTATTGGACGTATGTTATCCAGGGTGATAATCTTAGGATCATATTCTATCCTTTTCCATGGAAGACGCTTCCCGTATGAATGGATAGCTTGCGGAGATAAGCAGATTAGTATGGAAATGCGTCGGAGCATTGTTTATTTGTTTCTAATTCCGACTATGCGTATAGGGTTATTTATATATAAAAAGAGAGGATGTTGACTATGCAACAACAATCAAAGCTGCGGACAGCTTCTAAGGCCGGCGGTGCCAAGCTGGCAGCGTTCGTAGGTGTTATCGCGCTTCTGCTTTCCCTTATCGCCCCGGCTCCCTACACATCGGCGCAGACGCCAAAGACAACGCTTGATCTATCGAAGGGAAGCATCAAGATTGGCAATGGTACGGTTACCGGTAAAACGACTGCAGGGGTTGCGGCGGTATATAACGCGAATGGTTATGTCATTACAAGCAGCTCTAGTTCTGAGACCGTTAATACGGTCACAATTGGCGGCGGAATCAATGACATCGAGCTGAAAAACGTGAAAATTAGCACCGGCTATAACGGATTATCCCCGATATCGATTGAAAATGCGGGAACAGTCGTCCATTTGACGCTTAGCGGAACGAGCTTGCTCACATCCGGCAATCCGAAAAAGGCAGCGCTCGGCGTGGCCGAAGGGACGGAGCTGACAATCGGTACGGTGGACGGAACAGACAGCCATATATTGACGGCCAACGGGTATGGAGGCTACGCCTCGGCGATCGGAGGCAACGAAGCTGCCGCATCAGGCACAATAACGATCGACGAAGGTACAATCAATGCCAAGTTTGTCCGCAGCGGCAACTATGGAGCGGCAATCGGAGGCGGACAAGGCGGAGCTGGCGGCAAAATCGTCATTAACGGCGGCGCGGTTACGGCAGAGTCGTATGGCGGCTATGCCGCAGCTATAGGGGGCGGCAACTCCTCTACCGGTTATAACGGCAAAACGACCGCAATAACTGTCAATGGAGGCACGGTCACAACAAAAATTCCGAATGCAGCAGCGTACGATTCTATCGGCTACGGCAAAGTCGGTTCTAGTTATACGGCATCGATACAGGGCTCAACTTCAGTGGTCATTAACGGGGGCAATATCGTCAATCGCAATGACAGCAATAACATTACCGCTCTTCTATACAAACGGCAGCCGGTTAATGAAGAGGGGCAGGCGTTGTATGCAGCAGGCATTAAGCTGGAAGACGCACCGGCAAACGGCACAGCGGTTGACGTACAGTACGAGGGGGGCAGCGTACAGACGAACCTAGTGAACAGCGGATATGTTTATCTGTTTTTACCGGTAGGCGCTAATGATGTTGCGATTACTCGCGAGGCTGCAGAGACGGTATATTACGGAACTGTAAACATCGTAGAAGGAGGCATCGGCAGTTCTTTTATTCCCGGCATCGCATCCCGCACGATTAAGAGTGCACCTGTTCTTACGGTTAGTAATGGCGATCCGGAAGATGCGGATTTAAATGAGGGCAAAACAAGCGTGCTTGCCGTTTCCAACTACCATGAAGTCGTTAATGCAGGAGGCTACCTGCTTCAACCGGGCACTGATTATGCCGTGCAGTGGTATAAGGGCTCCGAACCGATCTCCGGAGATTTGGAGGACGAGGCGACACTAACTGTTACTCCTATTGAAGGCGATGTGTACAAGGCTAAGTTCATAGCCGTATCCGGCGGCAAGGTCATCGGTTCCACCTCGTTCTCTGCGGTCAAGACGGCACTTGCTCCTAAGGAAGGCGGCAGTTCCATTCCAAGCGTGCCTGCCAAACTGAGCGTTACCTCGGAGGCGGAGTTTACGAGGCAGCCGGATCCAACCGCCGGAGCAATTACGTATACCGTAAAGCTGACCTCAGACGACGGTCTAGACACGCCGATTGAGGGAGCTACAGTGCGGTTCTATCAAGACGGCTCCAAGTATTCTTATACGAGAGTTACGGGTACAGGAGACAAAGCAGGTGTTATCAGCTTTACCTTTAACGCGCTATTACCGGGCGAGCACACCATTCGCATCGTTTACGAAGGCGGCAAATCAAAGGCCGTTTCCTACCAAGGAGCGAGCTACAGCAAAAGCTTCACGGTTGTAAAGCCGGAGAGGCCGTCAGGATTTACGACGATTGCAGCCAAGACGGGCACGACGAATGGGAAAATCTATGGCGTAGATGAATCAATGGAATATATCACATGGATTCCTCAAATCGGGACCAATCAGCAAATCTATTCGGTTACTGGAAATGTCATTGAAAATGCGTTTCCGAGCCTTTACAGCATCCGTTATAAAGCCTCTTACGATGGCGATGTATATACGATTGCATCAGACTATCGTTATTATGTTTGGGTTCAAACCGCTCAATGGACGGTAACTCCCGTAGCATCCGACTCCGTTGTATGGGAGACAGCTGCAGTAGATGTCGTGGCCGGAGGCAGCGCGCAATTTTACGTGCATGCACAAGACGGCTATGAAATACAGGATGGCGACATTCAAGTAAAGTACGCCAACTATAGCTATGACAGTGAAACGGGATTATTAAGCCTAGATACGATTACGAGCGATACCCGAATCGTCATTAACGCTACGCGGATTGAATAGAGAAGAACCGGACACATCCCAATCATGAGAGGAGCATACGCAATGAGAAAAGGAAACTGGTTGCGACTTGGCCTTGCGGCTGCCATTATTGCGAATTTACTTACATCGGCAGTCCCGCATGCATCCGCCGACGAGCTGAGAACGACGCTGGATATTTCCAAGGGCAGCATTACAATCGGCGACGGCACCGTTACGGGGAAAACGACAAGCGGCGGAACGGCTGCTTACAATGAGAATGGCTACATTATTACGGGCGCATCTTCCGCCAACGTAGTGACGATCAAAGGCGGCGTGGAGCAGCATGTGACGCTGGAGAATGCTTCAATAACCAAGTCGGACAGCGCCTACTCGTCTATTCCGACCGTTTCGATTGAAGGCAACGGCACGAAGGCATATTTGACCCTTAGCGGCGCAAATACCATTTCTGCTTATAATGGAGCTACCCAAAAAGCTGCTATTAGCGTGCCAGAGGGAACGGAGCTGATTATCGATTCTATTGATGGTTCGGACACCCATTCTCTGACTGCCAGCAGCCATAGCAGCGCGGCGGCGATAGGCGGAAATATTTCGGAAACGGCGGGCAGCATTACAATTAATAGCGGAACGATTACAGCTGGATTCAGAGTGACCAACAGCGGTGCCGCCGCAATTGGCGGCGGCAAGGGAGGCGCAGGCGGCAACATCGTCATTAACGGCGGAGTCATTACGGCGTCGTCATTCAACGGTACAGCAGCGGCGATAGGCGGCGGCGACGTATATTCGACTTATCCCGGCAAGACGACGCGGGTTACGATTAATGGCGGTACGGTTACAGCCAAGGTCCCTACCAATGCTGCCAGTTATTTTTATGATGCGATTGGATCAGGCTACGCCTCCACCGCAAACAGAGCGGACAATGTTCTGAAGACAACCGTAATCGTTAATGGCGGTCAACTGTTTACGAACGGCATCCCTCTTCTCTATGGCAGGCAGGCTGTGAATAAGGACGGCCAGACGGTATATGCTACGGCGATTAAGGTGGACGTTTCAACCGTTCCTGCGAACGGTACGGCCGTAACCGTACATTACGGAGACCACACGCTGGACACGTCTATATTGAGCATTGGAACGGTATACCTGTTCCTTCCATCGGGCAAAATTCCGGTTGATATTACGTTAAAACCTTCCGGAAAGACTTACTATGGACAAGTTACGACAACGACGTCTACGAGCACTTATCCGAACAGCAACGCAACGGTTTCCCGCGAGCTGAGCACATTGCCGGTCATTTCGGTTCAGGCTGATGTTGAAGAAGACAGCCACTTTTATTACGGAACGCCGATTACTTTGTCGGTTACGAATTTGGATTCCGTAGTAAACAAAAGCGGATATCCCCTTGCTTATGGTACGGATTACACGGTCGAATGGTATAAAGGAGCAGGCTCCAATCCGGCGGTTATTGCCGGCAATGCCGACGATCCGTCGCAGTTGACGATTACGGCTTCATCCGGTGATTTATACAGAGCCAAATTCATTGCAATCACCTCAGGAGCTTCCAAGCTGGAAGCGGGCAATACGGGCAATTTATCCTCTTCGCTGACCGCGGATTGGCTGAAAAGAACGGTGAGCTTTACGAATTTGCAGGAAACGTACAGCTTCGGGGAGGAAGCAGTCATTACTGCTGCTCTCAGTGAGGGCAATGACAGCATTACGTTCAGCAGCTCCGATGAGAGCGTCATCTCCTTAGATGCTGCGACAGGAGAATTGACGGCGCATAAGTTAGGTTTTGCAATGCTGACTGCAGTTGTAGAGCCCAATACGACAGCTAAACAATCACCAGCTGTAGCGAGCCAGCTTGTAGAAGTAGTTCCGCTTCATCCGCTTGCGCCTGTCCAAGTTAGCGCGGTTGCTGGCGACGGCGAAGCGGAGGTTAGCTTCAATGTGTCCGATAATCCGGACGGCAGCATAAACACGGATTATAAGGTGACGGCATGGACCGGCGGTGAATCAGTAAAGACGGCTAACGGAGCATCCAGCCCTATAATCGTAACAGGGTTGGACAATGGCACAGCGTATACCTTTACGGTAGTTGCAACCAATGCGACCGGCGACTCGCCAGCATCCGAGCCTTCTGAAGAGGTAACGCCGGAAACGCCGGCAAGCGCGCCGGACAAGCCGACGGGCGTAACGGCAACGGCGGGAGACGGCGAAGCGGAGGTAAGCTTCACCGAGCCGGCATCGAACGGCAGCAATATTAGTGAATACACGGTTACGGCATGGAGCGGCGGCGAAGCGGTCAAGACGGCCACTGGATCAACGAGTCCGATAACGGTAACGGGACTCGAGAACGGTACGGCTTACACGTTCACGGTTGTTGCGACCAATGGAGTCGGAAATTCCTCGGCCTCCGATCCGTCGGAGGAGATCACACCGACAGCTCCGGAAACGCCGGCAAGTGCGCCGGACAAGCCGACGGGCGTAACGGTAACGGCGGGAGACGGCGAAGCGGAGGTAAGCTTCACCGAGCCGGCATCAAACGGCAGCAATATTAGTATTTACACGGTTACGGCGTGGAGCGGCGGCGAGGCGGTCAAGACGGCCACTGGATCATCAAGTCCGATAACGGTAACGGGACTTGCGAATGGTACGCCGTACACGTTCACGGTTGTTGCGACCAATGGAGTCGGAAATTCATCGGCCTCCGATCCGTCGGAGGAGATCACGCCAACAGCAGCCGAGACGCCAGCAAGCGCGCCGGCCAAGCCGACAAACGTAACGGCGACGGCGGGAGACGGCGAAGCGGAGGTAAGCTTTACCGAGCCGTCTTCGAACGGCAGCAATATTAGTGAATACACGGTTACGGCGTGGAGCGGCGGCGAGGCGGTCAAGACGGCGACTGGATCATCAAGTCCGATAACGGTAACGGGACTTGCGAATGGTACGGCTTACACGTTCACGATTGTTGCGACCAATGGAGTCGGAAACTCCTTAGCCTCCAATCCGTCGGGGGAGATCACGCCGACAGCAGCCGAGACGCCGGCAAGCGCGCCGGCCAAGCCGACAAACGTAACGGCGACGGCAGGCAACCGTGAGGCGATGGTACGATTCACAGCTCCGTCAGGAAACGGCAGCGATATTAGCTTGTATACGGTCACGGCATGGAGCGGCGGCGAGGCGGTCAAGACGGCGACCGGCATTGCCAGCCCGATCAAGGTAACCGGTCTCGTTAATCGAATCGCTTATACATTTACGGTCGTTGCGAGCAATGGCGTAGGGGACTCGCTGCCATCGGATTCTTCCGCATCAGTTGTACCGACAAGCGGGGGCTCTTCGACTCCCGTAACACCGGTAGAACCAACGATAGAACCAACAGTAGAGCCAACGGCAACGCCTACAACTGCGGAAACGGCTATTCCTGCCAACGAAGCGGGCGAAGTCAAGCTGAATGAGGAAGTGTGGGTTTCTATTCCAAGCGAAACATCGGATCAGCCGATTCAAATTAAGGTGGAGAAGCTTCCGGGCAGCGCTAATTTAATCGAGGACACTCAAAAGCTCGCCAGCCCGATTTTCGAACTGCTGAAAAACTTTACCGAAAACTTTAAAAATCCGGTAACGCTTCGATTTGCGTTCGATCAGAAGATTCTGCAGGACGAAAGCTTGACTGTCTCGGTGTTCTACTATGACGAGACGGAGAAACGCTGGATTGAAATCGGCGGCGAAGTCAATAATGGATTCATAACGGTACAAGTAGACCATTTCACAAAGTTTGCCGTGTTCGCGGTGAACAAGGAAATTCCGAAGCCGTTGGCCGAGTTCTCCGATATTGCCGGACACTGGGCGGAGCTGGAGATTAAGCGGGCTGTAGGGCAGTCGCTCATTACGGGATATCCGGAAGGTACGTTCAAGCCTAACCAAACGATTACCCGTGCCGAATTCATCGTTATTTTGGCTAAGGCGCTGAACTGGAAAAACGAAGGCGTTGACCTATCGTTTACGGATAAGGAGTCCATTGGCTCATGGGCGGAGAAGGCGGTAGCTCAAGCGGTTGAAGCGAAGGTCATTTCTGGATACAACGACGACAGCTTTAGGCCAAACGCAGAAATTACGCGCGCCGAGATTGCAGTATTGATTAGCAGAGCGTTTGGTTTTGCACGGACAGAATCGGCAGCGGAAGGCAGCTTTGCTGATGCAAACGATATTCCGTCTTGGTCCAGAGAAGCCGTAGAAGCTGTAAGGGAGCGTGGCATCGTATCGGGACGCGGAGGCAACTTGTTTGCTCCTAACGATCAAGCGACCAGAGCGGAAGCGGTAGCTATCTTGCTTAAGGCGCTGGGCAATCAATAACAAATAACAGCATAAAACAAAACAGGATCGCTCCATTAGTGGGGCGATCCTGTATTCTTTCTATGGCTAACAAGCGGATCATCGGAAGCCCGGCATCGGAGTTCCGTCTCCCTATCCTTTCACTGCGCCGTTCGTCAGACCGCTGACGATGTAACGCTGTACGAAAATGAATAATAGCGCAACCGGCAGCATGCTTACGGTGCCGAAAGCCATAGTGTTGTTCCAGGACGTACTCTGGAATCCTAGGAAGTTGTAAATGCCTGCCGTAATCGGTCGCAGAGATTCCTTGCCGATGAACGTCATGCCGTAGATCAGGTCGCCCCAAGCGAACAGAAACGAGAAGACCATCGCTACGACGACGCCCGGTATCGCAATCGGCAGCATAATGCGGATGAATGTCGTGAACGTGTTGCAGCCATCGATTTTCGCCGATTCTTCCAGCTCCTTCGGCAACGTCGCGAAGTAGGTTCGCAGGAAGATGACGGAGAACGGAATGCCAGCCGTCGCGTTCGCGAGAATGGTGCTCCAATAGCTTGGTCCGATGAGTCCGATCGTCTTGAACAGAATAAACAGCGGCGTCAGCAGCAGCGAGGCCGGCAGCATCTGGGTGACGAGGAACACTAAAATAAACGAATGCCTGCCGGGAAATTGGAAGCGGGCAATGCCGTAAGCGGCTGGAATAGACAACAAGGTTGATATAAGCAGCGAGCCAATGGCAATGAACAAACTGTTGCGGAAGCCTGCCGCTATATCGAAGCTCGAACCGGTTAATTGCTCCGTATAGGACTTGAACTGCCACTCCTGCGGAAACCACGTTTGCGGCGTGCTGAATATTTCCGCCTCCGTCTTGAACGAGGTCGCGACCAGCCAATACAGCGGGAAAAGAAAGAGGGCGACGATCACTATGCTAATCAGCGGCATAAGCCAATGGGAATGCTTGCGAAGCGTCTTCATAGCTGCTCCTCCTTCTTAAGCAATCTTAGATAGACCATTCCAACGATCAGAAGGAGGACGAACATGACATTGGAGACGGCCGAGCCTTGGCTGTACTTGAATTGGTCGAAGCTGAGCTTATAGGCGAACGTCGACATCATTTGCGTTGCATTGACCGGCCCGCCGTTCGTAATAATAAGCACGAGATCGAATACTTTGAACGTATAGATGAATCCGAGCACGAGCAGCGACATAATCGCGGGCTTAAGCTGCGGCAGCGTAATCTTGAAGAAACGTTGCACCATCGTCGCTCCGTCGATCGAAGCGCTCTCGTAAATATCTTTTGGAATCGTCGTAAGGCCGGTTGTAAGCAAAATCATATTGAACGGAATGCCGATCCACGTATTGGCCAGCACGAGCGTGAACATCGCGGTACCCGAACTAACGAGCCATTCGACAGGACTGTCCGTCAGCCGCAGTTGCATGAGCAAGTCATTAACGATGCCGCCGGTGCTGAACATGAACTTGAACATCATGGCGGTTATCGTGGCCGGCAGCAGCCAGCTGATCATGACGAAGCCGCGGAGCTTCTCGGCGGAGCGGAATTGCAAATTGAACAGCAGCGCGAAGACGAGGCCGATGATGAATTGAAGCACCAGGCACGCGAGCGTGAAAATAAGCGTATTCGTCAACACCTGTTGCAAAGTGCCTTCTTGGAACAGCTGGACGTAATTGTCGAATCCGACGAACGGCTGATGTCCCTTGGAAATATTCATCACGTTAACATCGAACAGGCTTAATCGAATATTATCGATAATCGGATACCCGACAAAAAATATCATGTAGAGAAGCGCCGGAAGCACGAATAAGTAACCGGCTACGCGTCCTTGTGCACGGGTCATAGTTGTACATCCTTTCATGCAAAAGGCGGAGCACCCGTTGATCTCCTGACCGTCAAGGTACTCCGCCTTTCTTCTGGATTTATGGATTATTTGCCTAAAATTTTATCGATTTTGGCTTGCGCCTCCTCGGCTGCCTTTTCCGGCGGCACGCTAAGCGTAAGCGACTTGCTAAGCGCTTCGGAAATCGCGTTGGAGATTTCCGGCCATTTCGGATGCGGACCGCGCGGCTGCGAGTTTTCCATGTTCTGCGCGAACACTTTCAGCTGCGGATTCTCCGACCAGTACGGGTCGCTCGCTACGTCGCGTCTTGCAGGGAAATATCCGAAGTCTTGCGCAAACTTCTTATTCACATCCGGCGATGCCGCGTATTTGATAAACTCGACAGCGGCGTCTACGTTGTCGCCGGCGATAACGCCGAGGTTCTCTCCGCCAAGCACGGATGCGAATTGTTTGTCTTTCGGTACGAACGAGAGGCCGTACTTCAGGTCGGGAGCGGATTCCTTCAAGCTTGGAATTTGCCAAGGACCGTTGACCATCATCGCCAGATTGCCGGAAGCGAATTGCTTCATGACATCTGCTTGCGTCCAGTTAATGACTTCTTTGCTCATCGAGCCGTCCTTGATAAGATCGGCCAGTATGCCGTAAGATTTTGCCCCGTCGCCTGCGATATGATCGAAGGTTGCGCCGGAGGACAGCAGCCACGGGAGGAATTGGAACGTGCCTTCCTCGTTCTGCGGAGCGGCGATGCCAAGTCCTTTCACATTGCCCTTCGTCAGCGCTTTCGCCGCTGCGCGAAGCTCATCCCACGTTTGCGGAGGCTGTACGCCGGCGTCGGCTAGCATTTGTTCATTGTAGAACAGCGCAAGGTTGTTGCTTCCGAGCGGAATGCCGTATTGCTTGCCGTCGTAGGAAGCGGATTTCCAAGGGCCTTCGAAATATTGGTCTTTATCGGCCCAATCGGCCAGGTTGTCGGTAATGTCGGCGAACAGACCCATTGCGGCATATGCGGCATGGTCCGGGTTGTCGATAATGACGATGTCCGGCAGATCGGAAGCGGCAAGCCCTACGGAGAGCCGTTTCTTGAAGTCCGCGAACGGAATGTACACAGGCTCGACCTCGATGTTCGGATTTTTCTCCGAGAAACCGTCGGTGAGCGACTTGACGATATCGAATTGCAGCTTGCCTTCGAAATAGAACCAAAGCGTTAACTTCTTCTTGTCTTGCGCTGCCTTGTCTCCGCCTTTGTTGTCTTCCGTTCCGGACTTGTTATCCGATTGGTTAGCGGCATTATTATTCGATCCACAGCCTGCAAGCGCTAGCATAACGATCAACAGAATGCTTAACAGCAGTAAACTTGAACGCCTCATTGTGCTTCCCCCTAAGTCTTGTTTTGTCGACATCCTAAGTTTATAAGAATGTAAGCGCTGCTAAAATTCTAATTATTTAATAAAGGTGGACGATATTAAACCGAATTAAGAGTCTCCGTTATGAATCTTCTGGTACTCGGCAGGCGATAAACCGGTCATTTCCTTGAATACGCGCGAAAAATATTTAGGATCGGGATAACCGACGCTTTTGGCGATTTCGAACATTTTCCGGTCGGTGGTCAGCATAAGATGTTTCGCTTGGCTCACGCGAATGTTTTTGATGTAGGCGGAGAAGTTGCTCTTCACTTCTTTGGCGAACAATGTGCTTAAATATTCCGGCGTAATATGGAGCATCGTTGCGATCTCATCAAGCGTAACGCCTTCGCGGTAGCGTTCATGGATGATGCGTACAGCCTTCTGCACAATAAGGCTGTACGCAGGCGTGTCGGATGCTTGTCCAAGGGCCGAAATGTCGGTTGCTACCCGTTCGATTGACGCTTTAAGCTCCGATCGCGTCTGTGCGGTTAACACGGGCTGCAGCCATTCCTTCTGATAGTGAAATACGGTCTCGTCTCCGTACGTTTCGCCAATGACGCGAAGGATGGAGGACAAGAGACGTATGCAGCTGTCGATAATGTGCTGGGGATGATAATGGCCTGCGTAACAGAACAACAGCCATTCTTGAACAGAGCGGTGAATATCGTCTGCCTTACGCTCTTGAATCGCCGCTCGGATCTTATGGTCAAGGTTATGAGGGAATGAAAGAGCCTCTGCGGCGAAATTGCCGATTACAGAGTCGCTTAGAATGACTGCGTTCTCATTCATCGTAATCGTCCATTTACGAATCGATTGCTGCGAGGCGAAGGCTTCATACAGTTCGTGCAAGCCGCGTATTCTCGATACGGTGATCGCCGCATTCGGTACGATTGAGCGAATGAATGCCGCGAGCGTATCGGGAGCAGAAGGCTGGGACAGTATGATGAGCGAGCGATCCTGCGCCACGGCAAATACGCAGTGCTTGTCTGAATGCGTTGCGGCATTCAGCTTCTGCTCTATGCCGGACTTGAGACGGGCGGCTGTACGGTCGTATGCATCCCCAACATAGATCGTGCATATACCGAATGGTTCATCGACTTTGAAGCCTGCGGCCTGCTCGGCTAGCGGCGCGAGAAGGGAGAGGTCCGGTGCTTGCTGCTGCGAAAGAGATTGCTGCAAGTAATGCTCCAGACGTTCTGCGGCATGGCCGTGCGGAATGCCGGCCATCTGTTGAAGCTTCTGCTCTTCGGTTGCCTTCTCCAGCGTTTCTTTCAAGTCCATGGCGGTAATCGGCTTCTCTAGAAATTCGAGAACGCCAAGACCTAATGCTTTTTTGGCATATTCATATTGCGAGAAGCCGGTCAGAATAACCGTTTGATGGCGATGTCCCTTGCGCTTGAGCGCTTCGAGCATTTCAATGCCGCTCACTTGAGGCATCTTAATATCGGTAATGACGAGATCGGGACGAAGCTGCTCGATGAGCACCAGCCCTTGTTCGCCGTTATCCGCATCGCCGACAACCTCATAGGGAGCCCCCAGCTTGTTGATTAGATTCATAATTCCATACCGCGTATTATCTTCATCCTCGATAACGACGATTCTCATTGTACCAACTCCTCTCTTTGCCCCAAAGGCATCCTGATGGTAACTTCCGTTCCTTCTCTGAGGCGGCTGCGGATCGTACAGGATGCCGACTCGCCGTAATACATGCGAAGGCGGTCGATCGCATTGCGCATGCCGATACCGCGAGCGCTGCCGCCAATCGGGTCATCAGATAATATTTGGTCGAGCTTCGACTCGTCCATTCCGATGCCATTGTCCCGAATCGTACATTGAAGGCCGTGTCCCTCCGCCAGCGTTATGCCAATATGCAATCGTCCGCCTTGTTTAATGCCAGAGAAGCCATGAATAATCGCATTTTCGATAAAAGGCTGCATGATCAGCTTCGGTACGAGGCAATCGAGTGCGAGCTCGTCTTGCTCTACCGTGCAAGAGAAGGAGGAACGGAACCGGTATTGCTGCAAATAAATATAGCGGTCCATCCATTCCAGCTCTTCCTTGACGGAGACAAGCTTATTGCTGTCCTTGATGCTGTAGCGCAATATTTGTGCAAGCCCTTTCAACATTTGGCTGATCTGATGTTCGTCCTTTTCAATGGCCAGCCAATTGATCGAATCGAGCGAATTGTACAGAAAATGAGGATTAATCTGAGCTTCCAACGCGCGAATTTCGGCTTCTTTGCGTTTCTCGCTCGTCACCTTCACTTCGTTCATCAGCTCGTTGATCGTATTCATCATTTTGTTGAAGTTGAAGGCGATAGCCGCAATCTCATCCTTGGACGGCTCGTCGACATGCACGGTCAGAGAGCCGAGGCTTGCGCTGCGCATGGCTTTAACGATTTTCCGTATAGAGCCCGACAATCGGCTGGAGAAATACAGAATGAACAGGGTGGACAACACAATCGCGATGACTCCGACGGTTAACGTCAACCGCTGCATCGTATACATTTCGCCGAATAGCTTGTTCTCGTCGATCAAGTTGTATATCGTCCAGCCGCTCTGGCCGTTCACGTAGCGGTTGCTGATCGTCGAGCTGTTCTTTACCTCGCTCATCGACTTGCCGATATAGCTCTTCTCGGCGGCAGAAATAATGATTCCATTCTTGTCCGTAAGAAAGTTGCGGTTGTCGATCTGGCTGGCCTGTCCGTTATCACCAGGGGATTGCACGTCTAGATTAATAGCTTGAGCAAGCATGGATTCGTAAACCGTAATAACGGCCACACCCATGCTCTCCAGGCTAAGCGCTTGATAGTCGGTCAGCTTGCGGGCCAGATGGAAGCTGTATTCGTCCTCGGGGTTAATCGAACCCATCTTCTCCGGGACGGTCATGATGCTGCCGGTTCGGTTGTTCACGGCTTTCTCGTAGAAGGGAAGGTGCGTAACGTCAGGCACGTTCGTCCACAGATTGCCGTAAGGCGAGCCTGTTTGCCGATCATAGCTGATCTGGGTTCCGTTCTTGGTGAGAATGGCGACGCTTCGTATGCCCTCCTTGGCATAGGAGTAGGAGACAAGAAGGTTAATAAGTTTGCGCTTGCTTAGCTCGAGGCTGTCTGTTGGATTGTTTATTTCACGCAGAAGACCGACGATTTCGTCGTTCGTAATAATTTGGAACAACAAATCGTCGTAGGCTTTCAGCGACGTGTCTAAATTTTTGGATGTCTGGAGCAGGTTCGCTTGAACGAGCACATCCGTCTTCTGCTTCATGGCGTCCGTCGAGACGTAGTAAGAGACAATCTGTACGACGATGACGGGCAGCAGGCTGACGAGCATGAAAGAAAGGATTAGTTTATTTCGATAGCTGAAATGCCATTTCATTGATTCGTGAAGCCTCCTTCACTGGAGTATTGTTGCTGCAAAGAACGGTGACTATCATAAGGGGTTCTGTTTCGTAGCATAAACGATGGCTGGCATTTGGAGAAGGTGTAAAATTGCGGTCCGTCTCAAAAAAACAAAAAAACCTCGCCGCGGCGAGGTTTTGTGGATTGTAAAATGGCAGAAATATGATGGCGCGCCGCGGGGGGATTCGAACCCCCGACCCATCGTTTAGGAAACGCAACGGGTATCGGTAGGACTCCGTAGCCCTTACGGTGCCTATAACGGACAATCTGACGTAGACCTATAGTGTAAGCGACCTGCTTACGTTATACCGATTTTACCGTAAATTTAACGTGTAAACAAGCGATGTTCTAATTGAAGAATTTGCTACCCTCTGCGATAATAGACGTATATCCATATAACGGAAATATACGCAGGGGGATACGCGCTAATGGACGATAGACAAACACCGCGATCTAACGAAATGACATACGGTCAGCAAACAAAACGTAATAGCCTCATATTGCTCGGAGCAGTCGTCGTAGTGTTCGCGCTGATTTACTTGTTCGCTCCGGAAGGTACGGACACCGTGGCGCAGGAATCCGCAGTCAAGCCGGCACCAACAACGGTAGTACCGACGGAAGCACCGATACAGACGGCGCAGGCTGGCGTTGAAACTGCGTTAGGACAATTCGCTGTAACCGTTGGAGCTTCGTCTATTACGCAGGAAGTCGCCGGCAATACGACGGTAGATCAATTCGTAGTTGTCGACCTCACGTTTAAAAATAACGATACACGCGCGCGAGACTTGAGCCACAGTATAGCGACGCTCATCGACGGTAGTGGAGTTGAATATAAAGCGTCCGATTTTCTGCGCGATGGCTTCTTATATTACGAGACGGTAAATCCGGGGCTCACACGTTCATATAAGATCGCGTTCGAGACGCCGGCGGGCATTAGCGGATTGAAGCTGCGGTTAAAGGACGGAGTGGCGTTCGCGGCGGAAACAGCGGTAGAGTTTACGTTAAAATAGAATACGAATCGATAACGGTCACTTAACGGATTAACCTCCGTCGGGTGGCCGTTATTTTTTTTTTGCGTGTATGTCCCAATCTGCGGATAACGTGTACTTACTACAATATAAAGCGAAAAGTTAACGGAAGGGGATGACGCGATTGACCGCCGACAAGCGCATATTCGTAAAATTTTACGTTGATGCCGTGCGCTCCGGTATGGTCGCGGATATAGGTGCCGAACGCTTGCAGACGCTACTCGTTCTCGCCTCATATATGGATGCTAACGGCCGCTGCTATCCGACACAATACGCAATTGCCGAAGCGTTAGGCGTGGCGCGTGAGACGGCAAATAGGCGCGTCAAATCGTTACTCCGGTATCATTGGCGAGGGCAGCCACTAGTAACCGCGGAAAAGCAACGCGACCCAACTACGCAGTCCTGGGCGAATACGGTTTATACGGTTCATCCGGTGAGTAACGTTGGCATATTCGGTACGTCGTAAACGTCACATGGCTACCGTCACACGGCAAACGTCACACTAAGTAGAACTATAATAACGAGAACCATACGTAAGAAGAACCATAAACATTATCGGCGCGATAAATCACACCGAACAAAGTTAAACGTGAAAGGAGGATACGTGATAAATGACAACGCAAATAGATACAACGTTATCTTCGGATATTCACGTTATTACCGCGGAGATCAACACGTATAAGAGAATCGCGGGAGAAGCGATATTCGAGATTGGACGTAGGTTGAAGGCGGTTAGAGATGCGCAGACTGATTCGGGTAAAGCAGAAGAGAAGGCGCTTGCGTTACAACGTGAAGAAGCCGGTGGTTGGATTCGCTGGCTTTTGGATCACGTCGACTTCACGCGAGGTCATGCGGATAGGTTCATTAAAGTGTTTGAGCGCTTAAGGCCCAGCGTCTTGTCGACAAGACACACGTTAGATGCGTTATATCACATATCTACGCTCTCGCCCGAAGAACGCGAACGCCCGCACACAATCCCATCATCCGGCGCAGTCAAAACGGTAGACGAAATGACTGTACGGGAGTTGCGCGAAGTTAAAGCGGCGTTGAAGGCCGCAGAGTCACGCGCGGAAAAAGCGGAGGCGGACTACGAAACAATACGTGATACGCTCGAATCAGTAACGGAGAAGCCTCCGCAGGTTGAGTACGTCTATGTACAGACGGAGGATAACGATCCGTTAAAGGTGACGAGTAACGTACGTATTAACGGAAACGTTCAGCAATTATCGGAGGCAGTCGGCGATCTCATCGAGAGCTACGGATACTTCGCGTACTATGACCGTCAAGTTGCGGAGTTAAACGAGAAGTCTACGGAGGAGTTAAAAACCGTTGTTGATGCGCTTGAAAAGTTTACACGTTCTGTCAGCCGAGCTTTAAGCGGGAGTAACATAATAATCGACCATTAAAAAGGAGAAGTGATAATCATGACAGTTCAAAGACACGCAGTTATTCCAGGAGTAACACCTATCGGAGACGGTACCTATCAGTTTAACTCACCGCTTTCGATGGATGAAATTGCAATAATCGGGCCTATACTCTTGCTTGTAAAAAAGCTATCGACTGAATCTATTGGAGCAGCAGTGATGTTACGATTAGATGAAATGGAACGTAAGATGGACGCGCTATTGGTTCGAGAAAGGCAGACTACATCCTCTAATAAAAGGACGGTGGATTCCGGAACACTTGCGTTAATTATCAAAGCGGCGATTGCTGATTATATGAAAAAAGTAAGTCTCAGCTATAGTAATGCGTACCACCGAGCACTTGTTTACACCGCTATTTATAACGACTTCTTGGCGGATCATGGATTTATCGTAACTAACGAGATGTTACTAGAGTCAGAGATAAAAATTGACGCTTACATACGTCTTGGGTACGGAGAGAAATTACGGGAACACGTTGTGAATTACAACGGAGTCATCAATGTAAGTGAGAAACCGGCACCGCGTCGCAAAAAGCCCGGACGTCCTCGCAAAGCTAAAGCATCGAAAAAATAAACGAAGGAGTGACGCAGCATGAACGAAGAAAACACGCAACAAAAATCCGCCAAGCAACCGGTCATCATCACGCAAAATTACGCTCTCACCTTTAACGACCGCGAGTACACGCTACAACGCCGCCATACGGTTGATCCGATGCGTTCACCGTGGCTTAAGCCGGGCGACGACGTAACTATACGTGAGGAATGGCGGCCAGCCGGTTACTATTCGCTAACACCGGACGGATTCGCGTCTGCAGTACGCAGTGCTATTGTACGTGACGTTAATAGCGTAACCGAGGCGCGAACCATCGCGGCATTACTCGCGGAATACAAGGCGGAGACAGAACGGCTGAGCGTGCTTATTGAGTCCGCACATAAGCACGTCTCATCCACGCAAATTCCACACGAAATAGGCGCGCTAATAGTCGCGGAGTAGTATCGGAATATCGGAAGGGTCGGCGTTCCGACCGTTAATTTAACGTAGAGGAGACGGTGTAAATGAATAACGTAAAAGATGCGGCGGCACATGAGGACGTATACAAAGGCGCGAAGATTGGCCGCGTCAGAACGGTAGAGGAATTGACGACGGCGCTTTCCGCGTTGATTCCGGCGGGCCTTACGGTGGCCGACATAGTGTTCGTATGTATCGGAACTGACCGTAGTACGGGCGATGCGGTAGGACCGTTTGTAGGAACGTACCTGTCCGGACTCGGCTATACGAACGTCTACGGTACGATTGACGAACCGGTGCACGCGATGAATCTCGAAGTAACAATTACGTCGCTGCCGGCGGACAAAACGGTTATCGCAATCGACGCGTGTCTTGGCGCGATTCATAATATCGGAACTATGGGCGTAATTAACGGACCACTCAAGCCCGGCGCGGGCGTTAACAAAGACCTTCCGTATGTCGGCGATTATTCGATTAACGCGACCGTCAACGTTAGCGGCTTCATGGAATATTTCGTGCTGCAGAATACGCGCTTGTCACTCGTAATCAAAATCGCGAAGGACATTACGTCGGCTCTCGTAAATACGTTCCCACTTAGCGGAGAGTCGCGTAAGGTTGCGGAAGAAAACACGGTCTCACCTGCGCCGATTAAGAAGAAACGCGGCCGCCCACGCAAGGTTAAAACGGAAGGAGTGTCGGCGTAGTGTGCTCGGAGTACCGGCGGCAACAACTCGTAGAGACAACGCAAGCGGCCGAAGACTACAACGCGCAGCGGATTGCGGAACTCCACGCGGAGGTTAAGCGTCTGCGCTCGAACATAATCGCGCTAGGTGACTTCGCGCGTCAACGTAAGGTGATTGCGCTCGCAGGTCCGCCGTTTATGGCGCTGTACAATACGGGGGTGGCCGATGCGTACGAGGTAATGGCGACCGCTGCAGCGCAGGTTTACGGTGGCGTGTTCGAAGTGAAAACGGAGGAGTCGGTAGTATGACGCGTATGTACGAAGATGACGCGAGTGAGATTGCGTCGCTTACCGCGTGGATTGAACGGCGCTTAAACGTTGCCGGCATGTTCACACTACGCTACTTTTCGATGATGTGGCGTAGATCATTCGGATCGACCGAGAATATGCCCGCCGAATTGCGCGAGAAAATAGACGCGAGGGTGGCGGAATTACGGAAGGAGGCGCGCAATGAAAGCGAGTAAGTTTCCGGTAACCTATCGCGGGCAAGAGTATCGCGTAACCGTCAGAAAATCCGTAGAATCGATCGGCTATTATTATATACCGTCCATTAGCGTAAAGGTCTACGAAAAGCGAACGGGTAAGCTCGCGCGGTGGTTTCCGTTCCGCCTTCTACGTACCTACACCGGACAAGACAACGTTGGCAACGTTACAAAAGCGGCCTCTATTGCGGTAAGACGTTGTTATGCAGAAACCGTAGCGGAACATGATCGAGCGGAATATAAAATTCGCGAATGGGCGGAATTTGAGCGATGGGACGGGAAGGTGACGGAAGATGACCGAGTGTAGCCACGGATACCCCGAAGCTTGGCGTAGACATTGCGTTGACTGTCGGCATTCTGACGAAGTAAACGAATTAAACGCGGATATTAAACGTCTACAGTCGGAACTTGAGCGTATCCAAACCGCTACCATGTCGATGTTCGCGTCGAAGGACGATATGATCCGTTATATGAAAAGAGTCGCGAGGGAGGCGTTAGGGGATGCCACGTAAGAAAACGGACAAGCCGCCAAAACCTCCGAAGCAGCCGCGCATCACCGCCGAGCAGCGCCGTGACTGGCGCAATTTACCGACGCGCGACTGGAACGTTATGACCTTCCTTGCGTTCTTCACCGATCGGAACGCGGAGCTATACGGCGCCGAAACGTACGTGCCAATGCGTAATTGGTCGTTCGAGCAGGGCGTATTAAAACGCGCAATCGCCGCGCATCGTCCGGACGTTCTACGCGAGGCATGCGAAGCTGCGTTCGAATCGTATCGGCCAACGCGTGACTATCCGTTACTGACGGCTGGCTTCGCGGTGAGCTATCGGATTAACGCGCTGATACCGGCGATAATGGCGCGGCGTGCGGATGATGAACGGAGAACTGCGGAGTTGCAGGCGGATGGTGAAACGGACTATGGCGCGTTAGGGGCGCTACTATAACGAGGAGGCTACGGTATGAATCGAGAAGATTACGATAAATGTGCGCGTAGGATTGCGATGTACGGCCAGCGGATATTCGATAAGATGGCGGAGGGCGAAATCAGCAGCGCTAGATATACGCGATTGAATACGAAGCTAAACGAGTGGGGCGCGGAATTGGAGCGTAGGAAGCCGCGGCGGAGAGCGGCAAACTAACGAGGATCGACGATTAGCTTACCGTCTTTGTCTACTGTGCTGTCGGTGCGTCCTAGGAGATAATCCGTAGTAACGCCAAAGAAATCAGCGACTTTAACGAGGATTTCAACGGGAACATCGCGATAAGAAGTCATATAGCCGTTAAACGTTTGCGGGCGGACATCGATCGCTAGTGCCAGTTCCTTTTGTGTCATACCGAGCCCGTCAAGAATTAGGTTTACGCGAGCTGCAAAATAAACGTTGGACAACGTAAAACACTCCTTGACAATACGCAAAACGCGTATTAGTATTAGGAAATAAGTGGTACGCGAATCGCGTATTAGAAAGTTATTCCATAACGTATATTATAGCACATAGCGTAGATTTATTCCACGAACACGGCGCACCCACCTCGCGCACAACGAACGCCCCGCACATCACACGGACACCCTCACCGTCCGCTACGTAACGAAACCTCCGCAAAGAATATCGCAGTCTCGGCGTACCCCTTACGCTGGCCTGACGGTAATGGATCGCCCACCGGTCCGTAACTATGCGCGAGGCTTTTCGCGTTGAAACAAGGGAACAATTATGGAACAAATTACGTTTAGATTCCGTGCTATACTACGATTATCGAAGCATAATAAACGACTAGGCGGTGTTTGTGATGATGGAAGCTGAAACAATTGAACAGTATTATATTTTGAAATGGCTGGAAGCAAGATTCATTACAGAGAAGTTGGAGATAAAGCTAGTGGATAGACATACCGTGAAGATCAGAGATCGAGACATGAAAATTGCCCGTATTACTTGCACCGGTAAAGACAACATCACACTAACCGACGATACAACATTTTGAATGCGGAAGTACATTACGCAGGATCAGCGTACACAATGCTTTTCCACGAAGGAGTTGACGCAATATGAACGCAGTATTAACGAAGAAAAACGCGAAGCCAAACGTAACCAACGCGCTCGCAATCGGTCGCCACTTGGCGCACGTCAAACGGACGGGCCTCGCGGATTCGATCGGAGGCTGGGCGGAGTGGATCGCACTTTGCGGCTACACGCGGCAACAGGCCGACCGGCTTATCGCGTTGGCTGAACGTAAGAAACGATGACGCGGCGGAGGACATTAACGGATCGGCTGACGTATTTTTATCGTAAGGTAAACGAACATACCACGTGGCAGTTGGCGACGGGCAAAGCGAAGCCGCGGCGGTACGAACGGTTATTAGGGTATCGTGCGTATTTAAAACGGGAGGTAGGACGCGGATGGGGCATATGAAACGCGCGATTGATTACGTAGGGCGACCGGCGGCAATGTTGCTCGAGCTCGTTGACATAGCGGAGGCTCGCGGTAATGACCGGTTGCGGCGGATGTGGCAGCGCCAGTATTTACGGCTGACGGACGAAAGGGGAGCGCACGTATGAAAAAGATCCATATTAGTACGTTTTACTTCTGTAATCTTACGCATTTCATCGTGGTCCAGTTAACGAATGGTGATTATCGTTACTTTAAAACTGCAGGCATCATGTCTCTTTCGGCTACCAAGCGCATTGTCAGAAGGTTGAAGGAGGCGCGCATATGATGGTAACGAAGAAGATCGCGTATTTGCCGCCGCGGATATTCGCTATTATGCGAGGTCGGACGACTATCGGATTTGTTCGCGCTGACGACGTGATGGTAGCTCACGCAAAAGGGACGGCCATATTCGGCGCGCATGACGGAGCGACCGAAGCCATTCTCGTACAGGATACGGAGGTGCGCTGATGAACGTAGCTGTTACGTTATACCCAACGTACGATAGCAACAATTCGTACAATCGCGATCAGCTTCGGCTAGAAGGCGATGGAGACGAAGTTAGAGTTTACGTTGGCGATCGTGAGCTGCGTGTAAAAAGGACGGAGTTCCAAGCGGCTGCTCGCGTGATTGAAATGACGGGGAGTGACGCTAATTGACGATGACGAAAACGCACGCGGACCGCTGTCTCCTACGCGGACCGTGCTCAGCGGCCGATACCGAAGCCTGCACGAAGCTCTGCGCGTCTTACATTGCGCTTCACGGTCTGAATGGCGCGGGCGGACGGTCAGGCGCGGCCAATGTACCGGACGTTTACCGACTAATTACGTTGGACAACTCGCCAGCGCGCGAAGGCCAGCCGCAAATATACGGGCTAGCCGAACAGTACGCGGCGACGTTTACGCGCCAGTTTGACGAAGGCGGAGCGGAAGGTAAATCGCAGATTAAATCGCTGTACCTTTACTCGCGCGAGCCCGGCACGGGTAAGACAACGACAGCGGCTGCGTTACTGAACGCGTATATAACTGTACATTATATCGGCAGCATCAGACGCGGACGGCAGCCGTTAGAGAGACCGGCGTACTTCCTCGATGTTAACGCGTGGCAGACGGACTATAACGGATTCAATCGGCCGCGAATACCGGAGGAGATAGCGGAGCCAGCAGCCGCTCGTTACTACGCAGCTCAACGGATTGCGCAGACTGTACCGTTCCTGGTCGCGGACGATATCGGAGTACGTGACGCATCCGAAGCGTTCCGGGCCGACCTTCATACGGTGATTAATTCGCGGGTGGCGGCGGGCTTGCCTACGGTGTATACGTCAAACATTCCGCTTAACGAGATCGGCGCGCTGTTTGATCGAAGGCTGGCGGATCGGATGCGCGAGCTATGCGGTGAGCTTACGTTTAAGGGCGAGAGCAAGCGCGGAATGCGGTAAAATACGGAAAACTGCGTAAGAGTGAGCGTGAGTGAGAATTACGGAGATCGCACTAAAAATGTGCGTATGTCTGTGTTACTCATAACGGGAACTAATGAACACTTAAAAGACCTTAAAGTAATCTAAAGGTATCTATTGTTCTCAAAAACAGACCTAGTGTACTAATTGAAAACTGTCGGGATTTTTTGCTAATCGCTGAATTTGACGTTTGATGAGTTTCGCATGTAGCAAGTATACTTCAAGTATAAATTTACGAAATGAAAAACGGAGAAAACGGGAGTATTCGTGAGATCGCGGTATTCTGAGTTTGCTTTTGTAAGATAAAATATAAGACAGAAATAACACCTCAAATAAGACCTCAGTTATCATATATTTAATCAAATGATACAAAAGTAACTAAAAATTACCAAGGGAACAAACGAAATTTCTAATATTATCTTACAGGTTTTTCGGCGGAATATGACGTTTGAGCAATCGCCCTATTGCGTATATACTACGACTAGATAGTCGGTTTTGAAAAACGGAGAAAAACGGAGAAATCGCGAGAAAACATCGCTTTCAATACGGTTTTCTACGTAACAGTATAAACGCGAAGCACGCAGGCGCCGACGTCGGTATAACACGAACTCGACAACGTAACCTGACACGGTTATGTGAAACCGGCCATAAACGGTCTTTGCCGTAAACAGCGGAAGTGAATATAATCGGAGGTGAGCAGTAATTGAGCGTAGCTGAAACGTTAATATCGAAGGTGATCGACGCGAACGATATCTCGGCGTTCGACCGATTCGGCATCGTAGCGGACCATTTTCAGACGCAAGTTGAACGAAGTGCGTACGAATTCACACGCAAACATGCCGAAGAGAACGGCGGACAAGCTCCGTCATACGCGACGCTCGTAGCGAACGTGCCGGACTTTACGTACATACCCGCGGTATCGGACTCGTACGAGTACTTGGCCCGCACGCTGAAAGAGACGTATGGCAAACGTCAGATCGCGGAATTGTTCAGCGGTAAGGCGATTCCGGACATGTTCGACGCGATCGGTAAGACAGCGAGCGTAGACGAATTTTTTACGGGATTGACGAACAGGCTCGCGGAGATTAAACTTAAAATGCGAACAAGTGTTCGTATGTCAGGTGCGAACATAGCGGAGAGTGGCGAAAAGTTTCTCGCGGAATACGAAGCGCGCGCAGCCGGTCAGTCACATCGGATATGGCGGTCGAAGTTTCCGTCCATTAACGAAGCGCTCGGCGGCGGCTACTATTCGTCGAACATGTACGTGTTCTATGCGCGATCGGGTCGCGGCAAATCGATACTAACGATGGAAGAGGCGATTGAGTTCGCGTTCCAAGGTGCGGTCGTCCTCGTATGGGCACTCGAAATGGGATGGTTCGAATGGATGGCGCGTTCGTTCTCGTCAATTAGCGCTCGAAGCGGATTAGCTAGTGCAACCATTGACGGAGTTGATTACGCGGCCGGCTTCGATAACCGCGCGCTGCAGTCGGCGAAATTACCGGACGACTACGAAGCAGCCTTCCGTAAGTTCATTGCGGAGCTCAACGCGATTATCCCAGGCAAGATCATCCTACGCGCGACTGATGACGAAGGCTTTGCCGAACGCAACTTGGCCGCGTTGAAGTCGGACATCATCGAAACTGGCGCGGACGTCGTCGTAGTCGATCCGTTCTACTACCTTGATTACGAAACGAACACGTCGAAGACTGCGGGCGGCGACGCAGCGGCAACGTCCAAGAAACTCCGGATCATGACGGGCTCACTCGGCGTACTCAAGTTAGCCATTACGCAGGCCGACGAGGACGAATCCGAAAAGAGTGACGACGGTATTCGCGAGTTGAAGCCGCCGAAGCGCGCCGAGGTTAAGAAAACGAAGCAGCTACTCGAAGATGGCGCGGCTCTCATCGGACTCGATACGTTAGCACACGAAGGACGTGGCGTAATCGAAATCGGCAAAGGGCGCAGCGGCGGCGAGGATACGCGCGTTGAAATCGTATACTTACCGAATTGGGGCATCGTGCGCGAACCGGACACGGCGGATGTGGCGGCGAAGTTTGCGGGAAAATATTAATTGCGAAGGTATTTAAAATACTATAATAAAATGATACTATACTAAATAGGTATCTAAAATACCTATAGCATTCAATGCCTAAAGCACAGTGGATAGGTGTCGATAAGTCAATACAGTTAGTGTGGTAACAGTATTGTAATACTAATTTTGAATTCTGTTACAAAAATCAAATTCAAATTACGAAAAAGTATTACGACTCTATTTACAAGGCAAATTAATTGGTTTATATTGTAATGGGAGGTGTGCTATGGATATCAGAGAGATTGAAGACCTAAAGGGCACAGAAGCTACATTGAAAAAACTTTACGTTGATGCGCTTAAAGATGGTGTTAGAAAGAATTATCAAGACGCGAGATTCACGGTTATATTGTCAGAGGTGGATATGCGAAGATTAGACTTTATATCAGTAATTATGAGACAAAAACGTGCTGCAATGGCCCGTGAATTAATATCCGCAGCTTTGAGTGACGCAGAAAAATTACTTGGCATTACAGGTTGGGAAATATTAACGGATGCAGAATTACCGAAGACTGCTGAAGAAACTAAAGGCGCCTCACTGAAACCTACCTATGCTGCTGTTGTACGTGGATTGCTTCCGTATTCAGACTACGAAAAAACAGACGAGGACTAGGCTATGTTGAGGCAAGTTATAGACATACGAGCCGAACTCGAGCCGTTCCCGTGGATCAACGCGACGTGGACAGAAACGCGCCTAATCGCAGCCAGCCCGTTCCGGTACGATCGGCACCCGTCGTTCTACGTTATATTGGACGAGCTCGACGAAGGCTACGGTTGTTGGGGCGATAGCGGAACTGGCGAACGCGGCGGCTTCACTCAGCTACTCGCATTCCTACGCGACGAAACGTACGAAGAGGCGGCCGACTATTTGCGCGCTAGGTACGGCGAGCTGCCGAACGACACGGACGAGATCGTACTGAACATGCCGCGATTAAACGTGGACAAGCCGCGCGTAACACGAATTGATTCCGCTATCCTCGATACATACACGTACAGGCATCCGTATTTAGGGCAACGAGGCATATCGGAAGCAGTGCAACGCTTATTTAACATCGGATATGACCGCACTAGGCAAGCGGTCACTATTCCGTGGTACAACGCGGACGGCTCGCTCGGCAACGTAAAGTACCGGCGCGTCGATAGTAAGACGTTTTGGTACGAACGGGGCGCGCGGCCTATACGCGAAATGCTCTACGGAATCCACATCGCGTATCAGCGGAAAATACGTAAGGCTGCGTTGGTCGAGGCGGAAGTAGACGCGCATAGTCTTTGTACAGCGGGTATATTCGCAATAGCAACGGGCGGCTCGGCGTTTAATCGGACGAAAGCGGAGCTCTTACTACGGTCACCGATCGAAGAGGTTACGCTTTACCGTGATAATGACGCTGCTGGCCGCGCCTGGCGAAACCGTATTGTTGCGGAATTGGGCGGCGAAATGGACGTAAAGCTGGCGTTAGTGCGGCGGCCATACAAGGACGTAAACGAGTGGCATTGCGAAGAAGGACCGATTCGACACGGACGAGAACGAAAATGTCGAACGATGACGTTTAATATACGTTGAAGTCGGAAGGCGCGGGCATGTACAATATTAGAACGGCACATTTTTCTAACAATCCGTAGAATTTTCGACCGGTCGAGCGCTCATTCCTGAGGCCACTCGTATAGATCGCGTGGACTAACTTCTAAGGCATCCGCTAACTGTACGGCGAGGACTAACGACATACGTCCGCGTGTTCTCGTCGTATAGAACGAGATAACCTTTTCGTTGACGCCGGAGTGTTCCGCCAGTTGGCGTTGAGTCCAGCCGCGAGCTGCGAGAAGGTCCGGAATAAGGCAGCGACCGTACGAAATCGACGGCATCGCGGAGCCCTCCGAAAAAGAATTAAGTTTTTATTAGAACAATGTCCCAATTTGGTTAGAGTATGTACTTACTAATATGAGGAGTGATAAATGTTGAATAACGAACAACTAAATATTCTAGCAGTTAAAGCGCGAGAAGGCAGTGAAGTTTCCTATCACGAGATTCTGCAGCACTTCTTACCGAAAATTTACCGAATGTCTCAAAACATTTGGCACTCGGTGGTCAATGAGACGCACTTCGAACAAAGCTGTTTAGTCGGGATTCAAGACGCTATCAAACGTTTCGATCCAGAAAAAGGCGCGTTCTCTACACAAGTTAACTACCGTTTTCGTCAAGCGTTATGGCGATCAACAACGAGGCTCAAGAAGCGCCGACGCGGCTACGAAATTGACTCGCTCGATGTAAGCAGCTCTGACGTAGAAGATGAACGAAGCAACAACTACGAGGTCGAAGATAACTTGGCGGTTATAGACGACAGCATTCTCGTACATGAAAAAATCGCCCTCTTGGCGGAGGACGATTCCCGGAAATTGGCGATCCTCAACGCATGGTCTAACGGTGAGTATAACGATTCAGATACCGCGTCGTTTTTGGCGAAACGATACGGTGGTAATTCCGAATCACACCGAAAGTTCATTAACCGTTTCAGAACCACCTGTCAAAAGGCATTGGCATACCCTTTAACATCTTAAGTATAGCACATAAGCGAAACTTGAAAAATTAGTAAATTTTCACGGTGTTTCCGGCTCTTAGGCATTGAGTCGAAAAGATCGGCGAAAAAGTCCTACTACAAGTCTGCCCATTGATGTACTGGCTTATAATTACAATTCCGATAATAACATCATTCATTGACTATTGTCAATAGAAATTTAACGGAGGTCTGACGCATGTCTAACGAACTTACTCGTAACAGTATACGCAGAACGAACGCTAATCATACGCACTTGTCCCGAATTATTTCGCAATATAACGGTACTCTTCCCGGCGACTACGACGCAGCCGACTTAGTTCCGCGCAATTTAATCGGAAAGGGGGTGCGGCTCGCATGACGGTAACCGCGATTGATCCGAAGGCCGGCACGCATTTCACCGGTAAAATATTCGTGACACCACACGCTCTCGACGAAGCGGTCAAAGACTTCGGCGTCGAACGTGCAAAAGCGCCAATGTACGTGATGGACCATCTACGTAAGGCTGCGTTTATTTCTAACATAGTCAACGAGGACGGACGCCCTGGTCGCCTGTTCGGATACCGACGCATGGCATTCGTAGTCGCGCCGGAGTCCGACACGGTTATTACGGTATATCCGCGCCACAACTCGAATCCGACGCTCATGGAATCGGTTCAACGCGTCCTGATCCGCGCACTCAAGGCCGCTACACGTAAGGAGCACGCGGCCGAAAAACGCATCAAAGTCGCAATCGCGCAGCTTAACGTTGAGAGCGCGGAGTGTGAGCTGCGTAAGGTACGGTCGAATTCGATCAGTCTTATCGCGTCGCTTACCGAACGTCAGGCGGAAATCGGACGAAGTATTAACGAAATGGAACGCGAATTGCTCGAGATCAAACGTGAGACGACGAATTTGGCAAATAGCGTAATTGTGTTCGTGTAAATACGTAAGGCCCGCGGGATTATTTCCTGCGTCGGCTAGGCGGTGTTAGCTGTCCGTATTAGTAACGCTCCGCTTCGTTAGTAGAGGTGAACGTACGAGAGGGCCACGGCTAATGCCGTCTAGCGGACGCAAGAAGTCCGAATATAAATCGAGGAGTGTTGCGGATTGTCAATGTTTACGAAGGTTGGCGCGGCAGCTGCGGAAGCAAGTAATAACGAAGGAGGCGCGAAGGAGAGTCCGATCGTATCGTTTAAGTCCGGCACATCGTTGAAGGTAGGCGTTAAGTCCGTTAACGATGTCGCGGAGTACTACGGTTACGGAATCTACAAAAAGGTGAACACGTTCGTACCGAAGAATCCGGCCGTACGTAATAGCCGCGGTTTTATTGATTCGGCACCGACCGTATGGGATCGCGCGGCTGACCTGTTGTACGCAGACGCAAAAGCTGCGGAAGAAGGCGGCGCGAGTGAGGCGGACGTCAAACCGATTAGGGACGAAGCGTACTTGTTCCGCGGCAAAAAACGTTACCTGCGCGCTTTCTTCGACCTGGCGACCGGTAAGGATATCGTCGTCGACCTGAGTCCGAAGCAGGAAACGCAGATTAAAGCGGTCATCGCGAAATACGCGAAGAAGCTCGGCACAATCGCGTTCGAACTCGGTAAAACCGGCACGTCCACGAACGCGGCAGTCGCGCTTAGTCCGATCATTGATATGGACGAGGACCTGACGGACGCCGAACGCGCGAATTACGCGAAGTTGTCCGAGGCTCCGTTCGATCTCGAATCGTTCGAAACGTGCTTGTACGTAGCCGACGGTGTTGAGCAAACAAAGAATCTCGTAATCGCCGGCTTCGACATCGGGCGCCTCGGTCTCTCGATCGGTGCAACGACGGGGAATACGCCAGCAACTACGGAAGAGTCTACGCCGATTTCTGACGGGGACGCACCGCCGCCGCTTAACTTTTAATAACGAAGGGAGGACGCGCCATGAACGAACGCAAGATCACCGTAGGCATCAACGTTAAGAGTCCGGCCAGTCTCCCGCAATTAGGGGAGCGGCTGGCTGCGTTCTTCCGAGCGCTAGAGCCCGAAGTCGGCCCGTTCGACGTTAGTCTGGCGGTTTCCGTAAACCCTACGGATTCCGCCGCGATTGGGCCGATTGAGTATCCGAAAGAAGAACGCGATATCGAAATCGTGTTCGTTCCGGATCAGCGGGGCGACCACGAAGGGGAGGGCGTATAACATCGCACATATAACGGAAGTGACCGGTAAGTATTCGGAAATGGCGGCTCGGCTCGCGCTTTTGGCTAACGGTTGGATACCGCACAATCCCACAACGGACGAGCCATACGATATTCTCGCGACCGATCCGCTGAGCGGCGACCACGTTAAACTGCAGGTCAAAACGATTAGGCAACGTTTGGACCGCGGCGGCGACCTCGTAGTTTACGCGAAGAAAGGGAACGGAAGCACCTACGACCGCGCCGACGCTGACTATATCGTTGGCGTGTGGGCGGCCGACGGCGAGATACCGCGCGTGTTCATGTTCGAAAACCGTATGCTCGGCGAATATTGGGCGTCTGAAGCCCGCGCGTCGGAGCGGTGGATCGAGCTGTCGATCGCGTTGAACCGGAGCGCTAACGTTGAGTAACGAAGTAGCAACGTGTGCGTATTGCCGCGGCGAGGTATACGTTGGCGACGAGGTTAAGCGGATAGACGATGGTGAAGCATTCGTGCACAACGGATGGACCGGCACAGGAACGAATTGCGCGGCTGAGTACGCAATGGAGCGCGTGTATGACCACGATGGCGTAATAGACGCGAACGGTGACGTAAATTAAACGAATTTATACGAAAAGGGAGCGATTTGTAGATGGCGAAATTGAACGTAGTAATTCCGGCGGTAGACGTATTGGTAGACGGCATTGAGTACCGCAAAGTTGACCGTAAGGCTCAGGCGGGCGATGTCGTTAAGGTAGGGAAATCCGGCGGAATCGGGTATAAGATCGGTGATTTTTACGCGGTATATACGGGCAGTGACGGTAGGCCTGCGTTTATTGATAATGACAGTGACGAGCGCAGAATTCCGCTGGACAAGCATCCGGAGCGCTTCGAAGTGTACGAAAGGGTTCCGGTTGAAGCACCGAAACCTATGCGTCTGACCGTTGGGGATTACGCGAGAGTCATCGGCCCAAATGACAACACCAATAATTACGAAATCGGCAGTTTCGTTAGGATCGTTTACGATAATCAAGGGAGAGGAAGCCGGCAATTATACGAGGCGGAAAGAGCTGACGGAACAAAGGGTAATTACCTACGCGATTATCAAGTTGTCCGCGCAACCGAAGCGGAGTTCCTTGCGCAGAAGCAGCCGGTCGCGTCCGCAGATGACGTAATTGTCCACGAAGGCCGTCGTTACCGTAAAGTGGCGCGCAAGGCTAACGTAGGCGAGGTTGTGCTGATTACAGAAGCCTCGACGAAGGTATTCGCGCGAGATGTCACGAATGGACTCGTAACAAAATGTGTAGTTGATCCGGGCCACGCGGATTACACTGGCGCAGATATCACCGTAACGGATAGCGTAGGTGACGCCGCTACTGCGGAGGAAGGAACGTACGTTGTTCTCGAACCGCTTGAACCCGCTAAGCCGGTGCGTTTGAAAGTCGGAGAGTACGCGAAAGTTGTGAATATTTCGGGATTCAACGATGATTCCGTAAAGGTAGGCGATATTTACTTAATCACTGAGGATGATAACGGTACCGCTCCGTTCTACGGAGAACCGGTCGGCATCTCCAAAGCAGGCGGACAATGGTTTAAGGTGGCGGATATCGCTCGCACCACTGACGCAGAAGTTGCCGAAGTCCGCGCCGAGCTCGAACGCAAGGAAGCGGAGGAAGCCGTTACCGCAAAATGGTCCGCGATCGGCCGTAAGGTGAACGAATACAAACGTGGCGATATCGTTAAGTCGCTCGGAACATGTAACGGACACAAGGCGGACGTTATCGGCGAAGTAGTTTATGACGTACGGGACGATGATCGTGACGGCTTTCCGTCAGTGCGTGCGCCTTACGGTGATAGAATTATTAACTTGTACACGCGTGTAAAACTCGTAACGCCGGTAGAGCAACGTTTCGACCGTTAGGAGGCGGCCGTTATCGAAATTAAGCTAACGTTAAACGCACGCAGCGACGACGATAAGCGCGCGAACGAAGCCGTAGTTGCCGCCGCCAAACGTAAGCAGGCCGCCGAGCCGGAAACAGCCGCCGAAGCATTTGCGCGAATTGGCGCGATGTCACTAACGGATAAGGAGCGCGCGGCCTTTAACGCAGCACGCCAGGCACACGCAGACGGACGAATAGGCAACGTCCGCTCTGACGGTGGCAAATGGACGAAGGCTGACGTTGTAGGTGCGGGGCTTCGCGTATTGGCGACGCAGAAAGAAGCGGAAAGGGGAGCGCGGATTCAGTCCGTTCTCTCCTCGAAGCCCGCCAACTACTACGTCCTGACACGCGATTCCGAATTACCGGCGTTCGTTAGTCGTCTCCGTACCGAGTGTGCGCGTCAAATGGCGGAGTGGACGGATAAATTCCGCGTTCTCGGCGTCGATACGATGACCGCGGGCGACTTCGAGGGTACGGGTGTCGATACGTACATTGACTTGTCGATCGGCTTTTCCGTGTGGCTGCCGTTACTTAACGAGGGCTACTACTTACCGTACGGACACGTTGATATGAGAAGCGTTGTTGGCTTCGAGTTTCTAACGGACGATAGCGCGTTTAAGGCGTCTGACCCGCAGTTGACGCGGTCCAAAGTGCTCGCGGCAATCTCACCGTACTTATCGCGTCCGGAGCACGGAAAGACGTTTCATATGGGATCGGCGCGTTACGACCTCCACGTTGCGGTAAAGGACGGTTACGAAATCCGCGGCTGCGTTTGGGACACACTCGACGCGATGAATACGCTGAACGAGCACGAACCGGCTTACGGTTTGAAACCGCTAATCGCGAAGTATGGACGCTATTTCGGCATCGACAGTGAGGTATTTACGTTCGAGGACCTGTTCGGCAATCGTAGTCCGGCGCCATTTAATACGGAGCTCGTCGGAATCTACGCGATCAACGACGTTAAATACGGCTGGCGACTATTCGAATGGCAGTTCGCGCAGATGGCGGCAGCACCTTCGGCAAACGGACGCGGCAAGTTACTCGAATGCTACGCGCTAATCGATTCGAAGCTGCCGGAAACCGACGTATTCATGGCGCGCTGCGGCTTCGAGATTGACCGCGCAGGACTAGCGCGTTTGGCGACCGAGTTTAAACCGAAGTTGGAAGCGGCGCGTGCGGCGGTATTCGAATCGTACGGAATAGACGCGGCGTTCGTACGGAAGATGGACCGGTCGCTCCACGCGAAAAAAGTAGCGGATTGGATCGCGGCACAGCAACGTAAGATTGCGAAACGTGACGAAGCTCTGACGAAGTGGCGCGTGCAAGTAGCAACGGACGAAGCGGCGGGCAAAACGGGGCTGAAACGTTATGCTGACGCAGTCGAACGTTTGAAGGCGCTCGAGGCGGAAGTATTGGCGGCGGCCGATGAAGAACACGCGCCAGTATTTACGGACGAGTTTACGATTACGAACGGTAATCACCTCGCGTATCTGATCTACGATTACCTCGGCGTTCGTGATCGGACAGGTCAATTTAAGCGCGGAAAAACGCGGTCAACGGCGGCCGACGTCCTGGACGCGTACTACGAAGAAGAAGAGGCGTTGCGACCGTTAGCGACCGTAGCCGCGTACGAGAAGTTGCTGAATACGTACGTGACGAAGATACCGAATGCGCTCGAAGGTGACGGACGACTGCATACGGAGTTCAAGGCGGGCGGAACGTCGACAGGCCGGTATAGTAGCGCGGGATATAACGGACGGCCGATCTATATTCTAGCGGAATTTGAAACGGAGGGGTAGCGTGGAAAAAGAGGCGTTAGGGCAATTGTTCTACGCGTTGACGAAGCATGCAGCGCAAGACAGCTTCGTTGACTTCTTAGAGAGCTGGGGGATTACGTGGGAAGAGTACGTATCTGTACGCGATTACCTAAAAGAAACTTATAACGCAAGGACGTATGTTTGATGGCGCTGACTGTAACTGACGCCAATTACCACGCAATCGTCCGTAAACTCATCGCCGACGAACGCAAGGTGCCGAAAGGGACGAATCTGCAGAACATGCCGAGCAAAGGCGGCGGCGTCCTCGTACGTAACCAGTTCGTACCACGCGCAGGCTATACGTTCGTCGGCGCCGATTTGGGTCAGATAGAGCCGCGCATCATGGCGCATATCATGTGGACGCGATACGGCGATAACTCCATGCGGCAGATTTTCGTAGACGGCGTTGACCTCTACACGACACAAGCGAAAATGACGTTCGGACTCGCGGAGGAATATTGCGTCGACAAGGCGTATGATCCGACCGGCACGTTTAAGCCACGTTCAATGATGAAAACGGGCGTACTCGCGAAAGCTTACGATCAGTCTCCGAAGGCGTTCGCGAAGAAAATGAACGTAACGGAAGACGTAGCCGCGATGTTCTTCGAAAACTTTGACCGTGCATTTCCGTCCTTTACCGTTATGGTGGCGGAAATCCGCGAGTTTATGAAGCGCCACGGATACGTCGAAACGCTGTACGGACGCAAGCGGCGTTTTCCTGACTATGCTTCGGTCGCGGCGGCCCAACAACGTAATGAGCAACGGCTGATCCGGCTGTATACCGAACGCAAGCAATTACGCGGTAAAACTACGCTGACGGCGCGAGACCAACAGCGGCTACTCGCGGTCCAAGACGAAATCGACGTACTGGCGGAAAAACGCGGCCTCATCGGATATTGGGAGCGCGCGGCATTTAACGCGGTCATCCAAGGGACTGGCGCCGACATCCTTAAGATGAACGGTAACCGCAACGCCCGCGTCTGTATGGACCGCGGTTGGGAGTTTAACGCGTCGATCCACGATGAAATTAAGAACAGCGTACCGAACGCGGATTTGACGCCGGATACCATTACACTAATCGACGATATCATGACGAAGACGTGCGAATTGTCGGTGCCGCTCGTGACGGACATCGTAATTGAGCCGCGATGGATGCAGGAGTACGCGCCGTCCGAATGGGACTTCGTTAACTGTCGTCCGCTGCCGGAGTATGCGAATAAATACGAATAGGGAGCGTGAGTATACACATGGCAATTTCGCAAGCGAAGAAACTCGAATTAATCACGAAGCACGGACGAAAGTTTGCCGCCAAGCAGAACGGAAGTACTCCGGTATTAGAGGGCGTACATTACGCTGCGGACGGTTCGCTTATCGTAACGGACCGACATAAATTACTCCGCATAGGCGGCGCACATAGCTTTGCAGAACCGTTCACGTCGCATGCTGTAACTGGTGCGCCAATTGACGGTCAATTCCCGGACACGTCGCGTATTATTCCGATGGAGTTGCCATCGCAGATTACGTTAATTAACGACGGCCTCAAACGCGATGACCTTAAGGACGCAATTGCCCGCGTTAAGCTAGCGGTTGAAGCTGCGAAAGTGGCCGGAGGCGTAGCGTTCTGTGCGGAACTGGCTTACGTCGGCTCATCGGTCACATTAACCGTTGACAGCGACTTCCCACGCGTTAAACTAACCGTCGGTATCGGTGCGGACATAAGCGGTTCAGACATGACCGTCGCGTTCAACGCGGAATTGTTCCTCGCGGCACTCAACGTATTCAAAGATGCCGGCAGCAAGCGCGTAATTATCGGTCTGACCGGCGCAATGTCTCCGATCGTCCTTCGTGACGAAGAAAACGAAATCGACGCGATTGTTCTTCCGTATAGGAGGCCGGTGTAATGAGTGACCGTGAGATAGCAACGTACAGATGTCCGCAATGCCGCCGTCAAATCCGCACACTAGCGGACGAGGTCGGCGACCACGGATGCCAATGCGGATGGATGTCGGTAGATTTGGCCCAACTCCGCACCGATATCCGCGAATACGTAAAAGGCGGCGGTTGGGACGCGTTTAGCTTCGCGTTACTGGCGAGTCCGCGCTATGACGGCGTACCTGGGCGCGAGATACAACGGCTTATTGACGAAGAGAAAACGAAGGAGGCGGATATATGAGCGCGATTACGTTATTGCGTAAACACGTAGGCAGACAAGGCGAAGTGTGGGACGCGGCTTACGAAGAAATCGACGTTGCCTTTGACGGATATTGTGAAGGCGTCGAATACTCGGTCGAACAAGTAGACGAGGAATACGAAGACGGTGGTCGCTGGACGAATTACCGTACGAAGGTCTATCGCGTAGAAGAAGCCGGAGAAGTTGCGTACTTCTCGTTGTGGCGCGAGTTGCCCGCGACTGAGATGCAAGACGGCGGAGATTTTTCGTACGAGCTTACCGAGGTAGTTCCGAAAGAGGTAACGGTCATCCAATACGTCACGAAAAAGGAGGCGGTCTAAATTAGCGTATTCACACGAATTGGCGCGACAGTCCAACGTCCGCTACACGAACAAATTGCGGCCGACTTTACCGCATTCCTCAACGCATGGCATTCGCAGCCGGAGACGTACGACAACGATCTCGACGCGCAGATTCACCGATGGTACGCGGACGTACTGACGAATAGGCAACGTCAAGTATGGCCGCCGCGGAACATTCCGTACTTCTCGCCGTCGAGCGCCAACGCGGATAAGCGCAGTCTCTACGAAAAGCTGCGCGGCGCGAAGAAGGACGGCGGCGGTCAGCCTGCGCACCAAGGACGCTGGACGCGAATCGGGACGGCGATCGGCGATGTCATCCAGCGCGATATCCTTTTCGCGGAGAAACATGCGGACAAGCCACGTTTCAAATTCGAGCGTAACGACCGCGGCGAACCGGTATTCGAAGATTTCGCGAAGACGTCCGCGATCCTAATGCACAATGGCGTCCAGTTCGCGCTATTCGGAACATGCGACGGTATCATGCGTTACGTGTCCGAAGACGGCGAAGTCCTACGCGTCGGCCTCGAGGTGAAATCGAAGCAAACCACGTCGGCGCAGACATCCGAGTACTCGACGCGTAATGGTCCGAAGGAAGACCACGTTAAGCAATGCGTCTGTTATTCGCTCATGTACGGGACGGCCGCCGAGCCGATCGATTACTACGTCATCCTCTACGTTAACGCGTCGAAGAAATCGTGGGAGATGAGCGCGGACGAATTCGCGAAGAATCCGGATATCAAAGCGTTCGGGATCGAAATTACGGACGATATGCGGCGCGACGTACTCGATAACTTCGCGAATATCGTTAAGGCTGCGAAAAGTGGCGAACCGCCAGCGCTTGATATCGCTAACTGGACGTTCAACAACTTTAAGCGCGCATGTGCTGCCGGACTTTCTGACGAAGAAATGACGCAATTGGAACGCGAAGTGGCCGCGATGCAACGTTCGGGACTGCCGGACTTTAAGAAGCGCCAGTTTGCGGAGGCTTACGAACAAGTGAAAACGTTGAGGGGAGCGGTTTAATGACCTACGTTATCGAATCCGTACGCAACCACGACGGCAGCGTACACGAACGCGAACTCAGACGGAAGGGTCAACGCATAATTATCGTTAAATTAGGGCTGTTTTCTCCGTTACTAGCCGTTTACGTTGACGACGGCGACGCGGTGCTCCAAACGTCGAACGTAATAGCTTACGACGGAAAAGGTACGGACTGCGACACGGTTAAGACGCGAAATACGATTTACACATTCCGGAAGGAGGCGACGTCCTAATGCGCTATGTTGACGCTATTTTAAAAGCGATCGTCTATATCGCTGTATGCGCCTCGGTCGGCGTCGGTCTCATCGTCACTTACGCGGTTATAGTGAGTATCCCGTTATGGGCGCAGTTACTCGCCGCTGCGGCATTCATCGCGGTCGTTATCGGAAGTCTACCGAAGGAGCGTGCTGATGACAAAGGCATCCGATAAGCAACGTTACCTCGGATTAGACCTCTCGTTAAGTCCCGGCATCGCAACGATAGAGGTCCGTAACAGACGCGCGTACCTAATCGCAGCGGAATCGATCGCAACGTCGACCGCCGATAACGACGCCATCCGCTCTTCCGTAGTCGAATCGTTCATCGCGCAGCACGTCTACGCACACAGACCGTTTAACCTCGTATTACGCGAGGACTTTACGGCAGGCCGAAATAAGCGCGCGACACAAACGATATTTAGCGCGTGGTCGGCGGCTGATCGGGCACTCCATACGTACGGCCTGACCGTGTTTGATACGAAGCCTCCACTAAGTCCAACGTCCGTTAAGAAGCTCGTAACGGGTAATGGACGCGCGGAAAAGGACGAAGTAGCGGCGGCTGTACGGAGGTTCTTACGTTTAGGCGATGATTATCCGTTCAAGGCGGGCTATGACGACTCGGACGCGTGTGCCGTAATTCTAGCGTATCTGATACGGGAAGGACTGATCGATACATGACGCCGTTGACCGCGCTGTTACAACGTGAACTGGACGAGCTCATTTACGCGATTGAGCTGCGCGAAGGCTTCCTCGCGAAAATGTACAAAAGGCGCGCGGACCTTGAGCGCAGATTAGCGGAAGCAGCGGAAGGTGATGCGCAATCCTAATCGTATACTATTCGCTGACCGGAAACGTACGGCGCTTCGTTGAGAAAACGGGGCGTCCGGCGCAAGAGATTACACTCGAGAAATACGTAACAGAACCGTTTATTATCGTTACGCCGACGAATGGATTCGGAGAAGTTCCGCCGGCAGTAGGGAAATTCTTACGCATTAACGGAGCTCTCCTTCGCGGAGTAACTGCGTCGGGTAACCGTAATTGGGGCGCCAACTATTCGAGGGCTGCCGATAGAATTTGCGAAAAATATAACGTACCGATATTACACCGCTTCGAACTCGCGGGCACAGACGAAGACGTTCGCAAATTTAACGAAGAGGTGACGCGACTTGACGCAATATATCGAACTCAATAACGAAATCATGCAGCGCGACGAATCCGGATGGTTCCGACTAGAAAAGGACGCGGAGGCGGTCGACGCATTCCTGGCGGATGTGGCCGCGAAGACGCGCCGATTTCACGACGAAATTACACGTATCCGCTGGCTTATCGATAACGATTTCTATTACGACGTTTATACGCAATACTCCGAGATCGACGTTATCGAGCTACATGACGTCTGCTATTCGTGCGGCTTCCGTTTCGCCTCATACATGGCCGCGTCGAAATTTTATACGGACTACGCGTTGAAGACGGACGATAAGGCGCAATACCTCGAAGACTATGAGCAGCACGTCGCTATTGTCGCGTTGTATCTCGGTCAAGGTGATTACGATAAAGCTACGCGACTCGCTCGCGCCATGATGGAACAACGCCTGCAGCCGGCAACGCCTACGTTTATGAACGCAGGTCGAGCGCGCCGCGGCGAAATGGTATCGTGCTTTCTGCTCGAGATGGACGATTCTCTAAATTCGATTAACTACGTGCTCGGTACGTGTATGCAGCTTTCGAAGATTGGCGGAGGCGTCGCGGTTAACTTATCGAAGCTGCGCGGTCGTGGTGAACCGATCAAAGGCGTAGAAGGCGCGGCGAAAGGCGTTATGCCCGTGCTTAAGCTGATGGAGGACGCGTTTAGCTATGCGGACCAAATGGGACAGCGTAAAGGTTCGGGCGCCGGCTATTACAACGTGTTCGGATGGGACGTCGTCGAGTTCCTCGATTGTAAAAAGATCAACGCGGACGAGAAGGCGCGCATTAAAACGTTGTCGATCGGACTGATTACGCCGGCCAAGTTTTACGAGCTCGCCGCGCAGGACAAACCGCTATATGTATTCGGACCGCATTCCGTTTACCGCGCTTACGGCCGCCACCTCGACGACATGAATATGACGGAAATGTACGACGCGTTGCTTGCGAATCCGGCCGTTAAGAAACGCGAGATTATGAGTGCGCGCGATATGCTCGAGCGGATCGCCGTTACGCAGCTACAATCGGGCTATCCGTATATTTGCAACGTAGATAACGCGAATAAGGTGCATGCACTGGCTGCGCTCGGCTCCGTTAAAATGTCGAATCTATGTACGGAGATTTTCCAGCTCATGGAGACGTCGGACATTGCGGACATTGGCGAAGACGGTACGGTATATCGCCGAGACATTTCGTGTAATCTCGCGAGCCTCAACATAGTCAACGTAATGGAATGTGGCCTTCTACGTGAATCTGTTCACGAAGGCATGGAGGCGCTGACGGTCGTAAGTGACTTGTCGCGTATTCCTAATGCGCCGGGCGTCCGTAAGGCTAACGAAGAATTGCACAGCGTCGGCCTCGGCGTAATGAACCTTAACGGATTCCTCGCGAAAAATAAGATTGCGTACGAGTCCGAAGAGGCGCGCGATTTTGTACGGACGTTCTTCGCGGCGATGAACTATTACTCGATTGAAGCGTCGATGTTAACGGCGAAAGAGCGCGGCGTTACGTTTGCCGGCTTCGAAAAGTCTACGTATGCGGACGGGAGTTATTTTGTGCGATATCTGACGGAAGACTTTGCGCCAAGAACGGAGCGTGTACGTGAGCTATTCGCAGGCTTCACGTTGCCTTCGCGTTATGAGTGGGCCGCGTTATCTGCTGACGTAGCGGAGTACGGACTTTATCATGCATACCGGCTCGCGATTGCACCTACGCAGTCCATATCGTATATCCAAAACGCGACGAGCTCCGTTATGCCGGTCGTCGAGCAGATTGAGACGCGGACATACGCGAATTCAACAACGTATTATCCAATGCCGTTCCTGGCGCGCGATAACGTGTTCTTCTACAAATCCGCGTATAACATCGACCAGTTCAAACTGATCGACCTAATCGCGGAGATTCAGCCGCACGTTGACCAAGGTATTTCTACGATCCTATACGTCAACTCGGATGTCAGCACACGTACGCTCGGCCGGCTGTACGCTTACGCAAATGCTCGCGGACTCAAATCGCTGTACTATACGCGTACGAACCGGATTGACCCGTCGGAGTGTACGAGCTGCGCTATCTAATGGAGGTGTGCGTTTGCGTGAAGAATGCGTATGAAGTTCAGGAAGACTTTGTGGCTGTCTTTATTAATAGCCCAAAGTACGGTCGATTAGAGACGCTAATAGATTTAGAAGATTTACCAATTGTAATGGAGTACAGAGGAACGTGGTGCGCACGGAGAGTTCCAGGCATAGGAGGTTTTTACGCTGTTGGAAATATTACGACAGTGCAAGGTCGTAAATCGATTGACTTACACAGGTACATTACTAACGCGCAATCGGGGATCGTAGTAGACCATATCAACCATAACGGACTAGATAACCGAAGAAAGATCAATCTCCGCATATGTACAACGGCTGAAAATCTACAAAACAAAAGAGGCGCTAAAGCAGGAAGTGTCTCAGGTGTCCGTAACGTTTCGTGGGAAAACCGTAGAGGACAATGGCTAGTGCAAGTAATGCACAAACACATCGGTTACTTCGATGATATTAAAGAGGCTGAGACTGCCGCAGTTGATGCTCGCAATCGAATAATGACACACCACACTGCGTGATTCGAGAGGGGATTTGCTTTATCAAGCCTACTAATTGGAATAAAGAAGAAAACTATTCCATTGTTTTTTGGAATCAGAACATTGCTCAGATGTGGGTAGATACTGAGTTTCCAATATCGGACGACATTCGTGATTGGAACGAACTTAAAGACTCAGAACGCGAAGTGTATAAAAAAGTCCTAGCTGGACTAACCGGTCTAGATACAATGCAAGGAGGTGAAGGAATGCCTCTTATTGCAATGCACGAAGCTGACGGAAGAAAGAAAGCAGTTATGTCGTTCATGGGAATGATGGAACAAATTCATACGAAATCGTATTCGACGATATTTACGACGCTGATTACGTCGGAGGATACGGACTATCTGCTCGAAACGTGGGCGCCAGGCCAACGCAACCTCGTCTACAAGGCGCAGCGTATCGGCGACTATTACCGCGCACTTCTTAAGCCGGCAGCGTCCGTGTATGAACGTTACATGGCGTGCGTGGCATCGGTGCTGCTCGAATCGTACCTGTTTTACTCCGGATTTTACTATCCGCTATACCTCGCCGGCCAAGGTAAGATGACGGCATCGGGCGAAGTCATCCGTAAGATCCTAATCGACGAGAGTATCCACGGAGTCTTCATCGGATACATCGCGCAGGAGCTCCGCGCGCAGATGACGGAACAAGAGCGCGAACGAGTCGCCGAGGAAACGGATATCCTACTCGCGGATCTACACGCAAACGAGACGGAGTATACGCGTGAGATTTACGGCGATATCGGACTCGTTGACGACGTGTTGCGATTCGTTGAGTACAACGCGAACAAGGCGCTAATGAATCTCGGGCTCGAAACGGTATTTACGCCGGCACCGTTCAGCGCGATCGTACAGAACGGGCTTTCCACGGGCACGACGAATCACGATTTCTTCTCGAAAAAAGGCGACGGCTACGTTATGGCGCTCAATATCGAGAAGATGACGGATGACGATTTCATATTCGCGTAAAACATTTCCGCAGCCGCTACGACAGGGTTGCGGATTTTTTTTTTCGTCTACGTGTCCCAATTCGCCGATAACGTGTACTTACTACTGTATAAGGCGCAATCACAGCGCTAATCACACGAAGAGGAGGACGTTGTATATGACGCAATTAAACGTTAAAGTCCGCAAACTCACGCCAGCCGCAACGCTACCAACGTACGCAACGGAAGGCGCCGCCGGCTTCGATCTCTACGCGGCTGCCGACGTAATCATAGCGCCAGGCGAAACGGCGCTAGTACCGCTAGGACTCACGTTCGAGATTCCGGCCGGCTTCGAAATGCAGCTACGTCCGCGGTCCGGTGTGACGCGAGATACGAAGCTGCGCGTAGCCAATTCGCCGGGCACGATCGACGAGGATTACCGCGGCGAGGTCAGTGTGATCGTCGATAATATTGCGGCCGTCTCAGAGTATCGTACGATAAATTACGAATTGCTTGACGAAACAAAACAGCCGACGGAGTTGAGAACGCGCTACGGATACGGAGATCAAGAATATCGCGAGTACGATAAAATTCCATATCATTCGTACATCATCCGCACTGGCGACCGCATCGCGCAAGGAGTTATCGCACCGGTCACTCGCGTTTCGTTCACGGAGACTGACGAAAAACTGACGCAGACTACGCGCGGCGACGGCGGATTCGGACACAGCGGAGTTAGAGCGGAGGTGAGCGAATGAGCATCGAACAAATTCAAGCGGTCGGCGAGTACATCGTACAACCTATCGTATGGTTCGTATTTGTCGGATTTATCGCGTGGCTATTTTTCAGAGACTAACGGAGGAGGCCGAATATGAGCGGAATTAAACTCGTAAGTCCAACGTACGAAATCGTCAGCATTAACCGGAAGACGGCCGCGGCAACGTTGAAAGATTGGCGGATTGGCGATCACATTCGATTCAGCACGCAGATGAAGTCGGTAGGAGGCGCATCAGGCGGCGGTGTCTACGCGTCGACGTACACGGCTTTGAACTTGACGCAGCGATCCGCCGTGATTAAGTCGCAAACGCAAATGTCCGGATTTTTCGGGTTTGGCGGTGATTCAATGCACGACCAATGGGCAACGTTTACTATTCGCGAGGTAAGGGAGGACGCAGATGAACGTTAAATTAATCGCACACACGGCGCTATCAGATGAGTTTATTGCGGAGATTTACGCGGCAACAGACGGTGTTATTTCTCCGCCGGAAAATGACCGCGCAGCCGTCGCGCTAACCGCTATCCGAACGTGTTACTCGCCGCTTAAACCGACGGAGGTCATCGCGCAAGAGGGCGCCAAGTACTTCGGTACGGCCGCGTCAGACGGCGGTAGCGGCACGGACGCCGACCGGTTGTTCCGCCACATTTTCCGGAGCAAACACACGTCGACGCTCGAGCACATCACGTACACTTTCGCGGTCGAAGGCGTATCGCGGTCGCTACTGGCGCAGCTGACGCGTCACCGTATCGGATTCAGCTTCTCGGTCCAATCGCAGCGCTACGTTAAATTCGGTAGCGACGATAAATCAGGCGGATTCGATTACGTTACGCCCCCGTCATTAAACGGAAAGACTCGCGCGCTTCAACCGTGGGGCGTCGAGCATGCGATCGATGAATACGAGGACGCAATGCGTAAGCTGCAGTACGTTTACGACCGTCTACGCGAAGCAGGCGTCCCAGCCGAAGATGCCCGTTATGTCCTACCGAATGCGGCCGTGTGCAATATCGTAATGACCGTTAACCTACGCGCGCTACTCGAATTCTACGCGAAGAGACGGCACGGCAACGGCGCACAGTGGGAGATCGCGGATTTGGCGGAAACTCTACGCGAAGAAGTGACGAAGGTTGACGCGTGGGTCGCGCCGTTCTTCGGAGAGGAGGCTGCGGATTAATCAACGTTTACATCACGATCATACTCGTAGTTTTTGGAATAACTAACGCGCCCGAACCGGATTGGCGGACGTTCGAGGCGACTGCGTACACCGCCGACTGCCGCGGTTGCAGCGGCTTCACATATAGCGGGATTGACGTAAGGCAGACGCAGTTTAACGAAGATGGACGCAGGATCATCGCAACCGATCCGGACGTCATCGCGCAGGGCACCGTAGTCGAAATCCGGCTGGCCGACGGCAGCACGTACGAAGCTGTAGCGGAGGATCGCGGCGGCGACATTAAGGGAGCGCGCGTTGACGTGTTGATGGCGACGGAGAAGGAAGCGCTGGCGTTCGGAAAGCAGGACGTACAAATTCGGATATTAAACGAGGAGGAATTACGGATGAAAAACGTTAATGTGACGGTAATTAAGGACGAAGCGCTCGGCGGGCTCTTGCGTGAGTATAGCGAGGTTAAGCGGAAGGCTGCGGTGGGCGAGCGGATTAAAATCGTAGCGACGGTTCAGAACGTCGATGTCGGAACAATTGCGCTGTGTACCCGCAATGACGAGTTCAGAGACGGTTCAATCGATACGGACTTGCGGTTTCCTGGCGCCGAAACTTGTGGATTTATTGACGCGACATTAACGCAATACGTAGTCCTCGAACCAACCGATATCGTACGCATAGGCAACGTTAGATATCGAATGGTTGAGCGGAAGGCAAGCGTAGGCGAACGTGTCGTAATCGTAAGCTTAATGAACGGAGTTAAGGCGGAGATTGGCGAAGTCCTACCGATAACACGGAGCGGCGGTTCGGTTGATTTATCGTTCGTCTACTCGGACCGACCATCGACGTGTATGAACGTATCCAATTACCGCGTACTCGAACCGCTAACAGAATCGCCCGCAGCCGAAGACGCCGACCTGCTCGTTCTTTCGCGCCACATTAACGAGTTGTCCGCGAAACTTGACGCACAGGAAACGCAGATTAACGGACTGACGGACGCGGTCGGTAAGTTGACGCTGCAACTACGTGTGGCGCGCGAGGACATCGTGCTGATTGAGGAAGGTGTATCGGCGGGTATCGAACGTTTGGAACGTCACGGTGGTGTCGGTCAGTACAAACCGCAATTGACGCGTGATGACGTTGTTGCGAAGGCTAAGCGTGATGTGGCGGAGTTGCTAAAACGAGCGATGAGAACAATGGATATGCCGGCGACGGAGGAAAACGGCCACCTGACGTTCGAGTTCGTGATTAACCGCGATAAACGCACTGTTGTAGCTATCGGTAAACTCCGTTACGTTCCCGGAGAGGTTGCTGTGCACGGCATAGCGAAATGTGCGCCAGGCGACGTATTCAACTCGCATATCGGACGAGCTCTTGCGCTAAGACGTGCGCTCGGATTGGACGTGCCGGCGGAGTATACGAAAGCGCCGCAGCCGATTGAGGTTCGCGTAGGTGACGTAATAACGTTTCCGATGGATGATTCGGACGGGTGGTACGGTAAGGTTACGTATAAAGTGAATTCGCTTGATGGCGGCGACCGCGCTAATCTTACGATATTATCGTCTGCTGTGGACGGTTCGGCTGACGTAGGCGGTAGCGCATTTGGAGGAGATTTGCGGAAAGGGCTCGGACATCTTGTGTTTTATGACGATAGCCGCGAGGAGGTAGCGGAGTAATGGCGGAGATTACCCGATCAAATACGTGTGATTGCTGCGGTGACTACGTTCAGTCTCCGTATGTGTTTCAGCACGACAGCGAATGGTACAGCGGACATAAACCTTGTATGGACGCGCCGATGATTCGTAAGTTAGCGCAGGACTCCGCACCAAAACCGCTACCGCACATCGCGCTCACCGGCGGCCTACGCGGCGGCAAAGACACGGTAGGCGCGTACCTCCGAGAAAAGTACGGCTATACGCGGCTTGCTTTCGGTGACGGCATACGCGAAGTGACGTTCCGACTCTATCCGCATTTGTACGCAAACGGCGAAAAGCCCCGCGCATTACTGCAGGGCTTCGGTCAGATGGCGCGCTCGTTCGATGAGGACGTATGGGTGCGCGATATGTTCCGTAGGATTGACGGACATGAACGCTTATCGCGGGCAGATGCGGAATTTTACGGCCATAAATACGAACCTACTCGCGTTGTCATAACCGACCTCCGCCAGCCTAACGAACTTGCCCGTTGCCGCGCCGAGGGCTACGTAATCATCCGCGTCAAAGCAGCGTCGGCACTCCGTATTCAGCGCGCAGTCGAGGCGGCCGATACGTTCACATACAGTGATTTGGCGCATGAAACGGAGCAGCATACGGACGGCTTCGCGGTCGACTACGAGATCGAGAACGACGGGACGCTCGCGGAGTTGTACGCGAAAGTTGACGCGATTATGGTGGCGATAAACACGTAAAATAGGCAATTACGTGACTTATATAAACAGCGTTAGCAAGTCGTTTACTTTGTTTCCGTTTTTAATTAGTTTCGCATCTTTGCTCGTTGGGGTGCGGAGTATGTACTTATTAGTTACACCGTATAAGCATTCGGGACTGTAGTGAGATGCGAAATTGTTGAGTATTTGATAATACGGCGCATTCTCATCGATTTTAGACTTACAGTGCCAACACATCATAGACAGTCCTCCTTTATTCCTCCGCTACGAATACGAGCCAGCCGTCCTGTTCCGCCGCAAACGTATAGCGCTGCGAAGCTGGCTCCATCCGTGCCCGCGCGAAGAAACGCGATGCCGATATGTAGCCGCGCTTATCGATGTTGGCCGCCGTAGGGTCTGCGCTATTGGCCGCGAGTTGTAACGCAATTGCACGCTGGCTGATGTCAAAGCCGAGCTCTACACGGTTACCCTCGTCGAGGCGGTATAGGTCGATCAAGTCCGCGGACAGGCGCAGGCGCTTATGCTTGTCCGTCGCGACGTAAAGGTTGACGAGAGGGGCTCGTTCGATATTAAAACGTTTCAACGTATTTCACTCCGTTCATTTAACGAACTATTAACGCTAATTATACGTGTTAATTAACGCAAATTCAACGTAAAGGGAGCGATTTTTAAAATGGGTGCATGTAACGTTGATTTGACGCAAGACACACGAAAATATACGCAGAAATACGCGCTAAACGACGCGGCCGGCGTAAAGGCGCTGCTACGTGACCGTCACCGTATAGCCGAGCGGCGCTTTAAAGGCGACACGGCGGCATCCGATATATTGATCGATCTGCACAGCGCGATAGAGAGCGCCGGCTTAACGGACAGGCAGGCGGAAGCGGTGGCGTTAGTATACGGGTTGGACGTTACGCAGAAGACGGCGGCGAGCGTTATGGGAATCGCGCAGAAGAACGTTAGCGAGACGCTAGATATTGCGGCGGAAAAGATATGCGCGGTATATACACGCTGGGATTACGAAGAGGTAACGATCGAACTCGAAGGGGCTGACGCAATCAATGACGACACAGACGTATAAAGAAACGTTCGAGGACGCGGTTACCGACCTCATTGCGGAGGGCATTGCGGACAGAGGCGCGCGTATGAAGGCGATTGAGGCGTTGACCGAAGCGTATGTGGATGACGTAGGCGAACGTCCTGGCTCGGCGCAGCTCGAGCGTTTAACGGACTACCTTTTGCGCGAAGAACTGACGGATGTCGATCCGTATAAGATTGCACACGCGGAGTATCCGTTTATGAGCGAATGGCAACTCGATCTCCGTCGCGATCGGGAAACGGGGCTTAAGGCGGTCGAGGAAACGGGCGCGGACGGTCGAGACTACCGCAAGCCAACGAAGCGGCGCCGTACAAATTACGAGAATTGGCGCATTGACCGCGATACACGCAGCTTGAACGCAAATAGGGCCGCGCAGTATAAACGGGATACGGCGGCCGGCGCGTTGGTTACGTATAATGTGCACGAGAATGGCGGCGAGGTCACGGAGTCATTTGCAGCAGCTCAGAGCGTTGCTGAAACGTGGCGTGAGCGGTTGAGTACGGTTTATTAACGCTACTCAACGCCAATAACGTCCTTAACGTTAAACCACTCGCCGTCAACGCGGACTTTTCTACTAATCGTATCGACGCGTTCGACTACGCCAATGACGCGCGTGTCTTCAAATCTATCGAATAGGACGAGCGTGATTTCCGTTTTATTCGTATAGGACTCCGATATTTTACCGTAGATGACTTCGAGTTCATTGCCGTAAAGTATCGGTTTTATTTTTGCCTTATTTTCGTGGCTATTTGCGTTAATTGCGAGTACGTGTTCCGGTAGCATCATACGGCTGCTTTCCCACATACCGTTGCCGGACAGCTTTTTACGTTGCGTTATCATAATCGATCACCTCAACGTAATTATATGCGAACGCACGTTCGTTAGTCAACGCCGTAAATTACGTCCAAGTTCGTAATATTTCTCCGCGAAGAAGGCGGCCGATTCAGCTTCGTCTTTCGAAGTATATGTTACGTTAAGATATTCGTTCAAAACATAAGGCCAGCGTTTGGCGTACGGTGAATTTGGTGACGGAGCAGCTGCATATAAATTGAATTTTCCGTCCAAACCTTCCTTGACTTCGATATTTAACATAGTATTACCTCCCTATTTAGCATAGACAAACGTACAATTTTCACGCAAAAAGTGTTCGTCATTAATCTCGACGGAGTCACCTTCGCTATCTAAGTCGTACCTCGTTATTTTCCCACTGCCAATTAGCTCACCGTTTTGGAACGCGAGGACCGTAACTTGGTCGAGCGCAGCCGTATAAAAATGTAATGGCGCGGTTAGTTGGCGGAAACCCTTATACTTCGTCATTTATCGTCACCTCACGCCAGTAATTCGACGTTTAGCCGTAAATTTCCTCCCGTAAAATGTAAAAAGCCCGCCAAAAATGGCGAGCTAGTGTACAAAACGATGCGGGCCACGCAGACGTTAATGTACCAAGGAGAGGGCGAAAACCGCGCTCCTGTACAACGATAGTATCACAGTTGCCACAGCGGTAACAATCCGTTATTTCTTCCGTTCAGTCACGCCGAGGTGCGTTTTTAATCCGTCCTGCAGCACACGCGAAAAGTTAACGTTATTCTCTACCGCGAGCTCATCGAGCCACTTCGGTATAGTCAACGTTTTCTTAACGGCTTTCTCCGCCATTTCGTCGCGGAAAGGCGGCATCCACGCTTCGATGAGTACGACGGTCTGATTGGCGGCCGTCTGTACGTCGATCGAGCGCGTAGGCTGCGGAATAGCGTCGCCGTCTTGTTCCATACCGTAAATGTGCAGCGCCATACACTCGCGAGCCATACATAAAGCTTCCTCGTCCGTATCGCCGCAGGTTAACGCGCCAGGAAGGTCCGGAAACTCAACGGAGATACCGTCATCCGCGTAGTCGAATACGGCGGGGTATACGTACCGGTCTTTCATATTAATCACTCCTTATATAAATCCCCACAAGAAGGGGCTATTTAAGCCCCGCTTGCTTTAGGATACTGTCGACTGTTCTGATTGTTAGGTCTTTCTTCGGGTGTGGGATGGTAACTCGACCGCGTTTCGTGCTGTGTTTGAACTGCCAGTGCGTGCCTCGTTTATGTACCACGTACCAGCCGTCGTCTTCAACCAATTTTACCATTTCGCTAGAAGATTTTCCTCTTAAGTTCATCGCGCCCTCCTCTCACTTATATAATAACACGTATAAAAGTACGTGTCAAATATTATTTTACGTATTATTACACGTATCGACCGTATATTTTCCTCGTTCTCAAACCTATACGTTATAGACAGCGCTAACAACGCATGTGACGGCATATACTCCGTCCTTTAGCGCTCGAAAAGGAGCGCATTATGACCGTAGAAAACGTAGTTGATCCGCAAACAGGCGAAATTATAGACGTTATCCATACGCAAGGCTTCCGTAATGGTACGGAAGAGACACAACGCGTCCTAATCGACGTTAAGCCGGGCGAACAGGTACGCGCTAGCCGACCGAAGAAATTCGTTAAACACGCGGAATTTACGATGGTGTTTCACGCGAGTAACCGCGAATTGGTACGTGAGAAGCAGATAACCGACGATGAGAAGGCGCTATTGTTCAGCGTGCTAATCTATCTCGACTACGACCAGTACGTTAAGGACGAAGAAAACTTCTACTTTAACGTTAAGCGTGTCGCTGAGTTGATGGCGTGGGACCGTAACCGTACTGCGCGTGTTCTCGAAAGCTTACGAAAAAAGCGCCTCGTCGGTAACACAACAATCGGTCGCGCGAAGTATTACATGCTGAATCCGCGATTTATATACCGCGGGGATACGTCAGGGTTAACGGCGGCTGTCCGTTTGTTCGATCAGGCTGCGGAAGATGACGGGCTAGAGGCGTAGCATACGGATTACCATGCGTTTCCAGTATGCATCTGTAGCGGTGCATTAATGCATCTGTAGCGGTGCATTAGAAACGGTAAGAATGGCGTAGTGGCGCGGTTTTTCGGGTTTTCTTCTTCTTATCCCTAGAAAAACAATAGCGCGGTTAATATCGAGGACTACCAATGCGTCGGGACAGAGACCGTCCCTAGCAACATTCGGACAAGAATCGCGTCCTCATGTACAAATAGTTCTAGACGCGTTGATCTTGACGCGGATAGAGGCAAGGCCGGTTTATGGCCGCGGCAGGCACTTAAGGCTCGCGTTGGATCACTATGATCCTGCGTTGAGCCTTTACGTATATACACGCTTCCTAACGTTAGGATTGCGTAATTAAACCACGAAGGGAGAACGTTATATGGCGTTTAAATCGTTGAATACGGAGCATTACGTAGCGATCCGTTACCTAGCGTTACCGAAATCGGAGCGTCCTACCGTAGAAAAAATAGCGGAAGAGTGCGGAGTTCATCGCGCTACGATATTCGAATGGAAGAAAGATCCGTTGTTCGATACGGAATTGAAGCGTCAGATGGTACGGAACAGTACGGATATGCTGCCGGACCTAATCGAATCGCTACCGAAGATAGCTATACGCGACGGAAACGCAGCTATGGCGAAGTTAGCTCTGCAGATTAACGGGCTGCTTACGGATAAGGTCGAGGTCGAGACGAAGGATAGCGGAGGTACGGACGTTGAGGCGCTGGCAAAGCGTATAGCAGCGTTGCAGAAGCGTAAGGATACGGAGTAGGAGTCGGGTATGTGCGTTATGCGTGCGCTATAATGAAGCGTTACATGCGAGGGACGACGACTGCGTACGACTGTGACTGCGTTTTACCTGCTGACGGCTCCTGGCGCACGCCCTCCGGAAATTTTCAGCGCCGCTTTACCGCGATAAAGTACGCACCAATCACGTAATACCAACGTTGTCAAGCGTTAATTTACGCAGTATACGAATCATACGATCGGGGCGATGTCAAGCGTTATTTTCGATATTCACCGATGAATATTTATGCACGGACATACGCGCAAAATACGGATTTTATACATATGTATATGCGGAAAAAGCCCGCCAAATCAACGTTTACACCTAACACGCAGGGGTAACGATTGTGTATATTTATGCATACGCCGAAAACCCGCGTGGCTACGGCATTCTCAACGGTGTGAGAACGGATTATTTCCCGAGATTTCCCGCCGCAAATGTATAAATATACGAAAATTTACCGCTTTAGTGCGCGACAGTACGCTACCCGAAATTACGAAACGCTCACACTCGTGCTTTAACGTAGTGAAGCTAATTTCCTGCGTCACTTTACCGTGATGAAGCGTTTAATGGCGCTAAAAACTTTAGCGCGGTAACGCGGTGACCCCCAAGGGCGGTCCGTTTTTGCTCGGAATCAGGTGCGGAGAAAATTCGGATATCAAAAATTATCTTTGACTTTCGGAGGTGTGCGATATAGCTAACGTTAAACGTACGAAAGAGGACGTTATAGCGGAATTGCTTCGCCTAGCGTCCGAAGGCCATCCGATGACATCAACGACGGTCCCAACGGAGCTAGTTCGGTCTGCGCAAACGTACTTCGGCAGATGGAAAAACGCTATACGCGAACTAGGCGTTATTCAGAGACGTAAAGAATATGCAGAGACGGCAGCTATACGCTATGGGTACGAAAGCCGACGAATATGGAGCGACGATGCAATTAAAGAGGCGCTAATGTCCGCCAGTCTACGCGATTTGACGTCGATGGAGTTCCGCGAACAGTACGGAAACATGAGCGAATCAATCGATCGCAGATTCGGTGGCGTGCTCAAGGCGTGCGAGTCCTTCGGGGTTCCAAAACTGCGTCGCGACAATACGGACATTTATAAATTCGCTGGGTACGCGTTCGAAGAGTTAGTCGGTGAATTATTTACGGAAATTGGAATGGACATCGCAAAGCAACAACGCTTCGGAGACTGTATTCCGGACTTTGTCAGCGGAAATACGTGGTATGACGCTAAGCTGTCGGAATGGACGGTACACACTAGCGACACGATCAAGAAGTACGAGCCGAAATGTGATCGCTTAGTTATCGTATTTTTGCGTGGCAACATTACGACGGACCGAATGCTAACGGACAAAACTCGAATAGTTAACGTGAGACACTACGTTGATCAACTGCCACGCATATCGCGTGGTTTTTATTTGCGCAAATTCTCGGAAATCGAACAGCGCATTGAGGACGAAGTTGCTTAGCTAGGTTTACTCACGTAATTTCCACACGTTTTAGGCGTTCTAGCCTCCGTAGGGTGTATTCGTACCCTGACGTAGCCGGAGCGCCCGTTTGACGTGCAAAACACGCAGTAAAGGAGGCGGCATCTATCGCGTGGATTAATAACCGCTGGCATAACGCTAAAGAACGCGGCGAAATCATTGCGCAGTTACGCAGCGTCATCGAAACGGTCGATCTAACGGATATTGCCGCCTTCCCTGACGATATACAACGCGAATTGTACGAAACGGCAGCCGAATTGGAGCGCCTGGAACGTATTCACCGCGCCGAAACGGACCTTATGTACTTCGGTTACGAGTATTTCGGCGAATTGTACAACGAGGACAACTCCGGCAACTGGATACCGGTCGCGATCGAAGAGGCGCCGGCCTTCCACGCTGAACTCTGCGACATTATGAACGTTGTCTCAACGCGAGAAATTAACGCGAAGGTAGCCGTGGCAGCGCCGCGTTCACACGCGAAGTCATCGTGGCTATCGAAGGGATTTCCGCTGCACGAGATCGTGTTCCGCAAGAGGCGGTACGTTATCATCATATCGGAGACGCCGCAAGTATCGACGGGGAATATGGAGTGGCTATCGCTGCAGCTCAAGTCTAATGCGAAACTACGCGCCGACTTCGGTCCGCTACTATCCGCGAAACAACAGGAGAATCCGAAGGACAACAGCTCGGAATTCATCGCGTGGGAAGCGCGTCCAGATGGTTCACAGCGTTTACTAGCGCGCGTAGAGGCGGCATCGACCGGCCAGGCGTTACGTGGGCGTAACTGGAACGGGATCAGGCCGGACTTAATCGTGTGCGACGATCTCGAGGGTAAAAAGAATACGAATACGGACCTACTGCGGTCGGAAATGCGCGATTGGTTTACGCAAGTCGTCGTACCGCTAGGTGATCCGGCGGGCAAACGGACGGCGCTCGTATACATGGGAACGATGGTTCATCACGATTCACTGTTGCGTTACGTAATGGAGAAGCGATCGGATTTTCGGGCGAAGCTATTCCGCGCGATCAACGAATGGCCGGAACGTATGGACTTATGGGAAGCGTGCCGGCTCGTATATGTTGACCGCGACAATCCGGATCGAGCTGCGGACGCCGAAGCGCTATATCGGCTTAATCGCACAGACATGGAACGAGGCGCCGACGTGTTATGGCCGGACGTACAGCCGCTATGGAAGTTGTTTACGTGGAAGTGGGATAACGGGTCGAAGGCGTTTAACACGGAGTATATGAATAATCCGGTCGATGAGGAAAACATGGTATTCAATCCGGAGAAGTTTACGTATTGGGACGAAAGGCCACGCGACTTCCTGACCGCTGAGTACGACGTTTATATGGGCGTCGACTTCGCGATGGGGAAAACGCGTGGTGACTATAGCGCCATCGTTACGGTAGCCAAACACCGAGCGAGCGGCGCTGTTTTCGTTATAGATGCGTGGGGTGAGCGCGTACATCCGGACGTGTTCATGCGGATTATTACGGAAAAAGTACTCCGTTATCAGCCGGAGAAGATCGCGGCCGAATCGCAAGCAGCGCAGGAGTTCTTCGTACACAAGCTGAAAGAAGCGCTACGGTCCGCCGGCTATCCCGCGAACAACCGCGTCAAGGAAATTCACCAACGGTCACGTAAAGAGCTGCGGATAGAAGCGATGATTCCGGACATCGAGAACGGTACGATACAGTTTACACGTCGACACGCGTTGCTGCTCGAACAGTTCGAAACGTACGGGACCGGCTCGCACGATGACCTTCCGGATGCGCTCGAAATGGCGGTTAGCGCATCGAAATCGGCGCGTAAGAAGGTAACGAAGAAGCCGGCGATATTCTACCGCTAAAATTATACGAAAGGAGGGCGCATAATTGACGAAGCTATTTACGACCGGCGCGCAGTACCCACCGGCCGCCGACATCGAACGTATCTCGAAGTATCACCGCGGCAAGACAATCTTTAACGGCAAGCAAGCGGAGATTTACGACCGTGCTGCCGAACTCTTGCGCGGAACGCCGCATGAACCACAGCTTAATACGCTGTTTATCGCGGTCAACTTGATCGACGTTCTGCTCACGAAGCCGGCTGATTTGATGGTCGCGGAACCGCCTACGTTTGAGAGCGGTAAGGCCGGCGATAGTGACGAGCAGGCGCGTCTCAACTCGATCGTAGAGGAAAACGATCTCCTGCAGACGATACACGAAACGGTAATAGGCGCAGGCTACCGCGGCGACTCGTTCTTAAAGACGTATTACGGACCGCGAGCAGACGTTAGCGAGACGGAAGAGTTGATGCGGAACTATGACGGGATTACATTACCGCCCGCGCCAGCCGAACCGATTATTGAAGCGGTAGATGCGGCGCTAGTATTTCCGGAACTATCGCGTGGGTCACGTAAGAAATTCGCGGCTATTAATATCGCGTGGATCGAGTGGGTCGAGGAGCCGAACGGTATCATAGAATCCGCGCTTACACGCAGCAAGACGCACGATGTACCGTACCTTAACGTTGAGCGCCACGTACCTGGTTATATCGTGTATGAGCGCTATGAAACGACGGAGAGCGGAGTAGTTACGGAGTACGGATATCCGCTGCTGACGTTTTTAATTGGCAAACGCGTGCCGACTGGTCGCGATTCGGATATTACGCCGACCAAGCTTCCGCAGCTACTCGTTCATCACATCCCGTACAAAACGACCGATGACGATTGGCGCGGTATCAGCGGCGTTGAGAAAGTCGAGTCCGTATTGGCCGCGATTAACGACCGCCTCGTACAGATCGACTATATCCTCTACAAACATTCAGACCCGATTGCCTACGGGCCTGACATCGCAGAGGACGAAGACAGCGCAGGCGTCCGTTGGGGCGGCAAGTATATTCCGGTAACAAAGGATGACGCTTCGCCAGGCTATATGGTTTGGGAAGGCCAGTTGACGTCCGCGTTTAAGGAGCTCGATATCCTACTCGGTATCTTGTATCAAATGTCGGAAACGCCACAATGGCTATTCGGCACAACGCTCTCTACGGATGTCGGCGGAACGGGCACGTCACATACGGACGGCGGCGCAATCAAAGCGCGCTTTATGCCGATATTGACGAAGGTGACGCGAATCCGTAACCACGTTGATTGCGCCGTGAGAGACGCGCTATGGACTGCGATGCAGCTCGAGAATGTCGCCAACGAAGGGGTCGCGGGTTACGAGCCGTACGAAGCGGTCTACCCGAAAATTACGTGGCGTGACGGTATACCGCGCGACGAGAAGGCGGAAGCCGAAGTGTACCAAATCCGGACCGGCGGCCAAGCGACAATCGACGTTAAGTCTTCGATTAAACGACTCGACGGACTAGACGACGCACAAGCTGACGAAATCATGGCGCGCATTGCCGACGATGATACACGCGTTAACGGCACGGTCGATAGCGGAGTTCTTAGCGAATGAGCTACGAGGACGACGTAAAGGATATAACGGGCGCATTCGGCGGAGCGGTAGACGATATTAAACGCGAGCTCGAACAGATGCCGTTAGACCGACGCGGCGCTAACGCAGCTACGAAGAAAATCGGCGGTATCCTCAAGTCGTTAACGGGGAAGGCGAGTAGTTGGGTCGACCGCGTCATTCCGAAGGCGGCGAAGAACGGCGTATCCCGTGCATTGAACGCGCTCGGCCTCGGCAAGAAGAACGAAGAGCCGCCGGTTAACCGCGCCAATAGCGAGCTGATATCGTCTACGTCCGAAGATACTTACGCGGATTTACTCGCGGTTACGCAGAATATCGATCGGCGAACGAAAGCGGCCATACGGCGGGCGGTTGCGGATGCGATGCGTGCGAATATGGCGGCAGGCATCAACGGGCGGCGCACGATAAACGCGGATACAATCGCTAATATACGTAAGGAGCTCGGTGCGGCAGCGGATAACGCGATCGTCGACGCGGCTGGACGGCGCTGGAAAGTCGAGACGTACGTCGATATGGTGACGAGAACTCGCGCAATGAAGACGCAAATTGACGCCACTATTAACGAATCTCTTGCGAGAGGCGTACGCTATGGTGTAATATCGAAGCATGGTGCGAAAGACGCGTGTGGACGTTGGGAAGGACGTATCGTTAAGTTAGTCCGCGATGCTGACGGGCCGTATCCGTTTATCGGCGATTTGCCGCGGCGCGAGATATTTCATCCGAATTGTCGACACGTTATCAGTCCGGTGCGTAATCCTGGTATAGAAGATACCGGCGGACGAACTAACTACAAACCTTCGGACCCTAAACGCGTTGCTGAATACGATCGATTAGATAAGATCGCGACACAGTTACACGAAGAAATAGCGAATAGCGACGATAAAGACGTAGATTCAATCGCTAATCACGTTAACTGGGACCGGAAGGACATTCAACAAGTAAAAGAGCACGTCTTTCGTAAGCGACATACGCGCGAAGACGGTAGGTTTGAGCGGTTTCACCCTGACTATGAAATTACACAAGCCTGGCAGCGATTAACAAAAGGTATTCATTATGATGTTGATTTACTGCTTCTAAATCATGAGCTGTACGAATCTAACTACATGATTAAACATAATGCTCATTACGAGGAAGGTCATAAAGAAGCAAATAAACTCTATGACTGGAATCTTCGAATTGAAGAACTAAAAGCTGCTGCGAGAAGGAGTTGATGAAATGTCTGTGTGTGTGTTGTTATACAAGAAAACGGAAACTGAGGACTATGTTGAGTACGGTTATGGTCCAAACGATGAGTTCCTTGGTCGACTCCGCTTAAACAAAGCAAATGGAGAATATGAAGTATTGGAAGACGTACCCGGCATTTACACCAACGAGTTCTACCTATTCAGAGCGCTCAAAAGGCTCGAAGAGTGTCGGCAAAGTGGAATATTCCCTGTGAAAACTAGTTTTGGTTAAGGCGCTTCCTAAACGGAGGCGCTATTTTTATGCCCAAAAATAACGAAAGGGTGACGCAGAATGAACGAAGGTTTAAAAGTGACCGGACGCATCGCGTGGGAACTCGTACGTGACGGCGTAGTAGTCGAACGCGGCGAACGCGACAACATCATTACAACGGTCGGCAAAAACGCACTAGCTACGTTGCTTAATTCAGCAAGCGCGGGGACATCGCTTGTAACGCACATTGGATTCGGCAGCTCAACGACTGCAGTAGCGGTAGGCGATACCGCACTAGGAACGGAATTATCCGGAGGTGGCTATGCGCGCGTTGCTGTTACGCGATCCAATCCGAGCGGTAACGTGATTCAATACGTTGCTACGCTTACAGGACTAACGGGCGTGACCGTACAGGAAGCCGGCCTCTTTAGCGCGGCAACTAGCGGTACACTATTCGCGCATCAACTAACGGGCGCCGTAGCGTTAACGGCCGCTGCCGATTCGTTGCAGATTACGTGGCAAGTAACGGTGAGCTAGAGGTGATAACGGATGGCGGCTTCCACGATTGTCTTAGACAGTCTCGTTTTTTACTACAACGGCAAACAAGGGGCTACTCCAACTGCGTGGCAGGACTTAGGCCCTAATGGCTACAATTTGGTCGTAGATAACGGCGCCGTACAAGCTGACGGTTATTACTTTAATGGGACTACTCGGGCAACAATTGAGCCAAAATGGATTCCTATTCCGTCCTCGTATACGTTGGAGTTTGCGTTCAAAATGCCGGACTCTACGATTTCGAACTACTTGATATTCGCTTACCGTGATGGCGCAGAACTTCGCGCAATAAGTTTGAACTCCGCCGAAGTGCTACGCGTGTATGACGGCGTCACGCAGAATCTGACGTCCTATACCGTTCCGCTGAACACGATGGTTTTCATAGCGATACGTAGAGTCAACGCAACTACACAGGCGCTCTACGTTAACGGCGTTTTCCACAGCAACTTTACGGTCACACAAGACACTACGGGGTTTTCCGGCGAACTTATACTCGGAACGGACGATGGCGGAGGGAATTTCGTCGGGCACATCGCCTTTCTGCGGCAGTATAGTCGCGCGTTAACGGATACCGAAATAGCGGATAACTATTCGATCGGTACAGCGGTCGGCCTCGTAAGTTCGGGCGTCGCGCACACGAAGTCATTGTCCGACATCATATCGACGTCGGATACGAAAAGTAAACGGTTATCAGTCGCGGTAATTGACGTTGTTAACGCATCAGAGACGGAGTCCGAGCACGCAGCGAAGAAACTAGCGGACACAGTTACCGCTACGGACTCGGTCGCATCAAAACGCAGCAAGGCAATCAACGTAAGTGACTCGGTCGTAATCACGGATACTTTACGTAAGGCGCTAACGCTGAACAAGTCCGACGCGGTCATAACAGCGGAGTCCGAACGCGAAGAAATACAACGGAAACTAGCGGATATCCTCGCGACAAATGACGTGATTAACGTAACGGGCGGTAAGGCCGTATTAATCGCGGACTCACTCACGCTGACCGACACGTTAAGAAAAACGTTGAGCAAGGCAGTCGTGGAAACGGTCGGAGTCGCGGAGAACGTTGGTAGAAACGTTAGCGCACGCTTGTATGACGTAGTACTGACGGCAGAGACGCTTAATGCTGAGCAACCGAATGTACCGGCGATAATCGGAACAATCGCGCTAAAAGGTAACCGCGAGTTGAACGTGTATCTACTCGGATCACGCGTCCTAGACGTTGCATTGCGAGGTGAAGTATAGATGGCGGCAAAGAACCAAAACTTCGAAATGTTCGCAGGTGACACGAAGAGCGTCACTGTTACGGTGGCCGGTGTCGACCTTACGGGCTCTACCGTAAAATGGGCCGCAAAGAAATCGATATACAACGCGGAGCCTGACGTTTACAAAGATACAACGGACGGCATCACGTTAGCTGACGAGGGTAAATTCGTGATCGCGCTAGAGCCCGAAGATACTGCGGCATTGTCCGGAACTTATTATCACGAAGCGGAAGTAACGGACGCAACCGGCAATGTATCGACGGTGCTTTCCGGTAAAATAACGATCAATCTTAGCGGAGTCTAGTCCGAGGACCTACGATACGTCCTTAAACTGACGGAAGTAGTAAACGATAGGCGACGGCCTTTAAACGGTGGAGGTACACGAATGACAAACGTAATTAAACGCGATTATCGCCATAAACTCAATTTGCAAATGTTCGCCGAGCCTGATCCGACGCCTGATCCGGAGCCAACGCCGGAGCCGCCGAAGAAACTCGAGCTGACGCAGGAAGAGTTTGACGCGAAGATTGCGGAACGTCTCGCACGCGAACGTAAGAAGTACGCGGACTACGACGATGTTAAGGCGGAACGCGACCGACTTAAAACGGAAGAGGACGCTCGAAAAGCCGCGGCGATGACGGAACAAGAACGATTGCAGGCGGCCAAGGACGAAGCCGAACGCAAAGCGACGGAAGCATCCGAAGCAGCAACGAAGGCGGCTACCGCAGCGAATCAACGTATTATCCGTACGGAATTCCGATTGCTGGCGAAGGACGCAGGTATTCGTGCCGATGCGCTGGATGACGCATACAAACTCGCCGACTTGGCGTCGGTTAGCGTGAATGACGACGGTGACGTGGCCGGATTGGATGACGCGATTAAAGCGCTAGTCGCGGCGAAACCGTACTTGGCGGAAACAACGAAGCCAACTCCGCGCAATATCGGCGGTCCGAGCGGTGGCGATCCGAAACCGGATAAGACGAAGGAACAATTGCTTGCGGAAGCTGCAGAAAAAATGCAGATTTCACAGAAACTCGAAGACCGTGTAGCCTATGCTCAATTAAAACGCGAGCTTGAAAAGTAAATAAAAGTTTAGTGAAGGCAGCTTTAAGTAGGCTGTCTTTTTTGTTTGTCCAAATTATATTTCAGGGGGAATTACTTTGACTAAAATTTACACTACAGACATGATCGGCAAGAAATATTCTATCGTTGACGAGGTTATTCGACTTAACCCACACCAAACTCCGCTATTGAACTTGATTGGGTTTAGCGAAGCAGTTACTCAAACATCGCACCAATGGTTCGAAGACGAAATTTACGGTGATGAGTCGAAGGTAAATGGAGCCAAGCTCGTATCGGATACGTCGGTTGTCGTAGTTGACGCCGAACCATTCCGTACTGGTCAAGTAGTGAAAATTGGCGACGAGCTTCTGTACGTTTCTGCAGTTAATGCTGGGACTAAAACACTGACTGTTACGCGTGGGTACGCAGGCACTACGGCTGCTGCTATCGCTGACCAAGCGAAAATCGAAGTTCAATTCGTAGAAGGTACGGAAGGCGCTGACGCACGTTCGGCCCGTTTCAAAGCGCGCACGCCACAATCTAACTACACGCAAATCTTCGATGACTCGATTGAGATTTCCGGAACAGCAGAAGCCGTAACGCAATACGGTATTAGCGACCTCTACGAGTACGAGAAACAAAAGAAACAAATCGAGCTCGCGCTGTCTCTCGAAAAAGCGTTGATTAACGGCATCGGTTACCAAAACGGGCAGGTTCGTCAAATGAAAGGTATTCGCGCGTTTATCCAAACTAACGTGACAGATGCCGCTAATGCTGCGGTTGACGGTACAAAATTGAATGATTCCCTTCAAGCGATTTATGAGAAAGGCGGCTTTGCTTCCGGCGGAAACTTTAAGATAATGGTCCCGGCTAAGCAAAAACGTGCTATCTCCGCGCTAGATTCTAACAAGATCACAATTACGCAAGCGGAAAACAGCCGTGGTCAAAAGGTAGATATGTTCGTTTCCGATTTCGGTCAATTCGAAATCGTACTGAACAACAATCTTGATTCGAAAGAATTGATTATCGCGGACATCAACCGTACGGCAATCCGTCCACTAGCAGGTCGTGAATTCTTCCACAAATATATGGGCGAAAAAGGCGATAGCACAACTGGAATCATCGTCGGTGAATATACGCTTGAGTTCCGTCAAGAGAAAGCACATGCACGCATCAAAAACTTGGCGTAATCAGTTTCACAAAATAACGCCCGCTGCTCAACGGTATCGGGCGTTTAAATACGGAGGTTAGAAATGGCAACGTATCAATCTAGATTTCCCGAACTCGGCTTCTACGTAAAGGACGAATTGCGAAAATTTACTGCCGGTAGTTATGTTACGGAGTCTGACGCAGAGATTGCGGTTCTTGACGCGTTGACCGACGCTGCGCGTGTAGAGGAGTCCATTGACGAGGTTGTGCTTGACGAAATCACTGACGAACAACCGGAGGAATCCGCAGATAAGCCGGCTGCACCTAAAGCGCCAGCACCGCGTAAATCCTCCGCCAAATAAACCGGAGGAGGGCGCAATATGGCGGTAAATATCGGAGGCGCAGAAGCGTATATCACGCAGTATTGTATCGTAATCGAGGATTGGACGGACGCGGACGACGCGAATAAACTACGATTGTTGAACGTCGCAGAACGTACGCTAAGCCGTAAATATCCGAAGTATACGATACCTGACGCAGCGACATACGAATTTGCTAACGTACTCGCAACGGCGTTTAACGATACGAACAAACTCGCGCGCCAAGGCGTTAACCAATTCGCGCTGACCGGTACGGCATCGTTCGGATTCAAAGACGGCGTCGTTACGGGGCCCGACGTTGATCCAGCGCAGTTCATTCCGCAGGTAGCGCTCGATCTTATTGGCGCAGAAAATGGCGTCAAACTTTCAAAGCGTGCCGCGAAATGGACGGTGATGTAACGTGGCAATTGTACCGTTAAAGCAGACGATTACCGTTACGAAAGCGGCCGAACTCGACGGATGGGCAAAGCCGACGCCGGGCGAAGAAATTACGTTAAAGGCGCGCGTAACCGAGGAAACGAAAATTGTAACGAACGCAGCCGGCGAAGAGGCGGTGACAAGCCTACGTATTTTGCTCGATAAATTAGCGGATGTATCGTATGACGACGTAATAACGTATACGAACGAATTAGACGTGACAGTCAAGAGAAAGCCGCTATCTATCGCGCCTAAACGTATGCTGTCGGGCCTTGCAATCGTAACGGAGGTGTACGTTTAATGTCGTCTAATCGAATTGACGTAGACATCGGCGGGCGCAGATCGCTCGGCCAACGCGTACTTGGTACGTTCTTCCGCGGTTACAATCGGCGGCTGGAACAAGCGATCGACGAAGGTAGTAAAAACGGAATCTACGACGTGCTTGATGAGTGGAAACGCGAGTCAACCGACTTGGCACCGCTCAAATTCGGCACGCTTCGGCGCGGCATTAAAGCGGAACTTATTTCGCGCGGCAACGAAACGCTGACCGGTCAGATTACGGCAACGGCCGTCGAGTCAAACGGTGGTCGGCGCTTTGATTACGCGGCATATATCCACGATGTATTTCCGCAGAAGCACGGTGACTCGTTCGCCAAACCGTCGACGCCCGGCACGATACCGCGCTTTATCGACGTACCGCTCGAGGAGAACGGAGCGAAGTGGGCAGCCGCCATCGAACGCGAGATACAGAATACGCTGAGACGGAGGGGATTCCGTGGTCGTTAACGAGCTGCAGTCGATAGAGACGTTTATCCGCGGACTCTATCCGTCGACAACGTATAAGCAGACGCCGCCGAAGAAGCCCGTTGCCGATACGTTCGTTATACGCATGCAAACAGACAGCCGCGTGTCGGAAACGTATCTGACTATGCGCGTCGATCGAACGTACCAAGTCATTTATTACGGAGCTCAGCCGGCGGACGTATTAACGCGAATGGACGAATTGAGCCGCGCGATATACCAAACCGAACAAATACCAATCAACGCCTCGACGCGGTTTATCCGTATTGGGGCGTTTTCTTTTTCCGCGCCATTCGAAACGGACAACGGTCTCTACGCGTGCATTGGTGTGTTGGAAACCGCTGTCCGCGAGGGGCGCACGCAAGAAACTTCGCCGCTGATTGGCGAGGTAACCACGAATTTATAAGGAGGCGTCACATTGAGCGGAGGCACATGGAATCCTACGTCTCTACCTGATCGGCCGGGCATTTACATTAACTTTGTCCAGGCGGCAGTAGCGGCAATCACCGGAGGCGAACGCGGCGTTGTTGCGTTGGCACTCGAAACATATAGCGGGACGGCAACCGCGGAGAAATATTACGAAGTAGAAACGGCGGACGTGGCCACTACGCTATTCGGCACTGCTAATATCGGCCCGATTACACTCGCGTTCCAAGGAGGAGCAAGTCGCGTAATTGCGTACACACTGCCGGCAACTCCGGACGCTGCGGATTATACGGCAATGCGTACCGGTTTCGATACGCAGTTCTTCAACGTATTCGTCGCGTTTGACTACGATACGACGCAACATGCCGCACTGAAAACGTGGGTCATCGGTAACCGTACGGACGGCAAGCATTTCACGCTTGTTATCGGAGGCGACGCGACAACTGACGCTGATCCAGCGGCCGGCAATACGCGGACAACATTAAACGACGACGACTATATCGTTAACTTGATTAACGGTGGCATCGTCGGCAGCACGCCGTACTCGTCCAGCGAATACGCACCGTTTATTGCCGGTCTTATCGCGGGCACGGCCATCAACGAGTCGATTACGTATGCGGCTACGAATGCGACCGATGTTACGAAGCGTCTGACAAATGCGCAGACGAATACGGCGCTACAGGCGGGCTCGCTCGTACTTACGAACGATGGACGCCGCGTTAAAGTCGAGCAAGGGATCACGACGTCCGGCGCGAAAATCCGTTCAATCCGCGCACGCCAGGCGATTGCTACGGACATCGCCGAGACCGCGTCCGAATCATACATCGGTAAGCTGCAGAACAACGCTGACGGTCGCGCGACGCTTATCGCGGCGGTAACGAAATACCTCGAAACGCTCGCGCAAAACAGCGTTCTCGAAGCGCCAATTGTAACGCTCGATCCGAATTATCCGCCAAGCGGCGATAAAGTGTTTCTCGCGGTATCGTACGTTGAGACCGACAGTATGGAACGCATTTTCTTCACGATTAACGTATAAGGAGCGCTTATCGCGCACGGAAAGGAAGCTGAATAAATGACGATGGACCCGAACAAAATTATGAGCGGCCGATTCGGTAAGCTATTCGATGCCGACGGCAACTGGCTCACGAATGTAACCGCGGTTAATGCTTCGATCGACTTCGAAAAGGAAGACGTTCTCATCCCAGGCACGCGCTGGATCGGTAAGAAAGTAACAGGCATTTCCGGCAGTGGCGACTTTACGGGGTATCTCGTAACGTCTGAGTTGATCGAAAAAATCGGACAAGGCGCAGAAGACGGTAAGTCCGCGCTAGTTACGGAATTGATATATTCGATTTCCGATCCGGACAATGGCGGCACCTATCGCGTACGTCTCAAAGGCGTAACGTTCGATTCAATTCCGCTAATCAATTCGGAAGTGGGATCGATAGCGGAGTTGGAGTTTCCATTCACCTTCACCGGCTATCAAATCATGGATAAACTGCGCAACAACTAACGACCTACGGAGTGGCTTCGGCTGCTCCGTTTTTTATTTCGAAAATAAACGCGAATAAGGGAGCGGTTAACGATATGAGTACGAAATCTAACGCATTGCAGGCGCTATTAAGCGCAAATAAGAACGTGACAAAGGACGTTCCGGTTAAGCGATTGGGCGTCAACTTTACGGTTAAGGCGATCGACAGCGAGGCAATCGAACGCGCTACGGCTGAATGTACGTTTGGCAACGGTAAAGCCGGCAAGCAAGTTCACGAACACAAACTCGGCGCGGCATTGATTGCGAAGGCGTGCGTTGAGCCTAACTTTGCTGACCGTACGCTTATCGATCATTACGAAGCAGAAGATGCGATTGACTGCGTAAGGAAGGCGCTACTAGCCGGTGAGATTGCGAAGATTAACGCGGTCATTATGGAGATCAGCGGATTCGGCGAGGACGACGTAGACTTCCCAAACTCCTAAAAACGGACGACGAGGCGTATTTGCTGCACGTTATTTTTCAACGTCATCACATACCGCCACACGTCGTCTACGGATGGGACGCGAAACATAAACGGTTTGCCTACGAATCGATGGCGCACCAACTCGCGCAGGAAGAGAAGGAACGTAAGGCAGCGGAAAGGAGAGCGAAATAATGGCGTTTGATTTAGTCGCGCATCTTAAGTTAATCGATAACATGTCGCGTCCACTACGGAATGCAACGTCGAGTCTAGTCGGTTTTGGCGCAAAAATGACCGGCGTCGGCGCGGCAATGGCGGCGCTAACTGCGGGTATGACCGGAGTTGCAGTCGCTACAAGTTCGATAAAAAAAGCGATGAGCTTCGAATCACAAATGTCGACTATCGCAGCACTAACGGGCGCTACCGCTGACGAAATGGCGAAGATGCAGACGCTCGCACTTAAGATGGGCGCATCTACGAAATATAACGCGTTAGAAGCTGCGCAAGGTATCGAAGAACTCTTAAAGGCGGGATTAACGCCGGCGGCCGTACAAGCTGGCGGATTAGAAGCGGCGCTTAACCTTGCTACGGCAGGCGGGCTCGAACTCGCAGCAGCCGCGGAGATCATGTCGACAGCACTGAACGCGTATAAGAAAGACGGTATTAGCGCGGCACAAGCATCGAACATACTCGCTGGAACAGCGAACGCGTCCGCTACTGGCGTCGAGGACTTACGGTACGCGCTCGCTTCGGTGTCTGCCGTAGCAGCAGGCGTTGGCGTGACGTTTGAAGATACGAACATCGCGCTCGGCTTATTCGCGAATAACGGAATTAAAGGGTCAGACGCAGGTACATCGCTGAAAACGATGCTATCGAATCTGCAGCCGACTACGAAGGATCAGATTAAGCTATTCCGCAAACTTGGCCTCATGACGGCAGACGGTTCGAACGCGTTTTACGATGCGGCCGGAAATATCAAATCAATGGAAGACATCGCAGGTACGTTGCAGAAGTCTCTTAAACACTTAACGAATGAACAGCGGTCTTTTACGTTGGAAATGATTTTCGGTTCTGACGCAGTACGCGCGGGGAACATCATGTATCTCGAAGGCGCGGAAGGTGTTAAAGAGTTCCGTAAGGAAATGTCGAAGGTGACCGCACTAGACGTTGCGAAGAAGAAGATGGATAACGCAGCCGGAGCGGTTGAGCAGTTTAAAGGCGCGATCGAAACTCTGCAGATATCCGCGTTACTTCCGACGATGCCAATTATTAAGGATTTCGCTACAGCCGCTGCGAATATGGTTGAGAAATACTCGCCGCAAATCGAAGCTACTATGAAGAAAAGTATGGATAAACTCCGCACATTTATAAACACGAACTACCTTGAGAATGATGAATTTATGGCACTGAACTTTGCGGACAAAGTAAAAGTTGTTGCTGCCGATATTAAATCAGTGTTCGATAGTTGGTGGTCAAGTGGCGGGGAAAAAACCTTTATTGCCATTTCTGATAACATCACAAGCACCTTACTCGCCTCACTTGAAAACTCCGTTCCAACAATAACGAACATTGGGCTCGATCTCGGTCGGGGGCTGATGTCCGGCGTAATAGATGGAATGCGAGAGAGTAAATCGCTAGGGTGGATTTTCGACGTTCAAGAAATAATGTCCGGCAAAGGAACGAAAGAGTTTTGGAGTTCAATAGGGATAGACATCGGTAAAAAGGACGACCCTAACGCGCCACAAGAGAGGCCTACGACGTTTGCAGGAGCTCCGAACGGTGGTTATGTGGACTTTAATAGGTTACCGAAAAAGTCCGGAGGCATTTCCCGCGTACCTAAAACGATGCCGGCGATGCTCCACCGTGATGAAACGGTACTCCCGCGTGGCGAAGCTCGCCAATACCGCAATTCCGGTGGTGCAAGCGGGGGCGTCAACGTATCGGGCAATACGTTCATTGTGCGCGAGGAATCGGACATTAACCGCATCGCCGACGAACTTTACCGCCTCATTAACGGAGCAGACAATGCCATGGGAGGCGCGTATTAATGGCGAATCCGATCGAGTTTCACCTTTCATATAATAATGGAGCTGAACGTTTGCAGCTTCCGGTGAGCCCGCCGAATATACGCATCGCTAACACGCACGGCTATACGGACCTTAATGCGGCTCAACTCGGCGAGTATACCGTAATCGGAAAACGTCAACTATCGGAGTTTTCGTTTTCGTCGTTTTTCCCGCGCGATTACGATCCGTCCTATTGCGCGTACACTCCGCTGCCGGCTCCGTGGGACTGCGTTAAAACAATCGAACGCTGGCAACGGTCAGGCAATCCGATACGACTGACGGTGACCGGCACGCCGATTAACGTTGCGGTAACGATTCGCACGTTTAATTACGAACCGGAGCGCGGCGGTAGTCCTGGCGATATCTATTACGAGATCGACCTAAAGGAGTACGTATTTGTTAGTTATCGGACGTTGACGTATAAAACCGATAAGACCGCGATATCCTCCGTTACGGATTCACGCCCGGACACATCAGCGAAGAGCACGAACTATACCGTAGTTTCCGGCGATTCGCTATGGAAGATTGCGGCGCGTCAATACGGAGACGGCGATAAGTGGCGGACGATTTATAACGCGAATAAGGCGGTTATCGGCGCTAATCCGAATCTTATACGGCCCGGTCAACGGTTGGTGATTCCGCGATGAATATACGCGTTTTGTATAACGGTGAATATTACGTTGAGGAAATTGTCCAAAGCGTAGAATGGTCCGGAGATATCACGCAGGCTTATCGTACGTTAACCGTATCCTTAACGAATACGAACGATGGACGTACGCGCTTACTCAATTTTGAAGTAGGCCGAGAGCTGCGCTTCTATTCCGAGGGCGCCGAGTTATTCCGCGGCATCATCTTCCGCAGGGAGATCGCGCAAGACGGAAGCATGACGCTATCGGCCTACGATGAGAACGTGTATCTGACGAAAAATACGGACACGCGAAAGTTTACGAATATGACCGCGTCGCAGATTATACGTAAGCTATGTACGGAATTTGACGTAGCTGTCGGCGAGATTACCGATACGAAGCACGTCATTCCGAAGCTTATTCTGCGTGACATGACGTTGTGGAATATGTTCGTGACCGCGTTGACCGAAACGAAGAAGAAGACGGGTCGCCGCTATTTTATTGACGCGAAGGAAGGCCGCTTATACTTAACAGAACGTAAGGCGCGTAAAGCAACGTATCTACTCGAGAGCAAGACGAACGTCCATACGGCGTCTTATTCGCAGTCAATCGAGGAGTTACGTAATCAGGTCCGCGTTATCGGCGGTACGGATGACGCGCCTATTATTGCGGCAGCAAATGACGGCTACTCCGCGCAACGTTACGGACTTATGCAGCACTTAGAGTCCGCGGATTCCGAAGCAACGGCGGCAGAGGTTCGGCAGCTCGCGAATCAACTACTTCGTGATCTCAACGTAATCGACGATGAGGCAAGCATAACGGCGCTTGGCTATGACGATACGTACGCTGGCGTTTCCGTTTATGTCTACGATGAGATAACGGGAATTGTCGGCAGCTATTACGTATCCGCGGACACTCATACGTACAGTAACGGTGTGCATACGATGTCACTAACGCTATCGGCTACGGACGATTTACCTACGCTGGAGTACGTGCCGCCGGCCGAACCCGTGGAGAAGAAGAGCGGATCAGAGGAGGATTGGAAGTATTGGCTGAACTGGTAGACGAAGGTAGCCCGGCGTCGAAATTACGCAGCCTTATAAAACGTGTCGGTGCGAATACGGATACGCAGATTGACCTCGGAACAGTAACGGCAGCCGCGCCAAACTTCCAGTTGCTCATCGATGGTATGAAAATCGAACTCGACGCGGACGATTGTATCATCGCGGAGCACCTAACGGAACACACGCGGCCAGTTACGTTATCCGGCGCTGATACGACATTAACGCTAAAGTCCGTGTTGACCGTCGGCGCTCGCGTTATCGTGGCGCAGATAGACAACGGTCAGACTTACGTAATCCTCGACCGCGTCGGATCAAAGGAGGCGTTATAGATGGCGCTTAGTCCATTAGCACCGGAGGCCGGCCGCGTAATAGATGCGGAAGTTATTACCGAGCCTAGCCGTACGTACGATTTGTTTACGACGGGCCTGCGCTCAACGGTAGATGGCGACGATGCACTCCGGCAATTTATACGTAAAGCGCTACTGACCGCGCGCACAACGTATCTCATCTACGATAATCAATACGGCAACGAGATCGATACGCTAATTGGTCAAAACGTTAACAACGCGCTATTCGATGCGGAAATTGTGCGCATGATACGCGAAGCACTCATATATGATGACCGCATAACAAGCGTCGGAAACTTCGTCATTACAAGGAGCGCCGACGCTTGTTTTATTACGTTCGATGTCGGCTCGGTCGGCGGCGGAACAATTAAGGAGGAGGTGACGGTTTAATGTACGAAGCACAAACCAAAGCATCGATTCTGCAGCGGATGCTCGACGCAAGTCCGGCCGATATTGACAAGCGGCAAGGAGCGCCCACCTACGATTTACTTTCGCCGGCATCGATCGAAATAGGGCTCGCGTTCATCGAACTCGACAACGTGCTCAACTTCGGCTTTGTCGATACGACATACGGCGTTTACCTCGATTCGGCCGCGTCAGAGTACGGTGTCACACGCAAGGCGGCTACGAAATCTATCGGAGCGCTAACGTTCAGCGGTGCAAACGGTACGGTTATTCCTATCGGTACGCGCGCATCGACAACCGGCGCGGATACGGTATATTTCGTAACGACGACGGCCGGTACGATTAGCGGCGGATCGATCACGGTTGCGGCCGAAGCTTCCGAAGCCGGCGCGTCCGGCAACGTTGGAATCGGCGCGGCCAATACGGTCGTTGGCGATCTAGTCGGCGTCGTTACTGTTGCGAACGCGTTTAACTTCGTCGGCGGTACGGACGCTGAAACGGATGACGAACTGAGAGCGCGCGTCCTCGAACGGGCACGGCGGCCAGCAACGTCCGGCAACGCGGCACAATACCGCCAATGGGCGCTCGAGGTGGCTGGCGTATCTGACGCGAAGGTGTATCCGATATGGGCAGGCGCGGGCACGGTTAAAGTCGTATTACTAGACGCGGATAAGACGGCGCCGGACAGCGCGGTTGTTACGGCAGCAGCGACGTATATCAGTAGTGTGTGTCCAATTGGCGCGACGGTAACGGTGGCGGCCGCAACGGAAGTCGCGATTAACGTTAGTGTAGACGTTACGCTCGGTTCGGGCGCAACCTTACCGGCAGTCAAAACGGGAATCGAAGCCGGAGTGCGGGAGTATTTGAAGACGCTCGCCTTTACGGACGCGACAGTAAGGTACGCGCGAATCGCTAACGTCATACTAGACGTGCCAGGCGTAGTCGATTACGCGTCGCTCACCGTAAATAGCGGGACGGGCAACGTAGTCATTGCGGACGGATCAGTTGCGGTACTTGGAACGGTGGTGGCAACGTAATGCGCACCGAAACGGAAATTCAGCGCGAAATGAACGATTATCTGCCGCGATACTACGGAGATATTCCGATCGCGACTAACGTAATCGACCGTGAAGCCGCTGAGATTGCAAAACTCAACGCGGATATATACGACGTACTTGCGCAAATGTTTATTGAAACGGCAACGTGGGGGCTTTCCCGTTGGGAGCGTATATTCGGCGTAACCGTAGACGAAGCGAAACCGATTGAACAGCGGCGCGCGGTCATCAAATCGAAGCTCCGCGGAGTAGGTACGGTTACGCCGGCGCTTATTGAGTCGGTTGCGGAGGCATACGCGAATGGCGACGTAACAGTGACGGAGAATAACGCGACTTACACGGTGACGATTACGTTCGTTTCCACGCTCGGAGTTCCCGCGAATCTATCGGATTTGGAAACTGCGATACGCGATGTGTTACCGGCTCACCTTGCGGTTGAATATGTGTTTACTTATATAACGTTTGGTCAGCTCGAGAACTACGGCGTCGCTTACGGCGCGCTGGCGAGTTTGACGTTCGGAGATTTAGAAACGTGGGAGGGACCATAAATGATTACGCTGCCTAGCGGAATAAAGAAAGTAGAGGCGTCCGATAACGCAACAATCGCGAATCTTAACGTAAACGCCGATTTGCTCGACACGAAAATAACGAAGCTCGACGGTATAGCAACCGGTGCAGGCACGGCAAATAGCGCAACCGATACAGTGATTGGTACGCGCACGATTGACGATACGATAACGGCAGCGGCCGGTGCGGATACACCTACGCGCTTGTGGTCGAAGCTGGCAAACGTAATTAAAGGCGTAATGGGAACGGCGAACTGGTATACGCTGCCGTCAATGACGATTGCCGCGATTATTACCGCGCTCGGACTAAAAGCGCCGAGTGCATCGCCGACGTTTACCGGAACTGTTACGCTGCCGAGTACGACCAATATCGGAAACGTATCGTCAACGGAACTCGGCTATCTTGACGGTGTGACAAGCGCCGTTCAGACGCAGCTTGGCGCGAAAGCACCGTTAGCTTCGCCGGCATTGACGGGGACACCGACCGTTCCTACTGCGGTCGTCGGTACGAATACGACGCAAGCTGCGTCAACGGCATTTGCTAACGCGGCAGTGGCGGATAAGATTACGAATAAAGTTACGGTATCTACGACTGCGCCTTCGAGTCCGGCTGTAGGTGATATATGGATCGATATGAGTGTCTAGGAGGCGAAGCGAATGCCTCAAATTAGAGGAAAGAATTCTTCCGCTTGGGCGTTACCAAAAGCAATTAACGTTCGGGAGAGTTCGGGGTGGGTACAGCGTATTGGTAGGGTCTGGACTGGCTCAGCGTGGGTAGCGTTCATTACGTACTTTAGTAACGCGTGGGAAACATGGACCGCTGTTCCTTCCGGAAGAGTAAGAGCTGCTGGGGCTTGGTCTAACCAGTACATTCACGTTGTCGGTGGGGAGGCTGACAGTTCGCCATCAAACCTCCATAGGCGATACAACCCAATAACATTGACATGGGACACGGGCGCAGGCTATTTTACTTATTCATTTTCAATGGGTCGCGGTACTGCTTTTGGAGATGATGTGTATGTAAACGCTGGGAACACTAACGCCTACTTTTCAAAATACAACAACAACACGAATTCTTGGACTGCACTCTCCGGCCTCGCAAGTACAGCCAATATTTTAACTACAATTAATAGCAATACTCTGTTTCGTTTAGATGGAGCGGCGGCACGATTGTACAATATTAGCACAAATACATGGACTTCTGTCGCTACAATGGACATGTCTCGAACTAACTCTTTTGGCGAAACTGTTAATGGCAAAGTGTACATCTCAGGTGGCGCTAATAACTCTGCTGGTACGGGGTGTTTTGACCCTGTTAGTAATTCGTGGAGCTACGGATTAGCAATGACTACAGCGCGATTTCTCGGGTCGTCCGGCTCAATGAACGGTATGTTGATATGCGCTGGCGGATCTACTTCATCTGTTAACACATCCCTCACCACTGGTCTAAATGAAGGTTATTCACCTTTAACTAATTCGTGGACTACGTTAACAAGCATGCCATCGGGTCGAAGCTATACAGCGAGTGGAACAAGTCAAGATGGAAAGAGGATGTTTGTAGCTATGGGGTATAGTTCGTCCAGTACCAGCCCACAACCATCAAACTATGTATTCACTTAGAGGAGGAACACATATGTTAAACGCACTACAGTTATTCGGAGAAGCAAAGAACACGTACGGCTCAACACGCACATTCACGGAATGCCAAGATTTTATTAATGCATTTGATTGGGATGCTCATCGCCTATCTGAACGTGCGAATTACGAGTTGGTTTTATACGATAAGGTCTCCGCAATTAACGGTATATCGCCGGAACTGATTCTTGCGGACGCACCCGTTGGCGGCGAAGTCATTCTTGTTTACATCGGCGGTAAGCTCACGATAATACAAAAGCACGATCCGTCGCAGTCCGGATTCGTGGCGATGGACGTTGCGCTCGCTACCGAAATCGGCAACGGAATCATCGATAATTTCGTTGAGACGAAGGTTGACGAAATCGCGCGCGAAACGGTCCTCATCCAAATGATTTCATAAGAACGGAGCTGATACGTAATATGAACGGTCAACTTATAGTTAACGGAGGCGTCGGCGTTGTCGGCGCTTTTATTGCGTCCGCTTTCGGCGGCTGGCACGAATCGCTGACGTTTCTCTTATTCGTAATTGGCGCGGATATTATTACAGGCATCTACGCATCGATCGCGGAAGGACGCGGCCTTAATAGCGCGGTTGCTTCCATTGGCGCGGCGAAAAAGGGCCTTATGATCCTCGTAATTTTACTCGCACATCGCGCGGATATTTTGCTCGAACTCGACAACGCTACGATGCTGGCCGCGGTCTATTTCTATATCGCGAATGAACTCATATCGATAACGGAAAATCTCGGCCGCGCCGGCGTACCACTACCGGATAAGTTACGCGATATAATCGAAGTGTTGAAGAAGAAAGGCGGCGTAAAGTGACTACGGTTACGAAGATTCGCGCGTATAACACGGATATCCGATACGTAGTCTTGCCCGCGGCTGAGTACGTTATTAGCGCCGTCGGACGTACGAATGCGAAGCCGTCCGTTTTGGCACGCGAAGCTGGCGCAGACGTCGCGATTAACTTTCCGTTTTTCGGTGCTGGCGCTCTCTACGGATACAATGTCGTAAGCGGAAACGTAGCAAATACGGAGATACCCAAAACAGCGGCGCGGTCGGAGTTTTACGGAATCAGCGGTAAATACGCGATCGGTGACGCAGAAAGACGCGTAGTAGACTTCGCTGTTCAAGGGTCGCCGGCCCTATTGCGTAACGGTGCGGTTGTATTTGCGGAGTCAGTCGCGAATGACCAAACAGGCGCCGATATCGTAACTGGTCGCGCTCAACGAACGGCCATCGGTATACACGCAAATGGTGACGTCGTGTTTGTTATTTCCGATGGTCGAACGGTCGCGAACGTAGGGTTAACGCTTACCGAACTTGCAACGGTTATGCGCGATCAACTGGCGTGTGTTGACGCGATTAACGGTGACGGTGGCGGTTCTTCGATGCTCTACGTCGACGGTGCGATTGTTAATAACGTTGATGAGCGCGCGACGGGCTGCGCATTGATCGCGAAGAAGAAAGAAACGAAGGTGACGAATATGAAGATCGTAATCGACGCCGGCCACGGTCTCCAAACGGCGGGCAAACGGTGTCCCGACGATTCGATGCGTGAGTTTGCGTTCAATAGCGTGGTCGCGCGTTATGTACGTGACACCCTCGCCGAATACGAAGGCGTAACCGTTAAATTTTCGCATGACGATACCGGCGCCGTTGACGTCGCGCTGGCTGACCGCGTTAAGATAGCGAACGATTGGAATGCGGATGTATTCGTATCGATACACGCAAATGCGGCCGGCGACGGTTGGAGTACCGCGGCAGGTATCGAAACGTATACGTCGAACGGCGCATCAGCAACGTCCGGTAAGATGGCAGCGGCCGTACAGAAACGGCTTATCGCGCAGACCGCTCGTAAGGATCGCGGAGTAAAGCGCGAAGACTTTTACGTAATCGCAAAAACGAAGATGCCGGCGATATTAGTCGAGGCGGGCTTTATGACGAACGCGGAGGAAGCTTCGTTATTGAAGACGGGCGCGTACCGTAAGAAATGCGCGGCTGCTATCGTTGAGGGATTGGCGGAGGTATTTGCGTTGAAACGTAAAGTCGTAGCGCCAACTCCGTCAACTAACGCAGTAACCGTGATCGTCAACGGTAAGAAGCTAGCGGAGGGACGTCTCGAAAACGGCGTTACGTACGTAGATAATTTACCGGTCCGCGCGCTCGCCGAGGTTATTGGCGCGTCCGTTGCGTGGGACGGCGTGACGCGTACAGTTACGATTACGAAATAAATACGGACACGCATTATGTACGAGCCCGGCCGCATACGCTGGGAGTAGCGTAGGGCCTTCGCCCGTAGCGCAAAGAGCGACGTGGAACATTACGGAGAAAATTCCGTTGTCCACGTCGCTCTTTTTTGCGTTTCAGAACGTCCAAAAGTCGCTAGTATTTACGTCCTCACCGGTCACCCTCCGTGTTGCCTCGATTAACTTCCGCATAGTAGTTCCGCTTGGTAAATGATCCGTACTACAAACCCGCGTTAACGTATCCTTTCCTAGCCCCGTAATCGCGCGTATCTTCTCTTGGTCGACCTTCCGCGCGTCCAAGTATTCCCCGTATTTGCTGCGTTTCTTTCCCAATCCACTCATCCGGAAGCCCTCCGTAACTATCAGTAATACTACGAGTTTGGACGAGTCTATTAAATTCTATACGCCATCTATCCGCATTTTTGCGGAATATTGACCGAGCCGTGCCGCGTAACCTCTAACATCAAACGTTTTACGAAGGAGGCGGTGGCCGGTGAACAAAACGCTACTCAAACAGATGGCGTCGGAAGTATCTGTAAAAACGCTCGGTGGAATGCTCGTAAATTACGCGGAAATGGCCGCAGAGTTCGATGAGGTGACGGAAGAAATGCTTAACGTTGTCGATACGCTCGAGACACTAATCGCGGAGTTGAAATCGCGCGGCGGTATCAAACCTGAGAAGAAACGCGATAGCAGACGGAAGAACGGAGGCGATTCGGATGGATCAGTACGTACGGAAAGCGGTGAGCTTCAACGCGAACAATCCGCAGCAACGCCGACTATTCGAGTGGGTAACGGAGCGCTCCGGGAACAACTTTAGCGGATACGTAAAAACGGTCCTGTACGCTCATATGAACGCAGAGAGCGAGCAGAACCGCGGAGTTTTAGAACAGAAATGTAGCAGCACCGATGAGGCCGCCGACTGCGAGACCGATTAGAAAGAACACGTTACACCGCCTCCTTTTTCGGTAGGATGCCCGAATTTAACGGATAATATACGGAGGGAATGATCCGGTATGGCACGCACAGCAGCGTTAGATTGGCATGGGTTTATGCGCGGAGAAGTGATACCACTCGAACGTAATCAAACGGTAAGTATCGTAGCAAAGACGGCGAGCACTGTACATTTAGCGCTGATGCCTACGTCGGTATTCGCGGCCACAACTGCGCCAGGCGACGCAACATGGACGGAGATATTTACGACTGTTTTGAATATCGCGGATTGGTTATGTGCAGGCGTAATTGTATTCGCTGGCGTAACGTGGATGTTCGGCAACCGCACGAAGGCGATCGAGTTTATTATGGGCGGTAGCATCGGATACATCATCGTTCGGCACGCGCTCGATATCCGTAATTGGTTGAAAACGTTGTGAGGCGGTGGTTGCGGTGATTATACGAATTAACGGTGAGCCGAGTGTAATGGACCGCATTAATGACTTCGCGGATAGGTTTATCGAACAGGAAACGGAGTATATCGTAAAACCGGCGACCGACACGTTGTTTACGTACCTTGAGCGTTTCGTTGACGTAATTAACGCGTGCTCTGCCGAAATTATAACGCTCGGCATCGTAACGTGTGCGGTCGGCCTCATGGTCAATCCGATAGTTGGCGGAGGAGGCGGTAACAAGTGGATAGGTCGGCTCTTTATCACGTTTTGGGGCGGCGTCATTTGGCGCATGATTACGTAACCTTTCGCATCATTCCGCATCATACCGTACTAAACTCGGCGTCACGCAACTTCCAACGCGCCATGTACGAATTGTTCAGTGTAAAAACGCAACCGGTGGCGCATTTCTATTGGATAACGAAGCTCGCCGCGGATTCAATCGAATATTACGTAAGAGTGCCCGCCGATTTCGCGGAGTCGTTCCGTACGAAGTTCCGCAATCACGATCAATGGCGCAAGTCTACGCTAGAAGTCGCGGATGACTTTGAATTGGTCGCGCCGGATAACACGGATCTGTACGCGCTCAAGTACCGCCGCGCCGATATGTTTTCGCTAGACTTTCGTTACAACGAGCAACAGACGCCGGTGCGCGATCTACTCGGCGTTACAAACGAATTGGCCGCGGACGAATCGATTACGTTATTCATCCGCCAGGAAACAGTCGATCGCGGAAAGTGGAAACGTATTGCCGACTACGCCTGGGAAACGTGGGAACGTGGCGGAGTTCCGTACCGTGCGGGCTTCGATCCGCTACGCTTTCTCCGCGATTTAGTTAACGCCGGCGCCTACGTATTTTATGAAGTCAGAACGCTGATTGATGACGTAATGGTTGGCGTAGAAAAGACGTTCTTTCACGGATCAAACACGCGTCCCAAACCGGACCGGCCAACGTTTCTTAATCCGGAACGCGCGGAGCTTTTGGTCAACGGCGATCTCTCCGCAATGACGAAAAACAAGCGCAACCTGCCCGTATTCAAAACGTCGATCCGGTACGCAGTCACGGCAGCCGACGAGGTCAAGCGCGGCATGTTGGCGCGGTCAATGGCGGGCGCATACGGCGGGCTGGCGGGCGATAACCGGCTCGAATCGGTACGCGTTAATATACGAAGCCGCCGCGAGTGGACCCCGTCGCTAATGAGCGTGGATGAGCTCGGCAAATTAACGCAGCTTCCTACGGCTGAATTGCAGGCGGAGTTTAGCGGAGTGCTTGCGGCGAACCGGCGTGTCGAAACGGAAATGCCGCGCGTATTCCTTGACGACAGCGGTATCCTCGCCGGTACTGTCACGGATCGTGGCGCGGTTCATAACGTTCACATTCCGACGGCGGACGTAGATTTCTTGTTTACACCGCGCATCGTTAACGGGTCGCCGCGTATGGGCAAGGATCAGCACGTAATCAACCTCGTAGTCGAGGCGAAACGTAAACACGGAATCGGCGCGGTCATTATCGACGTCATCGACGAGCGCAATGGACATCGCGGCATGAGCGATGCTGTACGCGACCATATACCGACAGCCGACGTAATCGACATCGATCTCGGTGATACGGAGAATCCGGTCTATCTCGGACTCGACTCCGTGATGCGTAATCTAACGGATAAACGTATTGCAGCCGATCGGATAGCGGAAGAGATAACGGCGTTCTTGCTGGCGGATGGAGACGCGGATCACCTGCAGACGGCGGACTATTTACGTGAGGCTGCGAAGATGACCGGCGGAGATATACTCGCGATTAAGCATATGTTTACGTCGAAAACGTACAGGGCGGCGGCCATCAAACGTAACGAGGCGTTATTCGACGTCGATATATGGCGCGACTACGATAAGATGTCCGACGGCATGCAGGCGCAAAAGTACGCACCGGTTGCGCGGCGGATCGGTCAGATTATGAACAGCGAGTTTCTGCGGCCGCTATTCTGTCAGACGCCGGATGAGCGCGTAGATTTGTTCCGGTGGATCAGCGAAGGAAAAGTCGTACTGTTCCGTGTGCCGACCGGTAAAGTATCGGAGCGCGCCGTACAGATCATCGCATATTGGCTCGTACTAAATACGTTTCTCGCGAAGATTGCGCTAGGTGGCCGCGGTGCCGGAACGTATCTAGTGCTCAACGAACCGCACCAATTTCTATCGGATGGCCTCGTACATTTCATGGAGCGGATGTTATCGGAGGGACCGAAATACCGTTTGGCGCCCGTTATCATATTTCACCACTTCGCACAGTTCAAACGTTACAGCGGCTTCGTCGATATGATGTTCGCGGCGTCGGCGAATTGGCACGTTTTCAAGAATACGAACGCCGGCGTGTACGAGCGGTTAATGCCGTATCTCGGCCGTACATTTGCCGACGCTCAGCACGCGTTCGAGGCTACGAAGCGGTTTCAGTATATCGGCGTATGGCTGAACGCGGCTGGCGAATACGAAGCGCCGTTCGTTGCCGATGCGCTGCCGATGGTCGGGGCGCGGTATGAAGCGGAGAAGGGGCGGCAGGTGGCGAGGGTTGGGCGTTCGATAACGGAGGTGCTGGCGGATATAAAACAGCGGAATAAGGACGCGCGATGATGACGTCTTATTCCGCGGTGTCTTAACGGCGCTTGCCTACGCGTGTCAGGCCGAGACGTGCTAACGGTGAAAATTGCGCATGTTGTTGCGCCGCGTGACCGTCGTTTACCTTCGCGTAGCCTCGCGTTGTTTCAATGTTAGCGTGCGCGACTATACGTTGTAGCGTGAATAAGTCGCCTCCGTTAAGTAGAAAAGTTGTGATGAAGTAGCTACGGAATTGGTGTGGATGTGCGAGCTCTTTATCAACGCCGGCTTTGAGTGCGTGCTGTTTCAGACGCTTACGGAAATGGTCGGCCTTAAGTGGCTCACCGTAATTCGCAACGAAAATATGGTCCGTATCGAAATAGCGTCGATTCTCCGTTACCAACGCCAACAATTCGCGAGCACATTCCGCCGATATCGGCACGACGCGCGGCTTGCGGTTCTTGTTCATCCACGCGGGCAGATTCAAACAGCGGCCCTTTATGTCAAGAAATTCGGTCGTTAACTGTACCGCCTCGTTTATGCGCAGACCGCAGTCGGCCAGCGTCATCATTAGCGTCCGATCGCGGAAGCCGGCGTAAGTTTCCGTATTCGGCGTGGCTAGTAATCGCCGGACGTCATCGTCCGAAAACGTTTCTTTTTCTTCGCGGTCAAAACGTTGCTCCTTTAAGTTGGCAACGGGATTAACCGGTATCAAGCGCTCATTTGATAAGAAATTGAATATCGTACGTAAAGTACGTATCCGGTACGCGACTGTATAAGGTGATACGGTGACATCTGTTTGTTCACGCTTATGGACGCCGCTATACTTCGGCCGCGTGCTAACGTAATTCATAAAGTCGCGCATAACCGTCACGGTAATTTCGTCAGCTGACGTGATCTGCGGCCGCTCAGCGTCTAACCAGTCGCGGAAAAAGCGCCAGTTATTAACGTACTCGTCCTCTAACGATTTCTTGCGTATACCTTCCGCCTTCTTCGCGCTATAAAAAATATCGAATGCCGCGTCCAATTCGAGCGCAGCCCGTGATTCCTCCGCGACTATTCGTTGATTCCTTACGATTGACCGTCCTTTACGCGGGTCCATAACGAAAAAACCTCCTACGAAATGTTCGTAAGAGGCCGCTTTTTACGTGCTATAGTTAACGTCAAATTCGTCCGTAAACGGTTGCCCTTACGTATGCCCTCCGTCACAATCAACGGTAGACAAACGTGGTAATGACGCGGTTTATACCGATGGCGCGCCGCGGGGGGATTCGAACCCCCGACCCATCGTTTAGGAAACGATTGCTCTATCCTGCTGAGCTACGGGCGCAACACTTCACATTTTAACATGGGTGAAGTTGGAGGCGCAAGTGATCGCTTTATAGCGGGATGATTCGAATGGTCTTCACTTCGAACGGGGTAAACCGCAGCTCGACCTCCGAAGGGCCGTTCACAGCCAACTCATCGCCTGCATTTTGTTCCAGCAAATCGGTTTCCCGGACGCTGGAGAAACCGTAGGCGAAGCAAATCGTACTGCGCGCCGACATGCCTTTGGACTCGTACAGACGGGCGATCACATGCCCGGAGCCGTCTTCGGCCATCTTCACCGTATCGACGACGATATTGAGATCGGACGATGTGAGCAAGCCGCAGAACGTTCCAACTGCACCGGCCGCTTGCGGAATAGGCGTGTTCAGCTCTAACGCTTCACGAATGACCGGATTGCTGACGAAGCCTTCGTTCCAGACATGGAACGCATACGTAAATTCATGCAGACCGACATCTGCCGTCGCATCAGGGTCCGAAGGCGCGCGAAGCAGCGTCAGGTTCATTTCGTTGCTATACGTATTCATGCCGTATTTGCAATCGTTCAGCAGCGCGAAGCAGCGGTCACCTTCGACGAAAGCGGACCAGCGGTGCTGGCTTACCTCATAACGGTCGGCGTCATGCGGCCTTGAGAAATGATTCGGCCGTTTGACGTAGCCGAACTGCATCTCGTGAAGCGCTTCGTTCGTATGCACGTTCACTTGGAAGCCGACCTTTAGCAGCTTATGGCGTTCTTTCCAATCGACGGTTGTCTTGAATTCGACGCGGCGGCCGCCCGCAGTCAGCCGAACGGTCTGCACGAGGGTAGACGACGCCATACTTCTGCGAATCGTGATTTCCGCGAATAAAGGACCGCTTGCCGTTACGGTCAGTTCGGCAGACTCCGTAACCTCAAGCTCGGAGCTTGCATAACGGCGATCCAACTCCCAAGCGTCATAGTTAGACGTTTGATCGCGGTATAGGCGGAATTGATTGCACAATCCGCTGGCCCATTCTTCTCTACGCTCCTTGTCCCAAATGCTAACGATTTCTCCGCGCTCATTAAAGCGGACGAGCAACAGCTCGTTCTCGAGTGTATCGGCCGTTGCCCATGCGCCGCGCAAAGTCACTTCCTCAGCAGGCAGCGCGGGAGCGGGTTCTATGGAGAGGTAACCGCTGGCCGGCAGCTCGGTACGCGCATACAGCATGCCGTCCGCAGACTGCACAGGCAGCCTTCGTCCAAGGCTGTCCTTAGCGCCTTCGTAGCCTTGCGGAAGCTCAATCAGGGCGCTTCGCTCCCATTGCAGCACGTTGAACAGCGTGATGCCCGCATCAGGCTCGCCCTTCACTAAAGAGGAGGCGGCCTCGCGGCTTATCTCATGAGCAGTCTGAAGCATATCTGCAAAACCTCCTCTAGCCTCTTCATGTACGCGCTCGATGGACGTTCCCGGCAAAATATCATGGAACTGCAGGAGCAGCAGCTTCTTCCATGCTTCCTCTAGCTGCGCGAGCGGATAAGCGGTTCGGCCTGCACTTGCCAGAGCTGCAAGCGTACTGAGCAGCTCAGCTTCTTTCAGCGCTGCTTCGCCGGCGCGGTTGCCGCGTTTCATCGCGGCCTGCGAGGTGAATGTTCCGCGATGCGCGGAGTAATACAGTTCGCCGACATAACGGCTGCCTGGCATGCCGCGCTGCTCCAGGTCTTCAAAGTAATCGATCGGCGAGCTGATCGCCGTTCGCGGTACGCCCTCCAGGTCATTTATGCGCCGCAAAAATTCCAAGTCGTTGCGGTTGGCACCGCCGCCGCCGTCGCCATAGCCGAATTGCGAGAGGCGGGTCGAAATGCCGTACGTCTGCGTACGGTCCTTCCACTGGAGCATGGCGAAGTTAACGTCCGCCGGATTCGGGAACGGACCGTAATCAAGCAGATGAACGGGAACGGACGAGCCGTCGATGCCTTCCCATGCGAACGTATTGTACGGGAATGGATCGCCGTCGTTATCGTAGGTTTGGAACATTTTGACCGAAGCGAAATAACGGACGCCGCTCTTGCGCATCAGCTGCGGCAGGTTGCCGGAATAGCCGAAGACGTCGGGCAGCCATAACATCTGACTATCGACGCCGAACTCGTCACGCAGGAAAGCCTTTCCGTACAAGAACTGGCGAACTAGGCTTTCGCCGCTCGGGATGTTCGCATCCGGCTCTACCCACATGGCGCCTTCAAGAATGATCCGGCCCTCTGCGACGTACCGCTTCACGCGATCGAACAGCTCGGGATATAAGTCCTTCGTCAGCTGCAGCAAATAAGGCTGGCTCTGCACGTAGCGATATTCCGGATACTGCTCCAGCAGAGCGAGCTGATTGGATAGCGTGCGCGCGATCTTGCGCTTCGTCTCCTCGATCGGCCACAGCCAAGCAATGTCGAGATGGGACTGTCCCATCATGAACAGCTTTGGCGCGGTCGATCCGTTCACGCAGTCGAGCAGCGGCCTTAGCACGTCACGTCCGGCGCGAGCCATCGCCTCCAGCGCGTCGTCTTGGACGCTCCAATCCATGAGGGCGATTAGCCGCTCGAACGCCTGGTCGATCTCGCTTGCTCTGAGCGTCTTCGGGTCAATCAGGTTCCGAAGCTGGTACAGCGATTCCAGATCGATGAAAAAATGATACATCTCCTCATTGGATCGAACGAGCCAGGATTGCTTATAGACGGGAAGCTCGCGGTCATGACCGGCATAAGCTTCCGCCATAATCGCGTACCGCTCGCCAGCCGCTGCATCCGTCGTCAACGTCACGGTCTTGTGCTGCAGATCGATAGCGCCGGCCAGCTTGCCGTTCACATACACGGTACTCTCCGAACCGAGCGCGAGCCGCAGTTCAACACGATGCCCCGCTGCTTCGGCGGGCAGTTCGACGATTCCGCCAAACCAGCCGTATTGCCACGTCGTTCCCCATTGCATGCCGGGAGCCATTTCGCTATATGTTAGCTCCAGCGCCTCTTCAAGCGACAGCCACTGATCCGCTGGCGAGTAGGAGAGCTTCACTTCCCGAAGCGGTCGGTACAGCAGTCGTTCCTTTTCCCTGATCCATTTGGCTATATGATAAAAACGTTCTTTTGCATACATAATTAACGCCTCCGGTATTGCAGATAAGTGTGTGGACCCCGGGGAGGTCAGCCTTTCGTCGCTCCCGCCGTAAGTCCTCTAACGAGCGCCTTCTGGAACACGATGAAAATGAGCAGTACGGGCAGCGTCGTCACGATTCCCGCCGCATTCAGCGGTCCCCATTGAATGCCGGATTTCGTAATGAACGTATTGATGCCTGCAGGCAGCGTTCGCATGGCGTCAGAGTTGATGAACGTCATGGCGAGCAGCATTTCCTGCCAAGCCGTAATGCAGACGGTCAGCCCTACCGCCACGAGACCGGACCTAGCAAGCGGAATAACCATGCGGAACAAAATACCGAGCGAGGAAGCGCCGTCGATCGTCGCGGCTTCGTCGATATCTTTGGGCACGCTTTTGAAATAGCCGGTTAACAGCCAAATCGCCATCGGAAGCATAATAGCGCTGTTGGTCAAAATAATGCTCTCGTGCGAGTTCAGCATATCGAACTTGCCCCACATGATGTACAGGGGAACGATCAGCGTCGTTAGCGGCATCACTTGAGCGAATAAAATAACGGTAAAGTAGAGAAGCTTCCCCTTGAACGCATAACGCGTCATGCTATAGGCGGCAAAGCTTGCGATGACTAGCACGATCAGCACCGTACCTGCCGTATTGATGACGGAATTCATGAAGTAGGTCGGAATTTCCGAGCTTCGGAACACATTGCCGTAATGCTCCCAAGTGAATTGCTCCGGCAGCATCGTAGGCGGATCGCGGAATATTTCCTCCGACGGCTTCGTCGACGTCACGAACAGCCAATAGAGGGGAAACAAGATAACGAGCATTACAGCGGCAATAACAACAACGTTTATAACGGTTCTAAGAGACGATTTCATGGTGTTCACGCTCACTCCTTCACTGATCTCAGCATGGCCCGCATATACGGCGAACAGATCACTCCGATAATGACCAAGCTAATGAGCGCCATGGCCGACGATTTGCCGAAGTCAAAAAATTCGAATGCCAGCCGGTACGTGTAGATCGGTAGAGTGGAGGTCGCATCCATCGGACCGCCTTTGGTCGTTACCCAGATCAGGTCGAAATAATTGAGCGTCCATATCGTCGTAATGACGCCGGTCGCGCCGATAATCGGCATGAGATGCGGCACTTTGATATAGCGAACAATACTGAACCACCTTGCGCCGTCGATCTTCGCCGCTTCCAGCTGATCGTCAGGAATGTCCTGCAGCGATGCAAGCAGCATCAAGAACCAGAAGGGAAACGCCTTCCACGTATTGACGAGAATTAAGGTGGATAACGCCCGGTCGGGGCCCAGCCACGAAATATTTTTATCGGTCAGATGCAAGTACTGGAGAATGTCGTTCACGATGCCCATATCCGATTGGAGCATCCAGCTCCACATTAAGGCGGTTACGACGCCCGGCAGCACCCAAGGGAGCAGAAGCACGGAGCGCAGAATGCCTTTGCTTCGTCTTCTTTCGTCCACGTATAGGGCGGATAATAGCCCGGCTGCCATCTGCAGCAGCACTCCGCACACTGTCCATATCATTGTCGTAAGCAATATTTTCATAAAAATATCGTCTGTAATAACGTCCTTGAAATTATCGAGTCCGATGAACGGCTTATCGGGCTTGCTAAGCTGCCACCGGTGAAGGCTGACATATAGGTTATAAAATAACGGGTAAGCCAGTAAACCTACGATTACGACTAGCGATGGCAATAAATAGAGGTAAGGAACAAACTTGCGTAGAAGCCGTTTATCTGTCATAAGCATATCTCCCGAACTTCGGCTTAACCAAGAGGGCAGGTGTCCGCGGGTTGCGTTGCCTGCCCTAGCCGGTTACTTTTGCGCTGCTATTTCTTTGATTTTGTTCTCTAGATCGCTGACAGCCTGGTCGACCGCTTGGTCGCCGATGATGACTTTTGTCACCGTGTCGTAGACAGCTGCGTCGATTTCTTTGTAGTAAAGCGTTTTTGGCTGCGATTGTCTTGCGAATTTAATTTGGTCTTTGAAAATCGCGTAAGCCGGATCGGTAGCGAACTTCGACACCGCTAGCGAAGCGTTGTTCGCCGGTACGTCGGTCATCGTGCGTGCGTTGAAGTCGACCGAGGTCAACATTTGCGCCAGCTTCGCAGCCGCTTCCGGATGCTTCGAGCTAGCCGAGACTCCGATACCGAAGCCGCCGCCGAACGAGCCGTCCGGAGCGCTTGCATCCATCTTCGGAACAAGCGATTGTCCGAAGAACGTTGCTGCTTTCAAATCCGGGTTCTGATCGGTTACCCATGTACCCGCAATGACCATCGCTACTTTCTGCTGTGCGAACAGCGTGCCGAGCTTAAGGTGATCGAGCGTAGCGTAATCCGATTCATAAGAAGGCTTCATATCGGCAAGCAGTTGCAGATAGCCTTTAAATTCCGGCGTATTGACGTTAGGCGTAATGGCGCCGCCGTCCACATTGATAATGGATCCGGTGGAAGCGGTGAACAAGCTTTGTGTCGGGAATTCCTTAAGACCGAGGTCCATGCCGAAGCCCGCTACTTTGCCGTCCGTTGCTTCTGTAATCTTAGCGGCATATTCCTTAAGCTCGCTCCATGTTGTCGGCGGCTTCTCCGGATCGAGCCCGGCTTGCTTGAACACTTCCTTGTTATACCAGAGGACGCGTGCGTCGGTCGTGTACGGAAGCGCCAAGTGCTTGTTGTCCCATGTATACATGGACAGAATGCCTGGGAAGAAGTCTGTGAATGCGGCGTCGCCCAGCGTTTGGCCAAGGTCGAGCAGGTAGCCGGAATTCGCGAATGTCGGGAAGTCCGGGTTGTTGACGATAAATACGTCAGGCGCGTTGCCGCTTGCGAACATCACTTTATACTTCGTTTCCCAATCGCCCCATGGATCGCTTTGGAATTCCACTTCGTATCCGGGATTTTCGCTTTCGAACTTCGTTTTCAGCTCTTCGAAGACGGGAGCGATGCTCGGATCGGCCACCCATTCCGAGAACCCGTAGTAGACGAGCTTCTCTTTTTTGCCGGAGTCGGGCGCCTTGGTTGCTTCGTCTGTCTGCTTGGGCTCGTTCGTTCCTGAAGAGCCCTCGTTGTTGCCCTTATTCGATCCTCCGCTGCATGCCGAAGCAAGCGCTGTCATGAGGATGAATACGAACAAGACCACCACTATTTTTCCGTACCGCTTGTGCATTGCGTTACCCCCTTAGTGAAAATAGTATATTGAAGGCTTCGTCTTGTATAGATAGAGACGATAGCGCTTACAACTGAGGCCTGCATCATCGATTGCGTTCATTAGTTGAAGTTTGCTGAAGGTAGCAGCTCGATTCTCGTCGGCGTCTGTATCAATAAATTTGATACAGATTTGAATATTCTGTGTTAATTTACAGCCTTATCATAAATCCGTTTATTCACTGTGTCAATAATTAAATAATATTTTGTTAATAATTAATACAGATGACACAGAGAAAAGAGACTGAACAGGTTCAGTCTCTCTTCTTGCCAAGCCGTATAAGGGGTGAAATTAGACGATGGATTCCAGCGGCAGTGCTTTGCCTATCGAGCTGCCGTAATTGATCTCGCCTTTACATATTTGTCCAAGCACGGATAGATGATCTTTGCCTTCGAGCACATACATGAGCTGCTGCGCTGCGGTGCGCCCCATGTCGTAGAAGGGTTGATTAATGCCCGTAATGTCGAGTTTCAGCTTAAGGTTGAGGTTTAAAGCGTCATAGGTAACGAGCGAGATATCCTCGGGAATACGCAGCTGCAGCTTATCTAGCGCTGCAATTGCGGCTTCGGCGATCTGGTCGTTGGCTGAGAAGATCGCTGTGCAGCCGCTCTCTGTAATGAGCGAAGCAAGGCGCGAGCTGTACGCCTCGAATTCATCGGCGAAGTTCTCGAAGGCGGTCGGAAGAAGTATATCCAGCTCGGGCGCGAATTCGATTCCCGAGTCGAGAAAAGCTTGTTTCACGCCAAGCAGCCGTTCATTAAACGTGCTGAGTTCGGAGTTGCGGATGAATAGGATGCGGCGATGACCCTTCTCGATCAACATCTTGGTGAGCTGATAAGCACCTGCCGCGTTATCGCTCGTTACGAACGGGATGTCGCTATTGTACATGTAGCGGTCGAGGAAAATAACCTTGATGCCGTTTGTTTTCAGTAAGCGGTAAAGCTTTTGGTTGCGCTCCTCATGATTCTGATCGTAGATGGGGCTGAGAACGACGCCGTCTACACGCTTGGCGACCGCTCCTTTGATAAGCGATTCCAGCTTGTCGAGGTTGCGGTCGTCGCTATAGCTGAGCAGGTGATACCCTCGCAGTTGAAGCACGTCCTGGATCCCTCGAAGCGCGGATGCCCATAACGGGTTATCGATACCGACGACCGAAGCGGCAATGAGTCCGGAACGGCTTTGGCTGAGCGGCGAGGAGACGCCGTTCTCGATAAACGTGCCGCGTCGCTTGTCCCTCTTCAGCAGCCCTTCCGCACACAGTTCCTTGATCGCTTTCTCTACCGTATTCACGCTTGATTGGTACGACTCGGCGAAGTCGCGGCTTGATGGCAGCTTCGTATCGCCAAGCCATTCGCCTTCCAGTATTCGTTTCTTAATATCTTCCTTGATACGGGAATATGGATATGTGGACATGGATTTCCTTTCTTCAGAGCCGAATTGAAATACCTTCATACATTGTATCAACTGTATCAATGAAAATGCAACGAAAAACCGAAAAAAGCAGATATGTGCGCATTTCATGTGTGTATGCCTTAGCCGCTCGTTCGGGAGGGAGCTATAAGAGCACCGGTGAGCTTACAGCGGTGAAGTAGCTAGTGTGTTGGTATTGTAAGAGCATATGTGCTCTTACAGCAAGAGTTCGAGGTGGCAGTCCGTGCGTAAGTGGGCCGTAAGAGCACCAGTGACCTTACAGCGGTGAAGTAGCTAGTGTGTTCGTGCTGTAAGAGCATATGTGATCTTACAGAGAGAGTTGGAGGAGGCAGTCCGTGCGTAAGTCAGCCGTAAGAGCACCAGTGAGCTTATAGCGTGAAGTAGCTAGTGTGTTCGTACTGTAAGAGCATATGTGATCTTACAGAGAGAGTTGGAGGTGGCAGTCCGTGCGTGAGTGGGTTGAGTAGACCGACAAACACAAAAGAGCGGTGCAGGGATCGCACCCTACACCGCTAACGCTCAGTTATATCTCAGTAATCGTCTGCTTTCCGGAACGCACAATCGATTGGTCCACGAGCACCTGCATAGCGTCGATGCTAATCTCCGTCGTTTGTTTGCTAATCGGTATGCACGACAGCTCCGTGCAAGCGATAATGACGCAGTTGCAGCCCTCTTGGTAGACAAGCTCGTTAATGATGCCCTCAAGAACGGCCGGATCGACCTCCAGATTGCTTTTTACCTGATTATAGATAATGTCCATCACGAGCTCTTGAATCGCTTCATTCGGCTCATGGAGCTTCATATTGTAGCTCTCGCAACCCGCCTTATAAACACCGCTGTTAATAGTGCCAGTGGTCGCCAGTATGCCGATCTTGCTATTATCGCCGTATTTCGCGTGAATGGCCCTCAACGTTTCGTCGACCATATTAATAATCGGAACGGTGGTCATTTGCTGCATCTGATCGTAGAAGTAATGCGACGTATTGCACGGAATGGCGATGTTCGCCGCGCCAGCCAGCTCAAGCAGCTTGAAGTCCTTCGCGATCGCCTCCAAAAACAGCTCTCCTTGTCCGCTAAGAATGACACTCGTACGGTCAGGCAGCGTCACATGATTCAGAATGATCATGTTGATATGCTCTTGATCGCGGTCGGCTGCCGTATGCTCAATCACCTTATCGAAGAAAACGGAGGTTGCCTTCGGGCCCATTCCGCCAATGACGCCTAAGCTCTTATGTTCCATTGCTCTACCCACTTTTAAAATGAATTAGTTGTCCATGCGGCGGATTAATTGGCAGCGGATCTGTCCTCAAGCTGCTTCAGCGCGATCTGAGCGCCGGGATCCATGCCTTGGCAGCCAGCCAGCAGCACTAAGTCGCGAGACGCTGCATGGGACAGTCCTTCAGCAATCGCTTCAGGCAGCTCGTCATACAGCCGTACACGAATGTTCGCCTGCTCCATAACATCTAGGAATACCTGCGTCTCCTCATCGGTGACGAAGTCCTTGCTCGTCACATGCGAGACGCTTCGTGTAGCAATGATTTCATCAAGCTCCAAACGCTTCATCCACTGGACAATCGTCTCGGCGTTTTCCCGATTGACGGTAGGTCCGCGGCTGCCTCTAATGGCATAGACAAGATGAAGCTTATCGTAATCCATGAACTTCACCGTCTCCAGCGTGACATGGATATTGCCTGGATTGGCGAAATGATCGTCGATAATCATAAAATCATTTTCATATATGAACTCGAACCGGCGCTCAACGCCGGCGAATGTACGCATCGTCGCTTGAATGGTTTCTACGGGAATGCCGCAGAGTAGAGACACTGTAATGGCCACCATCGAATTATAGACGGAATGCAGACCTGGCACGGCAAGCTGAATATCGAATTCACCAGCCGCATGCCAAGTGCCATCCACTTGGAACGGCTTCACAATCTCGTATGTATAACGTGCGCGTCCCGTTGACAGATCGAGATTTTTGCAATAAATATGGCCTTCCTTGCTCTTCACGCCGAACGTCACGACGCTTGCTTTCGTCTTATCCGCGAGCGATGCCGAGTAGGAATCGTCGAGATTGAGTATGGCGTAGCTGTGCTCGCCCGCATTCGTGATCAAGCTGGATTTGGCCTCAAAATATTGCTCGAACGTTCCGTGGGAGTCGATATGCTCCCGGCTTAAATTGTTGAACGTCACAATGTCGTAATCGACGCCCTCGACTCGGCGAGTCTCCAGCGCGGCGGAGGATACCTCCATGCTGACATGCGAAACGCCTTTATCGACCATTTGCTTCAAGTAATGCTGCAGGTCAAGCGATTCCGGCGTTGTCAGCTCCGACGGGATAGAGACATCGTCAACTTTGATGACAACCGTACCGATCAACCCCGTCTTGAGACCATGGTTCTCTAGGATGGCATTGGTCATATAGGAGGTTGTCGTCTTGCCGTTCGTCGCCGTTATGCCGATCATCTTCATCTTGTCGGCAGGGTTGCCGTAGAATGCCGCGCCAAGCTGCGCTAAAGCGATACGGCTGTTCGCTACGCGAATTTGCGGAATGTCGAGATCGAAGTTAAACTCTTCGACGACAGCAGCGACAGCGCCGTTCTCAACCGCGTTGCCGAGATACTTGTGGCCATTCGTTTGGTAGCCGTTGATTGCGACGAATAAGTCGCCCGGCTTGCACTTCTGGGAGTGGTAGCTAATTCCCGAAACCGTTATATCCTTCGGATGCAGCGTATCTAAAGTTGCGGTGGATGTCAGTAGTTCCCGTAACAGAATCATTTAAACGCACTCCTTTGTCCGAATCGATTCATGATCTGCGTAAAATTTTGCCGGTAATCATGCGAAGGAATCCGAAGGCAGGCTTCGGATCGCTCCATGACCAGATAGCAGGTGCTTTGGGCTTGAACAGCGACTTGAACACTTGGCCGACGGTTAGCTGCTTCGTGCGAACGTAACCTCTGATGGCCAGCAAGTCCTCGTAGAAATACCAGAACACGCGGTTCGTGTCCTTCTTGAGCGCGCTTGGCGGCTGCGGCGAGCCTGTCAGTTCCATATATGTGAGATAAGGAATGTTCATTCCGACTTTGTAAAGCAGGTTGTTCAAGTTAGTGATGCGCACGTTGACCTCAATCAAGTAAAACTGACCGGTATCAGCGTCTTTTTTGAACTCAATCTCGGCGAAGCCTTTCCATTTCATCTTCTCTAGGAATGGAGCGCCGATATCGTGCAGTTCCTGTACATACTTCTGTCCCGTATAGACGGAAGCGCCGAAGTTGATCGGGAACTGGCGGTACTTCTGGCAAGTTACCCAGTTCGTCACCTTGGAATCTTGGTTCAAATACGCGTCATAGGTGTACATATGATCATCGAAGCCTGGAATAATGCGCTGTACGATGACTTCAAGTCCAGCTTGCTTCGATTTCTCGAGCGCCTCAACGAGCTGCGCTTTGTTATCGACAATGAACAGCTTCTTCCTGAACTTCGCGACAAACGAAGGGGAATCAGTCGGTTTCACGACGCATGGATATTTCAAGATCGATTCTACTTTTTCAAAAAATCGGTCTTCGTCCACGCGGACGGTTTCCGGGACAGCTACGCCGTTCTCGCTCGCCAGACGGTGCAAAATTTCTTTGTTCATCAGGTTCGTGTAGATGCCAGGAACATCCTGCGGAATGAGGTAGAACTCGCGCAGCTCCTCCAAAAATTCATCTACCACCTCGACATAATTGTCGTGGCAAGGAATGAGCACTGGAGGCGCGGATTGCCCTTTGGCATAGTCCTTCAGAAATTGAATGAAAGCCTTCTTATCATTCTTATAATGAGGGGCAATCAGCCGCTCTGAACAATACTTGGACTGAGCACCGTAATTATGATTGTCTGTGTAATCGACGGCAACCGTATGTATTCCATTAACGCCGAGGCAACGAATTGTACTAAGACCGATATAATAATTGCATCCTAAGATGACTGCTTTATTGTTCATAGAAAGGCACACCCCGCTTGATTTGCTTAAATAATTTTACTGCATACTTCCTTATAATACAAATGGATTTATTAGCAATAATAGGCGTCTTAATCGGCTTTTCACGTAAATGATTATAAATTGATTTCCTTTCAATATAAACAGAAATAGGAAATTAGAACTATTAAAGGGTGAAAAATAAAGCGCATATGTCGAATAATAAATGAAAATTGCTGGTGATCGTCGACATGATTTTACAAACTCCTTAAAAGTCTAGGAGTATAATAGAACTATTACCACACGAGTGCTATATAAGGAGCGTGCCCCGAAGCGAATATGGACAAATACAATTTGCTGCAACAATTGCATTCGCTGCGGCTTAAGCTTCACGAAATGGCTGAGGCACGAGGCAGCTTGACTGACCCCGACGTTCTGGCGATCAGCGAAGAAGCTGATCAATTAATTGTAGAACTGCAATATCTACAGCGGGAAGAGCTGACTTACAGTTCTTCCAGGCAATCGAATAGATGATTACTTCTCCCGCAATTTGCGGAAGAACTGCGTTAGCAAGGAGGCGCATTCTTGCTGAAGAATGCCGCTCGTCAGCTCCGTTTCATGATTGAAGCGCGGCTCTTGAAGAAGATTCATAAGTGTTCCGGCACAGCCGGCCTTCGGATCGGTTGTGCCATAGACGACACGTTTCACACGCGACTGGACGATTGCGCCTGCACACATCGGACAAGGTTCCAATGTGACGTAGAGCGTGCAGTCCAGTAATCGCCATGCGCCGATGCGTTCTGTGGCGTCGCGGATAGCGACCATCTCCGCATGGGCGGTTGGATCGTTCTGCGTCTCTCTTAAGTTATACCCCCTCCCGATAATCTCATTATTTCGAACGATAATAGCCCCGATAGGCACTTCCCCGATCTGCTCAGCTTTTCGGGCTTCTGCGATAGCTTCCGTCATCCAGGCCTGGTCTTCCAGTTCTCGTATCATTTTGGTAAATTTCCTTTCGATTATCTAAGTTTATTCTGCGAACAAATATTCCGTTGTTAACATGCAGTGGATAGAATTGTGGATGAAATAATAGTTATCCACAAACTTATGCACATTATATTAACTTCTGTGTATAACTCATGTGAACAGTGGGTATAAGCTGTCTATAAGTAATCGACTTTGATGCGATATCACGATCATAATAAATTTCTAGTTAATGGAATAGTTCCTAGGAACTGCTCCGATATGATTATTGAACAAAAGGATGTGTCTATCGTTGTCGATTAAGATGAAGTTTTCACTTATGATTTCTCTTATTGTACTCTCGATTTTCATTGTCTACAGCATGTTGAACGAATATGCTTGGATACGCAGCATACGGGAAGAAATGAAGCAGGTAATGCTCGACACATCCATACAGGTAGCTGTATCCATGGATGCCTTCGAAACGAGCCCAGAAGGCCAGCCTCTGGAGTTGAAGAGTAAAGTAGAAGGCAAAGACATGTTCGACTTGGTACAGAAATTAAATAACAATATTAAAGAGATTACCGTCTTCCATAATAACTCGCAGGAAATATCGGCGGGTACGTATGCTTACAATGATGCTACCAACGATAGCGATTTTGTGCAAGAAGCGAGAGACAGTGAGTTTGTGTTTCGCAAAATGACCATCGACGACAAAACGTATTATCGAAGCTATTATTCGAATGAGAAGCTTGGAAGCTATACAATCAGTATCGTCTATGACGGCAAAGGCATTCAGGACCTCGTTGGAGAGAAACGAAATGATACGTTAATCTACTCCGCTATGGCTACGGTGCTCGTTCTATTAATTAGCTATTGGTTTGTAGGGGTTATGATACGTCCGCTCAAAGATATTTTATGGAAGGTTAATGAGGTGTCCTCCGTAAGGTTCCATCAGCCGATTCAGATTCGGCGCAAGGATGAATTCGGTCTGCTCGCTCTGAAGGTAAACGCGATGTCGCAGAACTTAAGCATCTATATGGACAAGCTGCGCAAGGCGTTCGAAGAAAATAGACGGATGAAGGAGCATCTGGAGTCCTTCATTAATCATACGAGCGATGCGATCCATCTCTTGGAGCTGGATGGCACGATCATTCAAGTGAACCGTGCTTTCGAGCTGCTTTACGGCTATGAGGAAGAGGAGGCGATTGGCCTTGTATTTCCGATCCTGCCTGATTCGCACCGCGAAGAGCTGGAGCACATGCTCAGCCAGCTTATCGCAGGCAGAGTTCTTCCTGCCAAGGAAACCATGCGAATGACGAAGTCGGGAGAGCTGATCCCGGTAAGTATCACCATATCGCCAATCCGCGATTCGGATGGGACTATCCGCGCCTTCGCAAGCATCTCTAGAGATATGCGCTCCCGCAATAAGATGGACGAGCTGCTGCGACGTTCCGAGAAGCTAACCACAGTCGGACAATTGGCGGCAGGGGTAGCGCATGAAATTCGCAATCCGCTTACGACGTTAAGGGGGTTTCTCCAGTTGCAGCAGCAGACGAAGCAGCTTAATGTGTCTCATGTAGGTCTAATGTTGTCGGAGCTGGACCGAATTAATCTGATCGTCGGTGAGTTCCTCATCTTGGCGAAGCCGCAGGCTACGAAGTTTGTGACCAAGGATATGCGCAATATTTTAAATGATGTTGTTGCATTGATGAACAGCGAGGCACATCTGCACAATATCGAATTCAAGTTGCTATTCACGGAAGATAACTGTCTCGTTTCATGTGAAGAGAATCAATTGAAGCAAGTATTCATTAATTTGCTGAAAAACGCGATCGAGGCGATGCCGACAGGCGGGCCGATCCATATTCATATTACGATGCGAAAAGGGATCGTCTCGATTACGATTACGGACGAAGGTTTCGGCATTCCGGAGGAGATGATCTCGAAGATCGGTGATCCGTTCTTCACAGGGAAGGAATCGGGTACAGGACTTGGTATTATGGTCAGCCAGCGTATTATTCTGAATCATAAAGGGAATCTCGAATTCCAAAGCCAAGAAAATGTGGGCACAACGGTGCATGTGTCGCTTCCTGCTTTGAAACCTTTGACGGAGGACGGTATACTAGAAGCATCATTAACCAAAAGCTTGTAGATGCGCAGTACTGGGGAGGGGATGCAATGAGCGCTGAGCCTCGTGACGATAGAGAGGGCTATAGCTGTGTGCTTGCAGGTGCGACAGGGCTTGTTGGCGCTGCGCTGCTTCGAGGGCTGTTGGCAGATCCGAAGGCTAGAGAAGTGACCGTGCTCGTTAGACGGCCGCTGGATACTGCGGCAACGGCAGGATTTGAGGCTGTGAGGTCAAAGCTGCACATAATTGTAGCATCATTCGATGATATTGATCTAGCGCTGCAGGACGTAGATGCCGATATTGTCTATTGTGCGCTTGGTACAACGATTAAAGCGGCGGGCTCGCAGGAAGCGTTCCGCACGGTTGATCTGGAATATCCGCTCGCGCTGGCTCACTATGCGAAGCGTGTGAATGCATCGCAGTTCGCTGTTATTACGGCGATGGGATCTTCCAAGAGCTCGGCCTTCTTCTACAGCCGAATAAAGGGCGAGCTTGAAGAGGAGCTTGCGAAGCTGGAAATACCGCTGCTCCATATTTTCCAGCCGTCGTTGCTGCTTGGCTACCGGAAGGAGAAACGGCTAGGAGAGACGGTAGGGACGTGGCTGGCAACGGCGCTTGGCTTCACGATGGTCGGACCGCTGCGCAGGTATAGGGCGATTCGCGGCGATGTTGTGGCTGCCGCAATGCTTCGGGCTACTGGAATCGCATGGGCCGGGCGGCATGGGCAAGGGCAAGGGCAGAATAGAAACGTTCAGCGGAGTCCTGAAGTGAAGGTCTACGCTTCGGGCGACATTGCTGAGTTAGGGCACATACAGGCGAGGTGACATACAGATGAGAATTAACAAGTTTATTAGTGAGACGGGCTACTGCTCGCGCCGCGAAGCGGACAAGCTGGTAGATAGCGGCCGGGTTACGATTAATGGCGAGACAGCCGTTCTCGGCAGTCAGGCTGAACTAGGCGATGATGTGCGCGTAGATGGACGACGAATTGGCGAACAGAAACGGCATGTATATATTGCGTTGAATAAGCCTGTCGGCATTACTTGTACGACTGAGCTTCATATTAAAGGCAATATCGTTGACTTTATCGGACATGAGGAACGTATATTCCCAATAGGAAGACTGGATAAGGATTCGGAGGGACTCATCCTGCTTACGAATGATGGTGATGTCGTGAACCCGATCCTGCGTTCGGAAGGCAAGCATGAGAAGGAATACATAGTAACCGTTGACCGTCCTATTAACGATTCCTTCGTTCGAGGCATGTCGGAAGGTGTGCGTATTCTAGGCAGCATGACATTGCCTTGCGAGGTTACGCGTGTGACAGAACGCGTATTCCGTATTATTCTGACCGAAGGAAAGAATAGGCAAATTCGCCGTATGTGCGAGGCGTTCGGCTATCATGTCAGGAAGCTGCAGCGTGTGCGAGTCATGAATATTCAGCTTGGCGGGCTTGCATCCGGGAAGTGGCGTGATCTAACGGAGGCGGAGAAGTCGATGTTATTCCAAACACTGGGGTACGAGGTAAACGGGTAACTTTGTCTATGTTAATTCCGAAAGAAAGTGCAAAGCCCCGACAGGCTGCGATTAAGCAGCTTGTCGGGGCTTTGTATTTATTTGACGGCGGGAATGACTTGCTGATTAGTTGGGTCGGCGACGGTATGCGAAATCGACACTTCGACCCGTCTATTCTTCGCTTTGCCTTCAGCCGTCTTATTGTCGGCAATCGGCTGATACTCGCCATAGCCGACGGCTCTAAATTGTTGTGGCTTAAGCTGCTTGTTTTCTAGCAAAATATCCATGAACCTAATTGCCCTCATAGAACTTAAATCCCAATTGGACTTGAAGAAGATGGTCGAAATTGGAGTTGTATCGGTATGACCGGATATAATGACTTCGTAATCAGGATATCCTTGCAGCATCTTACCGATGGCTATGGCAAGCTCTCTCGATTCCGGCTTGACGGTCGCCTGTGCAGGAGCGAACAGCGCATTGTCGCTGATCGTAATCATGAGCTGGGACATATTGAGCTTCGTCTCCAGATCGGTTGTCAGACCATTCTTATCGATATAATCGTCAAGCTGCTTCTTCAGCTTCTCGAGATCCTCTTGCTCTTGCTTCAAGGCAGCTTCGCGAAGCTTCTGGGCATCTTGTTCTTCTTTATTCTGCTCGTCTTCCTTGGACTGATCTTCCTTCTGGTTCTGCCGCTCTTCGCCATTCGTGACGATTGCCGGATTTTCGAGAATGCCGCTGCCGGTGTTAAGCGCGATGCTGAACGCTTTGGACATCTCCTCGAACTTCTTCACGTCAACGGAGTTCATGGAATACAGAACGATAAAGAGAGCAAGCAGCAGGGTCAGCAAGTCGGCATAAGGAATGAGCCAGGATTCGTCTACATGCTCTTCGTGATCGTCATGCTTATGCTTTCTGCTCAACGGCGCCTTCCTCCTTCTCCCTCAGTTTTTTTCTTTCCGTTGGAGTGAGGAATACGGACAGTTTCTGATTAATAGCGATCGTCGATACGCCGGATTGAATAGACAGCAGTCCTTCAACCATCATAAGGCGGATTTGGATTTCGCTCTTCGACAAACGTTTTAATTTGTTGGCAATTGGATGCCATAATACATAACCTGTGAATATACCGAGCAATGTAGCGATGAAGGCGCCGGCGATCGCATGGGCCAGCTTCTCCATGTCACTCATGTCGGCAAGTGCCGCAACGAGACCGACAACGGCGCCGAGTACCCCGAGTGTAGGGGCATATGTGCCTGCTTGTGTAAAGATGAGCGCGCCTGCCTTGTGGCGATCCTCGGTAGCGGAAATGTCTTCAAGCAAGACGTCGCGAACGAAATCCTGGTCGTTGCCGTCGATAATCATACGCATGCCGTTCCGCAGGAACGGATCCTCGATATCGTCGACCTTCGCTTCCAGCGCAAGCAAGCCCTCGCGGCGCGTAATCGATGCCCATTCCATAAAGTTAGCGATCAATTGATCGCGTTGCATAAGCTTTTGATCGGTAAAAACCATTTTGAAGAGTTTGCCTACTTTGCCGAGCTCAGACATCGGGAAGGCAATCATAACCGATGCAATGGTTCCTAGTATGATGATGGCGAATGCGGCCGGATTGGCCAGAGACGATAAGTGCGCGCCTTTAAGCACCATACCTCCCAAAACAGCGACAAGACCTAGTACAATACCTATAATTGTTGAATTTTTCATCATACACCCCGTCCAGTACGTATTCGAATTAAATATTCTAGCGCTTACGCTTGTCTACTTTCTATTATTATCGACAAATAGGGGGGCTGAGATTAGAGTAAACGAAACGATTTGGGGCGGATGACGTTTAATATTGTCGAAATGATGTAAAATAAGAGTATAAGTCCATATGCATTCGCGATTTGAAAGCCCGTCGAAGACATGCAGAGCAAAACGACAATAATAATAGAAGGCAGGTAATGAACATGGGAGTTAGACATGCAAGAGAATATGCGGATATTTTAAAAGAGTTGACGGAGGCTGTGGCAGAGATTGAGAATAGCTACACGTTTTTTGAGATGGAAACCGAGGAATGGGAAGCCCTACATGAGGATGACCGTCATGAGGTAATGGAAGCGCTGGCTGACGATGTGTTTTTCGGACTGGGCGAAAATCCAGAAATTAAGGTTGCCGAAGGCGTCATTACTTACAACAGCAAGCATCATATTATAGAAGTATCTCAGAGCAATCAGGTTACGCGCATAGTTAGACTGATCTAAGTCAGCTTTTCTCCGATGGTTGTTAGATTGCTACTATATATTAGAGGTATCATTCGACAAAATAGTCGGATTGGCAGTTAATATGTCGCTTCTTTACATTTAATGTCGATTCAATTACAATGATACTCATTAATATGGTAGATAATATAACATGCGAGTAACATGAAGGAGAGCGCTATGAGTGATGGTCACACTACAATAGCACTGCCAAAAGCGCTAGGACTACAAGATGAAAAGCTAGCAGCCTACTATCAGCCGATCATAGCGATGGATACTCGGAGAATTATGGGCTATGAGGTGCTGGCTAGAGCGGTAAAAGGAGATTCTGTTCGCAGCTTGGGGCCTTTCTTTAGCGATGAAACAGTGTCCGATGAGGAGCATATTCTCGTGGATCGGCTGTTGCGCGAGCAGGCTTTTGCCAAGCTGGGTCAAATGGATGAACCTCCTATGTTGTTTATTAATTTAAAGCCTTCTTGGATTTATCGTTATGAGCAATCCGGAGAGCTGTTCACGTTGTCTCTGCTTAAGAAATACGGCATTGACCCACGGAAAGTCGTTATTGAGATTACGGAGCAGAGCTTCCAAGGCTCAATGGAGGTACTTCGCACCGTTGTAGACCTCTATCGGGAGCAAGGCTGTCAGATTGCAATTGATGATGTAGGCAGCGGTTTCAGCAGCTTCGACCGTATTGCGCAGATTCAGCCTAACTTGCTGAAGATCGATATACATATGATTAAGAAGAGCGCAACGCATGACGGCTACTTCGGCGTGCTTCGCTCCTTCTCAGATATGGCGGAGCTGATCGGCGCCTCCTTGCTCGTGGAAGGCGTTGAGACGAGAGAGGATCTTGCTAGAGCAATTCGAGCAGGCGCGCGTTATGTGCAAGGGTTCATGTTCGCGAGGGCCGAGGCGGATTTCCGCGATCCCGATTGCTTCGCTCCAATTATTGTCGAGGAGCTGGAGCGGCATCTGCTGCATCACGTCATCTCGGAGCGCGATTGGCAAGTCAAGGCCGAGCAGCTTGCGAAGCAGCTCGCGCATATCGTGGATACCTCCGATGGCATTACGGAAAGTAATGACGATTGGGCTCTGCGGCTTCTTCCGGAGCTGGATACGAGCTATATCCGCGTGTACTTGTGCAATCAGGACGGGATCCAGCTATCTGCGAACTATTTTCGCGAGTCTGACGGCTCATGGCGGAGCGAGGACCAATTCCGAGGCGCGAACTGGTGCTGGCGGCCGTACTTCGTTCCGAACATCGTACAGATGAACGAGGATCGAAGATCGATTGTATCGAGAGCTTATACGGATCTTGATACCCATGCATGGATTCGGACGATATCGGTGCTTGTTGGACCTGGACTTATTTTATTCGCAGATGTAATAGATATAGAGCATGGCACGCAAGCGATATAATTGCATTCAGAGCTGTTAGCTCTGGATGGGCTCGAACACCATGCAATGGCATTCAGCGTAACCGTTCTGAGAAGAACGGGCATACGTATCGGTAATACGGAAGCCTGCCTGTTCGTAGGCACGTACAGCGCGCTTATTCCAAGCGAGCACCTCCAAGTCGATCTCATGTTGAGGCATTCTTCTTCGCGCTTCCAGCGCAATTAGCTTAGCGAAGGAAGGACCAAGCCCTCGGCTGCACAGATCAGGGCGGAGTCCGAGTCCGAGCCTGGTTACGCCGGTCATGGGGAACAACTGGGCGAAGCCGATCAGTCTCGAATTATCATCAACGATTGCTATATATTGCTGCGCACGCAGGACGGGATCGCCGAATTCGATTTCGTCCTTTTGCATTTGCTCCCAAGTTGGCCAGTGATAGACATCGTAGGGAGGCTCGTAAATCCAATTGCATATTTCGACAGCGTGCTGTATTTCCAGCGGACATATGGTCATTTGAATTGGATAGCGTTTATAATGAGAAGAATGGTTTAAATTATTCAATTTCTTATAACCCCCGGTTGGAGCAAATGAGTTGGATACGTATGACTAAGTATATCAGATAGGCGCCAGAAGGCGCGCGGACATAAGGAGAACTACGGCATGAAGAAGTTAATATGGATCGGCTGTCTGTCTTACTTGGTAATCGGTATTGCGCATGTGGTAGGCGGATCGATACTGGAGCAGCTGATTGATCATTATGGGCTCACTTACAAAGACGGCGGACAATGGATTATGAATCAATTTCTCGGCTTCCTGGTCGGTGTCATACTGGCTCCCTCCATTACGGCGAGAATAGGCAAGCGGGGCGCGGTGCTTATTGCGCTTGGCGCGCTTACTTTAAGCGAGGCCGCTTACAGCCTGCTTCTTCCTTGGGGCTGGATGCTGGCCGTTGCTCCTCTCGCGGGGATCGGCTTCGGCATGACGGAAGCGGTCGTCGGCGCGATGATCATCGACCTTGCCAAGGGCAAGGCTTCGGCGATGAGCAGGCTGGAAACGTTCTTTGGCGTCGGCGCACTTATTATACCGGTTGCAGCCGCTTATTTGATCGCTCAGAACGTATGGCAGTTATCATTCCCGATACTTGCGGCGCTGTCGGGCGTTACATTTGTATTGTGGCTAACGATGTCCTTCGGCAAGCTGGACGAGCAGATCGGCTTCCAACCGCCGAAAGCAGCGGTGAGCAACAGCCTAGAGCAGGGGGCTGCAGGTGCAAGAACCGGATTGTTCGGTTATCCGCGCACCGCGCTTCCGTTCTTGCTGCTGTCGGCAGCGTTCTTCATGATCTACGTAGGCATGGAGATGAGCTTCTCCAATTACTTGCCGTCCTTGCTCATTGAGCGCTCGCAGGTAGATGAGTCAAGTGCTGCGGCAGCGCTCAGCCTGTTCTGGGCAACGATGGTGTTCGGACGTATATTTGCAGGCACGCTGGCGGAGAAAATGGGGTATGCGAAGTATTTGTTTATCGCTACTGGCGGAGCAACGATCGTGTTCGCGTTAATGGCGCTCATGGGCCAGCTCAGCTGGATGCTCTTCTTCGTCGCTTTAAGCGGGCTGTTCTTCTCGGGCATATTCGGCATTGCGCTTGTCTATGCGAACGCGCTAATCCCAGGTATGACAGAGCGGACGACGAGTTTGCTCGTGGCATGCGGCGGGCTTGGCGGGGCAATCTTCCCTCGCGTTACCGGCTGGTTCATGGATCGGTATGACGGAGGGGTTACGCTCTGGTACGTCAGCATACTAGTTCTGATCATGCTGTTCGTACTGGGCGCAATGCTTGTGCTGGGTAGAGGGCAATCACAGCGGCGCGATGCTGCGGGTAATAGATAGAAAGTACAAAAATAACAAAGCCGCAGACTGTTGTCACGAGTGGACGAACAGCCTGCGGCTTTGTTGTTAAAGGGTGAAACTATTTTTCGTCGGCGTAAGTTGTAAATGCTTCCTCGCTAAGAATGCGACGTGCTGTCACATAACGAGGTTTGTAGTAAGAGGAATCGATTTTGTCGACTACAACGCCGCGGCTAACCGAAGCGTGTACAATCTTGCCGTCCCCTATGTAGATGCCGACGTGGGAGATTGCGCCGTTGTTGCCGCCGCTTGTGTCGAAGAACACAAGATCCCCGGCAATCAGGTCAGCTTTAGCGACCTTCGTGCCAACTGTTGCTTGATCGGAGGAAACGCGAGGAAGTTCGATGCCCATCTTAGCGAACACATAGCTCGTGAAGCCGGAGCAATCGAAGCCTTTCGCGGTAGTTCCACCGCTTTTGTACGGAGTACCAATAACATCATTGATAAATCCGTTCATTTTGGAGTCTGCGAAAACACTTCCCGCTTGAAAAGCGAGCAAGAGCGCAAGCCCCAAAAGCATTACGGTAACCTTTTTCAATTGTGAAACTCCTTCCGGTGCCGACGAGGTTAGCTGTGGGGTTCGGTTGAAGGTTCCCTATGATTCCTCAGGCGCTACGAACAAGTCGATGATGTCCTCTTCTACAGAGGCGGTATGACTTATAGCCGTGGCGTCGGAATCAATTCACCCAGAGTGGTTCCCCCGTTTTCCGCTAGGAAATTAGGCAGTTTGTTTTTGCTCTTGACAATTATTCTATTTTTTTTATTGATCTCCTGCCTTTCTAACAAAATTCTAATAATTCTCATGTAATCTTTTGACAAACTGCTTCGTATAATCATTTTTCATGTAATAATAAAGCCGCAACTAGGACCGAGGGACTAAATAATCGATACTCGATTTCATTAATTATGTGGATATTATGTAAAGTATGACCTGAAGGTACTAATGGTGAGAGGATTCTCATCTTTCTAGCAAAAAAGGCTGTCGCCGTCATTAGTAGGATGATAACGTAAAAACCCCCGAATTCGCCATAATAGGACAGGCGTTGATTCGGGGGTTTTTGAGCTAAAGCAGGCTAAAGTGATGAAGCTACTTGGATTGCAGGCATTCGTACTGGGCTGCGATGGTCCATACTCGGACGAGCGTTCGCACCAAGTTGTAGCCTTGATGAAGAATAAGCGCGAATAGTCCGGCCCATAGCAGCGATACACCGGTGATGAGAAGTCCTAATCCGGCTCCGATGGCCCACATAACTAGCGAGATGGCAGCGAAGGAGATGATATGCCTCATCGCGCGCCCGAGCGAGTGGAGGATACCTTCTTTTGAGGCAGCGCCAAGCTGCATGGCCAGGAAGAGCAGATGCAGCAGCAAGCCCCAGAACAGCCATAGTCCAGCGCCAGGAAGGACGGATTGCAGCAGGTCGACGTTCGAGCCGCCTTGCAGGTATGCGTCGAGCGCATGAGGCAGCACCCAGAAACCGGGAGCAAGTGCTAACACGGCCTCCGCCCAGTGAAGCAGCATGACCGGTTTCCAAGCTTTGCGAATTCCTTCTACGAATTTAGTGCCGCCGCCGGCAGCGCCTTCGCCTCGGGTACTAGAATGGTGCAGCGAATAGAACAGTCCGGCATTGAACAGTGGAGTCAGCAGCATGCGGATGGCGAACAAGCCGCCCAGCATCCATACATAAGGCGTAAGGATGTCGGTCTTCAGCAGTTGGAACTGCGCCTCGGTCAGGAAGAGATGAACGGCTGTATCAGACGGGTATGCAGCTGGAAACCGGCGCAGCAAGGGCGAGACGACCGAATCGATAAATCGATAGAGGAAGAAGCCCCATAGCAACTGATACAGAAATAACAGAATGATGAGGTGGAAGTGCTTGATCGCAAGCTGCCAACCTTGCTTCATATACATTTTCATATTCGATCGCTCCTTGCGCGCTTATACTTACCAGCTCAGCGTACCTAACAGTCCCTCGATCAGCTTCGATACGCTGATGCCCCACCGGATGCGCGTCTTGTCCGAAAGATCGGCCTGCATATAGTTGTTGATGAGCTTATTGTCGAGTACGTTCGAATGCTCGGAATCAATCATCGCCCATTGCAGAGGAGCCGTATGCACTTGCGTAAGCTGGACGTGGGAGTCGTCGGCATCCCATAGCTTTGTCACCGTCGCGCCGTCCGTGAACTGCAGCGTGATCGGGATTTGACCGCTTACACCGCCGTTCCGCTTCACGAGCACGGTCGATTCGTAGAGCTGCTGGCCGTCCTGTTCGGTCGGCTTCACTTGAATCGATTCGACCGAGTAGTCGGACATTTGGTTCGCATACACGTACCCGCTGAAGTAGTCATGCCACTTCGTCTTCGTGACTTGCTCGACAACACGCTGGAAGTCGGCGGTCGAAGGATGCTTGAACTTGTATTTTTGAAAATAGGTCCGCATAATCTTCGCCATCGTCTTCTCGCCGACCTGATGCCGGATGCCGACAAGGACAAGCTTCGCTCGCAGATAGACGTTCTCCGCGTATTGATTATGGCTGCTATAAGCCCAAGACGGCTGCTTAAGCGGCGCAGGGTCCGTCATATAGCTCGCTTCAATCCTGAGGTTCGGCTCAAGTCCGTAGGCGGACTCCATGACCATATCCTCGGCATAGGAGGTGAAGCCCTCGTCCAACCAAGCTTCCTCGAATTCATTGGAGGCGACCATGCCGTACCAATATTGGTGGCCGATCTCATGAACGACGGTACGCTCGAGATCATAGCCGGGATTCGCCTTCTCGGCGGCGAACGCGGTGACGAGCGTCGGGTATTCCATGCCGCCCGCGCCATTGCCGCCCTTTGGCGGGACAACAATCGACAGCGTGCTGTAAGGATATTCGCCGTACCACTGCGCGTACTTGGAGAGCGCGGACTTGGCCGCATGCATGTAACGCTCCTGGAGATCGGCATGCAGCGGGTCGAGGTACAGCTTAATGCGAACGCCCGGCACGCCTTTATCCGAGAAAGCTTCCTCCGCGAAGACGAAGTCGGGCGATGCCGACCATGCGAAGTCGTGAACGTCTTCCGCGTAGAACTGATACGACTTTCTTCCGTTGCTGCCCTCAGCCGTCTTCGTTTGGAAGCCTGTAGCTGCTACGGTATAAGACTCAGGTACGTTAATCTTCACGCTGTAAATGCCGAAGTCGCTATAGAACTCCGAATTGCCGTGGTATTGATGAACGTTCCAGCCTTCGGCGGTACGTCCTCGCGTTCCCACCGTTTCGTACACTGCTACCTTCGGGAACCATTGGCCCGCCATGACGAAGTTGCCGGAGTAGCCCATACGGGCGAACACTTCGGGCAGCTTCACCTCGAAGCCCATGCGCAGCGTTACGGTCTTGCCTGGCGCAACGGGCTCCAGCAGACGGAGCTTGACCAGCGTAAGATCGTTGACGTTGCCGTCATCGGGCTGGACGTAATGGAGGCGAGGCAGCAGATTCTCCCCCTCAAGCGTCTGAAGCGACAGCAGGTTCATGAAGCCGAGGCTGTCCGCCGTAGCCTTGTCCTCGCGCAGCTTGCCGCCTGACTCGCTCATGAACGTTGTTTTCTTAGACAGGAAAGCGTTCGGGTACAGATGGAAGTAGAGCTCGGACACCGCTTTTTTGCCTGGATTGGTCCAGGTTACGATCTGATCGCCGTCCAAATGCCGAGCGTCCTCGCGCAAGCTGACGTTCATGTGGTACTCAACTACACGTTTGCTGAGCGATTGCGGCTGAGGCGCTGCACCCGTGTCGGGCTGCTGCGGAGTGGGCGGCTTGGCCGTTTTTTGGGCAGAAGCGGGCGGTGGCTGCTTGGCATTCGCCGCGGGAGCTAATGCATAGGTATACTGCGATTGCCAAGCATTCCCGAAGCCGTACTGCACAGACACGCCGAGCAGTACAATTCCGAGCATAACTAATAAGATTCGTTTGACGTTGCGTGGAGTCATTAAACGTTTCCCTCCCGTTGACAAGCATCTACAGCATGTATATGTTTGCTTTTCGAGGATTATTAGCTAAAATGTAATTATTGTACGGGGAAGGTGTGAATGCAGGGATGGATGATCAGAATCAGCAAGACCAGCCAGAGAAGAAAGAGAAGAAACAACTGTCGCTCAACGTTGTGAGCAACAAACAACATAAAGGTTTCGGAGCCGGATCCATCGATCTGAGCCAGGTATCCTGCATCATTATTGATAACGGAGAAGCCTATATCGATGTAGGCGCGATGCATGCGAAGAGCAAGATCGAGCGCGGCATTAAGTTTACGCCGAACCGGGAAGATACGCCGAACGGCCGCCAATGCTGGATCGTATGGGTAGCTGTGGATCGCAATGAAGAGGGCGCTTATTATGCAGGCGCTACGGCTTGCGAGATGTGGATCGATACGGAAGCGCGCCGCGGGTGGAAGATTCTCGCCGATCACGTCAATAAGCTGGATTATTCCTTGAAACGCCGGATCGTGCTTGGCGAGCTTGGCGAAGTGGAGAAGGCTGCCCTTCGCAAGCTGCTCGTGGAGCATAATGCGGAGTGGTGGAATCGTTCGACGGAAGAGCTCAAGCAAGCGCTTGAGGTGTAATTTCTAGTTGGTATAAGAACTATAATGGGGAGAACCTCACTGTTCGCAGAGATGAGCTTGACTGCGAATTGTGAGGTTTTCATCGTTATGTCTAAAAAAGTTTTTTCAAGATAGTGCAGGGTATAGGACAGTCTCTGTCGTCTATTGTATGGGGAAGGAGGAGAGCGACATTCAGGATACGGATTGGATCAAGGCGGTACAGAGCGGCGGGCCCGAGCATTATCGACCGTTCGTACAAGCTTATGGTTCGTATATATACAAAACCGTCTATGCCGTGCTGCATTCGCCGCATGATGCGGAGGATGTGACACAGGAAGTGCTCCTTCAAATCTATCGCTCCCTCCCGGAATGCCGATTAGACGGCTTGAAGACATGGATTACACGAATAGCAGTTAATCGCGCGATTGATTACAAGCGAAGCAGAGCAAGGAAACCCGAGGAGCTGTACGAGAGCGAGGCGAACCTGCGGACCGAGGAGCAGCTGCATGATGACAGCAATGTTCCTGCCGCGGAATCGATCGCGCTGGAACAAGAACATTTACGGCATATTCGTGAGCGGGTGGATGAACTGCCAGGAAATTATCGCGAGGTTGTCACCGCTTATTATATGGAAGACAAATCGTATGAGCAGATTGCAGTCGAAACCGGATTGGAGCGCAAGAGCGTCGAATCCAGGCTGTACCGAGCGCGAAGCTGGATGAAGAAGCATTGGCGAAGGGAGGATTTTGAATGAACAAGCACATAGCAAGCAGAGAAGGTGCAGATGGGACGGAGGAGCATGTAGCCGAACCTACGATGAAGAATTACGTGGAGCATCGTCTAACGGAGCAGGAACGCGAGCTCGTTGATGGGCATTTGGCTGAATGCGAACATTGCTTGCAGCGCTTTATGGATGCGGCCCAGGCCACGCAAGCAGAGAGTGAGCTGGTGCTGCCGAATATGGACATATTGGAGCAGCGAGTCATTGCGCAGCTCCATGCAGAGAGTGAAGCTGCAGCTGCGGTCAAGGCTGTTCAGTCATCACCTCGCCATGCTCGCCGCCGTTCTTGGCTGCAACATCCGGTCGCTCAATATACGATAGCGGCATCTATTACGCTGCTGCTTTTGGGTACAGGTGCATTCGCCGGTCTGTCCGACAAGCTGTCCAAGCTGGATCAGGAGGCCGTCGTTGGGCCTCCCCAAGCAACAGAGCAGTTGCCGTCGCTGCCTTCCGAATCATGGTCGGATCGTATGGTTGATCGCACGGGCTCTTGGCTGGATGGGATTCGAGAGAGCAGGTACAAGTAAGCAAGAGCGAATGTATGGCTTGGCTCGATGAAGATAGATACAAGGAAGTACCATGAACAGAGAGGTAGGAATTTAGAATGAATAAAAGCGCGTTAGCTGCATTCTGGCTGTCGTTTATACCGGGAGTGGGCCATGGCTACTTAGGTCGCCCTGTTCGGTTTGTGTTATATGGAGGATCTTTCTTTGGAACTATGTTTTTCATGTTCCTATTTGGCATAACGAACAATTTGGATGAGGAATTCGCTTTCTTTGGATTCTTTATTATGGCGATCAGCTGGTTTGTCAATATGCTCGATATGCTTATAACGCTGTTCTCGGGCCGAGTGAATGCCGGCTCGCCCGCAGCGCCTCCGATGCTTGGCTCGTATCCGGGGCAAGGAGGGGCAGAATCAAGCTTCAATCCGTATGATCAGGCTCAGGCGTATCATATGCAGCAGCAACAGCAGCAAGAGAAGACGAGGACGATTCTGCTGTCCTTCTTGCCTGGTCTTGGTCATATGAGTCTCGGCCTGATGCAGCGAGGTATTACGTTGCTCATTTCATTTATCGGATTGTTCGCGATTATCGTCTTCCTAAGCGTTGTAATGGGCAAGGCAGCGTTGCTTATCTTCCTACTAGGGCTTCCGATTATTTGGATCTACAGCTTGTTTGATGCGATTCAGCAGCTTCATGCGAAGCAGCGCGGAGAGCGTATGGAGGATCGCGCGGTGTTCGAGGAGCTTGAGGCGCATATCGCTTCGGGACGCAAAAGCAAGGTGCTGGCGATTGCGTTATCGATTTTCCCTGGAGCAGGCCATCTGTATCTCGGTCTTCAGAAGCGCGGTCTGCAATTGATGGGCGGCTTCCTGCTTACCGTCTACATTATGGACAATCTCAGATTGTCATTGTTCTTCTTCTTATTGCCCTTGTTCTGGTGTTTCGCATTCTTTGATGCACTGCAGCAGACGTCGCGCTACGAGCGTCAGACGCTTAGCGACGAGCCTGTATTGACGCAGCTTGTACCGTACCAACGCTGGTTCGGTTTTGCATTGCTTGGTTTCGGCGCGTATTACTTGCTTGACCGTGTAGCTGCGGAAGTGGCGTCGAGATATTCCAACGAAATTTACACCCAATACTTGCAACTGAAATATATGATTCCGACGGCGGTCGTTGCCTTCGTTATGATTATCGTCGGCATGCGGCTTGTGTTTGGCGGTAAAACCTATTCCGAGGGTCGGCATGAGACGATGGCACCGCCACCACCACCGCCAACTTTATCCAATAAAGAGGAGGACATGCAATGAATGCGTTAGATACGTTGAATCGTCCCCTTCCCGATGGAGGGATTCGTACTTGGCGAGTAGGCTCCCTGTCGATGGGTGTTACGCTCATGCTGATTGGCGCGGCGCTTGCCGCATCGCTTTGGCAGGACATTGAAGCCTATGAAATGCTGTTATGGGTTGCGCCGATCGTATTCATCTTGCTTGGCTTGGAGCTGCTATTATATTTGAAGTTTTCCGGAAGCGACCTTGCCATCGTCAGATATGATTGGATCAGCGTGTTCTTTGTAGGCCTTATTGGCACTGCAAGCCTCGGTCTTGCGCTGCTGATGTCTACTGGCCTATTCGATGAGCTGCAACGCGGCCTGCAAACGACGCAGCGATCGGTCTTCGTGAAGCCGCATTCGCTGCAAGTGCCGGATAACGTGAACAAAGTCATCGTGCAATCGATTGGCGGGGTTGTGCTTGGAGAGTCGGATACGCGCGAGGCGAAGCTATTCGGACAGATTCGCTATTGGTCTGCCGAACCGATAAGTGAACCGGACAAAGAGCTGATGCAGACGACAATTGTCGGCAATACGCTCTATATTATGATCGGCACGCTCGATCGCAGAGACGGCGGTCTCGTTACCGATACATACGACTCGCAGCTCACGCTCGTCCTGCCGAAGGGACTAGAGGTTGAGCATCGTGGTTACTAGTTGGTAGAGAGGCTTGGTTCATAGCCGCATTCGATTTAAACCATTTATTCCCTTTCGGACAGCATGCCGCGCCGCTACAATGGAGGCAAGGGAAGCGTGCCGAACAGCATTCCGGGCTGTCCCGGCAAAGCCCCGCATCTGTCTGTAAAGGGGTAATAGGCAATGGCCAAAACGAAAAGAGGCAAGGCGCTCTGGAATGATCCTACGCGTGGACGCGGTACTTGTCCGGCATGCAGCAGCACGAGAATCAAGCTGCTTTATTCGAGAACGACATCCGGCAATAAAGCGGTTAAAGTGTGCAAGAAATGCGCCAATGCACCGCAAGTGAAGATCGATGCCATTACGGTATAGCTTCGAATGAACTCGCATTCTCCCCAAGGAGTGCGAGTATTTTTTTTTCGGACGGTACGAAATAAGGAATATTTACGATTCTTTTATCCTAAACTCATAATAGATTCATAGTGAAGCGTTATCATTTAGACATTGAGCTGATGGAGGGATGGATATGAATGCTTCTTACGTCAACGAATGGCTGGACGAATACAACGATTATATGCGTCTTTATGGAATGTTCGGCGACCAAGCGTATAGGGATAGAGCCAAAGCAGCGCTTGACCATCTCCAAATGAGAGTGAATCGGGAAAAGCAGCTTCAACGCTTCATGTATAAAATGATGAACAGCAAGTCGCTGGCCAATTGATTGTGCTGAATGGATAATAAGGGCTGCCGTGCGCATAGGCAGCCCTTATTCGTTTATTCGTTAGGCCATGTGAAAGAGATGCGCTTTGATCTTCTCCGCTTCTTCCGGCGTTCGATGGATATGGACAACTTCGTTGACATCGAATTTGTTGCCGTCCGGATCGTAGAACACGAAGTTAATGCCGCAGTTGCCTCGATCCTCCAGCTCCGCCGTACGTACGCCGTTTTTCTGCAGACGGTCATACAGCTGCTCGATTTGCCTGACCTCGAACGTAAGTCTGAACATTTCATAACCTGTCTTATTAGGGAATTGGTTATCAATAACTCCGTCGGTTTCCACCAAGTGAAGCCACTGTCCATCGGAAAGCTTAAGAATGACTTGGAACTCGGCCGGATTGTATGGCACGGCATACGCCAGGCCGAAATTTCGTTGCCACCATTCCGCCGATCGCAACGGGTCTTTGACCGGTACATAGTTCGAACACACGCATTTTAATGCATTAAGAGGTTGCTGATTAGACGTTTCAGACATCTCGATCATCCCTTCTATGGTCACTGTCTTTTCATTTAATAAACGAAACCTGGAATGAAATCCAAACAGCAGTTGTAAAAAAAAAGAGAAGAGGCTGCACATAAGCGAACTTATGTGCAGCCTCTTCAATTGTGCCTATGCGCTGCTCTTAATGAGCAACGGTATTGTATGTCATAATCCAGATCGAACCTGCGACGATCGTAAGCAGGATGACTAGGCCGAAGATGAGCGCCATCAGATTGAAGCGCGGCTTCTCTTCATCGCGGATATGCATGAAGAAGAACAGCTGAACGGCGAATTGGAGCACCGCCATGATAAGGATAAGCAACGTTGTGCCGGACTTGCTCAGCAAGTCGTTCATGACGACGACAAGCGGGATGATCGTAAGCACGATCGAGAGCAAGAAGCCGATGACGTAGGACTTCATCGTGCCGCCATGCTCATGCGAGCCGTGCTCGCCGTTGCCATGCTGCACATCGTGCGCATTATGATTCGCCATCCTACATCACCCCCATCAAGTAAACGATTGTGAATACGAAGATCCATACGACGTCAAGGAAATGCCAGTACAAGCTGATAATGCCGACCTTGCGCTTCGTGACCGGCGTAATGCCGCGGCGTGACAGCTGCAGCATGAGCGCAACCATCCAGACGAGACCGACCGAGACGTGAAGTCCGTGCGTGCCGACAAGCGTGAAGAATGCCGACCAGTAGGCGCTAGTGCCGATATTCGCTCCCTCATGAACGAGATGAATGAACTCGGTAACCTCCAAGCCGATGAACGATGCGCCTAGAAGCGCTGTAATAGCGAGCCATAGAATAAGCCCGCGCTTGTTGCCTCGGTTCATCTCCAGCACGGCGATACCGCTCGTGAAGCTGCTCGTAAGCAGGATGAAGGTCGAGATAATGATGCCGTTCAGCTCGATCAGCTCGCCCGGCGTAGGTCCTGCTGCCGTATTGAAGCGCAGCACGACGAACGTCGCGAACAAGGTGCCGAACAAGATAACGTCTGTAATAAGAAACAGCCAGAAGCCGAACATTTTCATCGATTCTTGATCGTGATGGTCATGGCCGTGGTGCTCGTCATGGTGACCGCCGCCGCCATGGGCTCCCGCTGTTTTTGAAATCGCGTGTGCCATTATTTTGCCCCCCTTAGAGCAGCTTCCGTGCGCTCGATTTCATCGACAGGAATGTAATAGTCGGTGTCGTAGGTGAACGAACGGGCAAGCAAGCAGACTACGATGCCGATGAAGCCAGGTATCGCCATCCAGAGCCAATCCCAGACAAGGCCAAAGCCTAATACGAACCAGCAGACGGACATAATGAACGGAATGCCCGAGTTTTTCGGCATATGAATCGGTTCAAGCGGCGCAGGCGCCGGTTCAGGCTCGCCGGCAGCGCGGCGCTGCTTCGTTTCCCACCAGTCATCCTGGCTTTGTACTTGCGGTATTCTTGCAAAGTTATAGAGCGGCGCAGGCGATGGAATCGACCATTCGAGCGTTCTGCCGTCCCAGTTGTCGCCATTGTCGACTTTCTTAAAGAACTTAATGCTGTGCGCGATTTGCCATACTTGGAACAGGAACGCGATACCCATTAAGAAACCGCCGACAGTAGAGATGACGTTAAGCGGCTGCCAGCCCATATCGAAGTCGTACGTGTTGACGCGGCGCGTCATGCCCATGAGGCCAAGCGCGTATTGCGGCATGAAGCAGACATAGAAGCCGATGTTCCAGAACCAGAATGCCCATTTGCCGAGTCCCTCGTGAAGCTTGAACCCGAACATTTTCGGCCACCAATAGTATAGCCCTGCGAAGTAACCGAATACGACGCCGCCGATTAATACTTGGTGGAAGTGGGCGATCAGGAAGTAACTGTTGTGGAACTGGAAATCCGCAGGCGCTACGGACAGCAGCACCCCGGTCATGCCCCCGATAACGAAGCACGGTATGAATGCGACTGACCACATCATCGGCGTCGGGAAGCTTAGCTTGCCTCGATACATCGTGAATAGCCAGTTGAATACTTTGACCCCTGTCGGGATCGCGATCAGCATCGTCGTAACGGCGAAGAACGCATTGACGTTCGCGCCGGAGCCCATCGTGAAGAAGTGATGCGCCCACGTGAAGAACGAGAAGAAGCTGATCGACATAAGAGCGAATACCATCGACTTGTAGCCGAATAGCTTTTTCTTCGAGAACGCCGATACAACCTCGGAGAAAATACCGAATGCCGGCAAAATAACGATATATACTTCAGGATGTCCCCACATCCAGATGAGGTTGATGTACATCATCGGGTTGCCGCCGCCGTCGAGCGTGAAGAAATGCGCGCCGAGGTAACGGTCAATGAAGAGCAGGAACAGCGTTACGGTTAGAATCGGGAAAGCGAAAATAATCGTAATACACGAAGAAAGGACGGACCAGACGAACATTGGCATTTTCATCAATGTCATGCCTGGTGCGCGCATCTTCAGAATCGTAACGATAAAGTTGATGCCTGTTGCCAGCGAGCCGATACCGGAGATTTGAATACCCCAGATATAGAAGTCTTGGCCGAGTCCGGGACTGCCCGACAGCTCGGATAGCGGCGGATAAGCGAGCCAGCCCGCATCCGGCGAACCGCCGATGATGAATGATACGTTGAACAGCATTGCCCCGAAGAAGAACATCCAGAAGCTTAGGGAGTTCAGGAACGGGAATGCGACGTCGCGCGCGCCGATCAAGAGCGGAACGACGATATTGAATAAGCCGAACATAAGCGGCATGGCCATGAACAAGATCATAATAACGCCATGCGTCGTGAAAATTTGGTTATAGTGCTCGGCCTCTAAAAATTCGAGCTGCGGCGCAGCGAGCTGAAGCCGCATGAGCAGCGCATCGACGCCGCCGCGGAACAGCATGAGGATGGAGGCAATGATATACATGATGCCGATTTTCTTATGATCGACGCTCGTTAGCCATTCGGTCCAGAGCCAGCGCCATTTTTTGAAAAAGGTGAGTACAAATACGATCGCCACGACCGACAGTCCTATCGATACTTGCGCCCCTAGAATAAGCGGGTCGCCCGTAACGAAAAACTCGGATGCGAACTCTTTTATTTTGTCCAACATGAGGGGACCTCCTACATTAATGTAATTGTGCTTAGGGGTTAATGCCCCTCATGGTTCATATGTTCATGATCCATATCTGTGCTGTCAGCGTCATCGTTCGCATCTTTTGCGGATGCGGTATCCGTCTCGCTGTCTTCTGCAGCGGCACCGTGATGATGACCGCCCGCACTGCCTTCCTCTACGTACTGCGTAACAATCTTGTCGAACAAGCCTTCAGGGAAGCTGGAAAACAGCTGTGTCTCGGACGTGCTCGGCTCGGTGAGCTTCTCGAAGCCTTCCATTGTAAGCGCCGGAGCAGTGTTCTTCACTTCTTGCACCCATGCGTTGTAATCCTCTTCGGTCGTTGCATCGACTTTGAACGTCATTTGTGCAAAGTCTTTACCCGTAAAGTTGGCGCCGGTGCCGAAGTAGCTGCCTTGCTCGTCAGCTTGCAGGAACAAAGTCATCGCCATGCCCGACATGGAGTAGATCTGTCCGCCTAGCTGCGGAACCCAGAACGAGTTCATCGCCGTATCGGATGTAAGCTGGAAGCGTACAGGCACATCCTCTGGAATTTTTACATAGTTAATCGTTGCAATGTTCTCGTCCGGATATTTGAATAACCATTTCCAGTCGAGCGAAGTCACTTGAATCGTAATCGCTTCTTTCTCGGAAGCGATCGGTTTGGACGGCTCAAGCTTATACGTATAATTCACGGTTACAGCGGCTAGCGCGATAATAATGACAATCGGGATGCTCCACCAGACGACTTCGAGCTTCGTGCTGTGCTCCCAATTCGGTCTATACTTAGCCGTACTGCCTTTCTTATCGCGATACCGCCATACAATGATCGCCGTTAGGATCAGTACGGGTACGATAATGACCGCACATAGTATAGTGGATAAATAGATGAGGTCCTTCTGGGATTCCCCAATTGGCCCCTTCGGATCGAGTACAATGAACTGCTCGCCGCAGCCGGAGAGCGTGACGGCCATCAGCAACAAGAGTACAGGTGTCAGCATGCGAATAAACGGTCTCATAACGATTCAACTCCTCAAAATGACTGCTTACGCTTAAGATAGCAGATATGAAGCACAAATACTCCATGGTTAACAATTACGTCAACAATTCGTCTTTTTTCCGTAATAGAAAGTTCACCTGTTAGACACCAGTTACTTTTAACCAGCATGTAAGTGCTTTCAATTGGTTTTATAACGCAAAAGAGCCACTTCTTCGCAAGGAAGAAAGTGGCCCTCTGGCAAGCTCAACATAGGAAAGGGAGTTTCTCGCTCCGGTATTCTGGTTGTTAAGCTTCTAATTCATGTTGCTTATGGAGCTCAAACCTGCGGATCGTGATGATCCTTCGTCGTCTGATCTTGATTGAGACGCGCATGAACGAGTCCGATTGCCGTACCGATGACATAAATATGAACGCTGCCGATTAGAAATCCGATGCCGACCATAAGTCCGACATTTTGATCGCTGAAGTGGCTAAGATTAACGAGGCAGAGCAGAAAGCCGATACCGAGGATACCCCAGGCAATGGCAGTCATTGCTTTGACAAGACGTTTGACATCTGATTTAGTTGGCTGCGCGTGGCTGATTGATGCAGTTTTCGTCGTCATATTCAACACTCCCGAGTCATTGTAAGTGCTTACTTGCTTTTACTATACCACAATATGTCTGTGTTGTTCAAAGAAAATTCACTTTTTCATCATATTTCCGTCAAAAATAAACGAAGATCAGGGGTTAGCAGACTTGAAAACGCAAAAATGACCATCTGCACTTATCGAATAAACACGAAATATGGCGGTTGTATGACGTTGCCGTCCATATGTTGTAGGAGCGGGAGTATCTTAATTAGTTTATGCCGATAGTGCGATGCGTATGCCGGCGTTTTTGCAGTAGAGGTGGGATTGAAGGGCGAAGCAGAGAGAGAAAGCCGTATGAATGGGGAGCTGCGGGGTCGTTGCAGAATATGGGCTTCATGGGTCTATCTGTTGCATAAAGTGCAGCGGGATGGTCAATTGGAGGACGAGCGAATCGTTCTGTTGCAAAATATGCAACGAGACTATTCCTAACAAGACATATATTCATTAAAAACCCCTGATCGTGTTTCGATCAGGGGTTGAGCTAACTGTACTGCCAGCTGCACGCTAGCTTAATCCGTCCACCAACGCTTAAGGTCTTGCCACCACGATTGGCGTTTCGCCGCTCCAGCGCCGTCGTCCTTGCCTGTGCCGCCTTCTTGGCCAGCGGATGCAGGAGCTCCGCACACTTCCGTCGGCTCCGTGCCGCTAATGAACGTCTCCAGTCTGCGGGTCGGGCAAGTGTCGAGCGCCAGCTTGCCGCTCTCCGGTTCGATGTAGACGTTCACGACGCCCGCCGGGATCGGGAAGATCTTCGGCGGTACAGCAGCTAGCGACTGCTCCGTGAACCGGGCGAAGATCGGCGCAGCTAGATGCGCCTCAGCCACCGACAAGGTGCGATCCTTGTCATAACCGACCCATACCGCGGTCGCAAGCTCCGGCGTGTAGCCGACCAGCCATGCGTCGGCAGCCGTTGTTCCCGTCTTCCCGGCGACGGGACGCTTTATTATAGAAGAAACACGGTAGCCGGTGCCGCCTTCGTCGAAAACACTCTCCATTAGGCTGGTCATTACGTAAGCCTCGGCGGGCGATATCGCTTGCTGGCTCTGCTGCTTCGCTTCATATATAAGGTTGCCCTTGCGATCTTCAATTTTGATGATCGCGACCGGCTCGGTATGCACGCCCTCATTCGCAAACGTTCCGTAAGCCGAAGCCATCTCGAACGGACTAACGGGGAACGTTCCGAGCGCAAGGGAAGGCACGGGCTGCATGTTGCTCTTAATGCCGAGCTTCCTTGCCGTATCGATAACCTTGTCTGCCCCGACGGTCATGATGGTGTTAACAGCGTAGATATTATCTGATCCGGCGAGCGCCCGCCGCATGTCGATGAACTCATTCGCATATTTGTCGTTATAATTATGCGGCTCATACGTCTTGCGCCCTTCATCGAATGTGAAGATGGTCGGTTCGCTTTTGAACCGGGTCACCGGCGTCATATAACCGCTTTGCAGAGCGGTTAAGTACAGGAACGGCTTGAACGATGAACCGGGTTGACGGGTCTGCGCGAATACACGGTTGAACTGGTTAGTCTTATAATCACGTCCTCCGACCATCGCCTTAATGTAGCCGTTGCGCGGATCGATAGCGATGAGCGCCGCTTGCTGCTCGGATTTGGATGGCATCGTCTTCTTGATCGCATCCTCGGCTGCTGCTTGCGCTTCTGGATCGAGCGTCGTATAGATCGTTATGCCGCCTTCGTTCAGCAGATGCTCGTCGATCCCAAGCTTATCGATCGCGACCGAACGGATATAGTCACGGAAGTACGGGGCGAATCCTTCGCTCTGCCCGGCTTCAAGCGACTGGAAGTTCAATACTTCAGCATAGGCGCTGTCGGCCTGCTCCTTCGTAATCGCTCCGCCCTCCATCATCGCATGGAGAATGGCATGCTGCCGATCCTTCGCGTTTTTCATATCGAGAAACGGCGAATAGTATTTAGGTCCTTTCGGAATGCCTGCGAGCATGGCGCTTTCAGCGAGCGAAAGCTCCGAAGCATGCTTGTCGAAATACATTTTGGAAGCTGCCTCAATGCCGTAGGAGCCGTGACCGTAATAAATTTGGTTTAAGTACATGCCAAGAATCTCGTCCTTGGAATAGTTCATTTCGAGTTGCACCGTGTACATAGCTTCCTTCATCTTGCGCTGCCACGTACGTTCATGCGTCAGATACAAGTTCCGCGCGAGCTGCTGCGTCAGCGTGCTGGCGCCTTGTCGTGCGGACATGCTTTGCACATTGACCATGACGGCTCGCGCCATACCCTTCACGTCGAAGCCGCTATGGTCATAGAAACGCCGGTCCTCAATCGCGAGCGTCGCTTCGATTACGTAATGCGAAATATCCTCGAGCTTAACGGAGCGTCGATTTTCTCCCGCGTGGAACGTATCGATCACGTTGCCGTTCAGGTCGAGCATTTGCGACGTCTGACTGACGGTAGCCGCCGGCAGCGATTGCGTTCGCAAGAAAATAAGCAGACCGCAGGCAAGCACAGCGAAGATAGCGAACAGGACGGCGGAACGCTTCAGCCACTTTTTCATATGAACAATTTGAGGGAGAAATTTCTCGGTCAGTATCGGTATGGATGGCAAGCGTCGAGGCTTGATCGGTCGTTTGGAAGTCTTAGTCACGTAAGCGTACTCCCTTCAGCGAAAAGCTTCGCTTTTCCTTAGTATGGAAAAAGGGTGAGCCCCCTATTCACACACCGTACGTATTCGTATAAATATTTGTCAGATGCTCCAACCAGTGCTGCACACTGAAAACAGTGACAGCCTGGTTTATTTGTTGTGTCAGCACGCTTCCATCCACCTGTCCCTCGTAGGCAAGGTCAAAATAATACACGAAAACACGTATGAAACCTATACCGTCATGAAGGAACTCGGTTGCTACAATAAAAATATAGCAAGTAACCATGCGGTGCGATTCATGTGAACAGGGATGCGCAGGCCGAAAAGAGGATGATATACATGAAGAGTTATTTAATGAAACAAAGAGAAATATCGCTAGACGAGTCCTATGACGTCATCGTCGTCGGTGGCGGGCCGGCAGGCTGTACCGCTGCGACAGCCGCTGCTCGCGAAGGCGCGCGCACGTTGTTGATTGAAGGCACGGGCAGCCTTGGCGGCATGGGCACTTCCGGCCTTGTTCCGGCTTGGTGCCCATTCTCCGATAAGGAGAAGTTGGTATACCGGGGCCTTGCCGCCCGCGTCTTCGAGACCTTGAAGGCTCAGATGCCTCATGTCAGGCCGGAAGCGATGGACTGGGTTCCGATCGACCCAGAGAAGCTCAAAGTTGTGTATGACGATCTCGTCACAGAGGCAGGTGCAGACGTACTATTCCTGACCTCGCTCGCGCAAGTGGAGACGGATGCGGAAGGCAATATCACGGAGCTGGTCGTGTTGAACAAGAGTGGATTGCAGGCATTCCGTGCGGCGGTCTATATAGATTGCACAGGCGACGGCGATGTTGCGGCCTGGGCGGGCGCCGAGTACCACAAGGGAGACGAGATGACGGGCGATCTTCAGCCTGCCACGCATTGCTTCATCCTTGGCAATGTGGATGAGTATGCCTATTTGAATGGACAGCTTCTCTACGCAGGCAACCCGCGTAGCCCGATTCACGAAGTAGTCAGATCGGGAAATTATCCGTTGATCCCGGATACTCATATATGCAACAACCTCGTCGCGCCTCGCGCGGTCGGATTCAATGCCGGCCATCTCTGGGGCGTTGACAACACGGATTCGCAATCGGTTTCCCGTGCGCTGATTCAAGGCCGGCGCATGGCAGCGGCTTACCGGGACATGCTGGCTGTCGAGCATCCGGCTGGCTTCAGCAACGCCTACATTATGAGTACGGGGACGTTAATGGGCACTCGCGAATCACGCCGCATTACCGGTGACTATGTCCTCACGGTAGAAGATTACGTTGAACGCAGAAGCTTCGAGGATGAGATCTGCCGCAATAGCTATTTCATCGACGTGCACGGTACCGAGAAAGAACAGAAGAGTGGCAATACGCCTAGCATTGAACTGTACGGTCCGGGCGAATCGCACGGCATTCCCTACCGTTGTCTCACGCCACGCGGACTGCGAAACGTGCTCGTAGCCGGTCGTTCCATCTCCTGCGAGCGTAAGGTTCTTGGCAGTGTGCGTGTCATGCCTGTATGTCTGGCGATGGGCGAGGCAGCCGGTTTGGCAGCAGCGCTTGCAGTCTCGGGTAATCAGGGGGATGTTCATGCGGTTGACGTAAGTGTTCTGAGAGATCGTCTGCGTGAAGAAGGTGCTTTTCTGCCAGCGTTTCCGGCTGAGGCGGCCTCATCTTCCAATGCTTAAGCCGAAACTTGAGCTGTTTTGAAATGCTGTCACGATTACATTTGCTTGTACTTAACGAAAGGAAGGGAGTATCCAAACGATGAACGAACAAGCCGAACCTCGAATAGCGGCATCCGTACCCCCGAGAACCTATTGGAACCGCAAGCGCCGTGAGACGCTTGCCGGTTGGCTTTTCATTGCACCTGAGGCACTCGGCATGCTTTTGCTGGCTGTGTTTCCACTCGGATTCAGCCTGTTCTTAAGCCTGACCGAATGGAATCTGGTCGGCGGTCTGTCTGCCATTCATTATGTAGGTTTAGAAAATTTCATTGCGCTGTTCCGAGACCATTTATTCCTTCGAGCCCTGAAAAATAATTTACTGTTCGCACTCGGTACAGTACCGATAACGATGCTGCTGGGCGTTGTTATGGCTGCGCTGATTCATAAGAAGCTATATGCCAAGAGTTTTTTCAAAGTTGCTTTTTTCGTACCTTATATCTGTTCCACAGTCGCGATCGCAGCTGTCTGGTCGGCACTGTATCACCCGTCGAAGGGACCGCTGAACCAGTTTCTTGTACAGCTTGGCCTATCAGATCCACCGCGATGGCTTGTCGATACAAGCTTCTCGCTGATTGCGATCATGATTATTTATATTTGGCAACTGATCGGGTATCAGATCATTATCTTCTTGGCTGGCATGACGAATATACCGGATGAGCTGTACGAGGCTGCGAAAATTGACGGCGCGAATGGCAACCAGCAGTTCAGACTGATCACCCTGCCGCTGCTAGCGCCGACAACCTTCTTCTTGGCGATAACGAGCACAATTTCTTCTTTCAAGGTGTTCGACATGATTAAGTTCTTGACGGGCGGCGGTCCCGTTCACTCCAGTACGGTCATCGTGTATCAAATTTACGAGGAAGGCTTCAAAAATTTCAGAATGGGTTATGCTTCAGCAATGTCTTGGGTGCTGTTCCTGCTCATTCTCCTCGTCACTTCGATAACTTGGATGTCGCAAAGCAAGAAGGTCCACGCTTGACCCTATTGAGACTTAATGGAGGCCCGCTGTGATGATGAAAAAAGTACAACTAAGCAACCTATTGTTAACGCTGCTCTTCGCCGCGCTTTCCTTATTTTTTCTATTGCCGCTGTTCTGGATGCTGTCAGCCGCCTCTAAGACGGAACTGGACGTCTGGACGTTTCCGATTCAATGGATTCCGGACCAATGGAACTTTGTCCAGAACTTCAAAGCGGTCTGGATGGGGGATGTGTCTTTTAGCTTGTTTTATATGAATTCCTTGAAGATCAGCATTCTGTCTACGCTCGGTACGATTCTGGTTTGTTCGATGGCCGGCTATGCGCTCGCCAAATTGAATTTTAAAGGAAAGGGCTTGCTGTTTAGTCTGATGATGGCATTTATGATGATTCCTGAGCAGGCGACCCTCGTTCCGCGCTATATTATGATTAAAGAGATGGGGCTGTACGACACACATACCTCACTTATCTTGCTCGGACTGTTCTCCAGCTACTTTACGTTTCTGCTGCGTCAGTTCATGCTTGGCATCCATAGCGATATGCTAGAGGCCGCTGAACTGGACGGCGCTGGATTCTTTCGCGTCTTCTGGAGCGTCGTCCTTCCGCTAAGTCAGCCTATTCTGGCGACCGTGGGCATCATCAAGTTTATCTGGACATGGAACGACTACCAGGGTCCGCTTATCTTCCTTTATTCGAACGACCTGTTCACGATCCCGCTAGGAATGCAGTTCTTTAAGGAGGAGTTCGGCACCCGAATTTCTGTCATGATGATGGCTTCCTTGTCGGCGATCGTTCCTCTGCTAGCGCTATTCCTGCTGTTGCAGAAACAGGTCATCAACGGGATTGCCATCGGCGGAGTCAAGGGCTGACGAGGAACGGGTGATCTACAGCGACCTGCCGCGAGCCGGTTTGCCTGCCTGTGAAGCACGTGCATGAAGTCAAAAATATCCACGCACAAGATGCAATACGATACACGGTATTCCGATTCTAGCCATTATATAATGAGCCTGCAGTGACCATCTAATAGGGGGATTCAACTTGAAGAAAGCATTAGGTTTGCTTATCAGTTTGATGATTATGGTACCGCTTGTAGCATGCGGAGGTAACAACGGCAGCAATCAGGCAGTCAGCCCATCCGCTTCAGCGGGTACGGCAACAGCGGCGACGGAGTCGGCCGAGCCGGCAGCGAAGTCCAAAATCAAATTCTATACCTTTAAAGCCAACAAACCGGAGGAACCGACCTTCCAGGCAGTCGAGGCGTACAACAAATCGCAAGATAAGGTGGAGGTTGAATACGTGTCGCTCGTGCAGAACAGCGACAGCGTAGAGTTTTTGAGCAAGCTTGACGTGCTGATCGCGGGCGGCGAAGTCGTAGACGTCTTTATGACGGGGAACGAGGAGACGCTTATGGAGCGCGCGTCCCGCGGCGTGGTAGAACCGCTTGACAGCTATTTAGAGGCAGAGGGAATTAAAGCCGAAGATGAATACTTCAAAGTGCTCAAGATGGATCAGAAGGTCTACGGTCTGATGAACAGCATCACGCAGTGGTTCACGGTCTTCAACCGCGAACACCTGGAAGAAGCGGGGCTTGCGCTGCCGGAGATGGGCTGGACCTGGGATGACTTCCGTACTTACGCCAAGAAGCTGACCACCGCTGATCACTATGGCACCTATTTCCACACTTGGGGTGAATACCCGAATATCGTAGCCTATACCGAGCGCTCCAATCCGCAGTTGAGCAACGATCTGAAACCGATCTTTGATGACCCCTCTTTCAATTACTTCTTTAATCTGCGCCGTGCGATGGAGAAGGAAGACAAGAGCGTTGAACCATATGCCGACGTATTGGCTGCTAATTATCATGTGCTGCAGCAATTCTTTGCCGGCAACGCAAGCATGTTGGCTGTTCCGAGCTACGCAGTTCGGGCCGGTCTGAACCTGGAGAAGTTCCCGCATGACTTCCAAATGGTGTACGCACCGCTGCCGCGTTCGGTGGATGCTAAGGATGTGGGCATGACGAATATTTCCAGCGGCGGTCTTGCAATGGGCGCCAAGTCGGAAAACAAAGAGGCAGCCTTTGATTTTATGCGTTGGATGACGATGGAGTCCTACAAATATACGCAGGAAATACCGAACATCAAGAACGTGGACGGCACGGCATTGCTCAATACATTCTTTAGTGAAAACAAGAATCTGATCGATATCGACTCCCTGGCGAAGACGTTGTTCGATCCACGCAATAAGATGCCTGACAGCTTCAGCGTCCCTTATGGAAGCGAGTTGAAGAAGATCGTCGAGAACGGCTTCGCCAGCTACATGCTGGACGAGCGCAGCTTCGAGGATGTACAGAAGGAAATGACTGCAGAAGTCGAGAAAGTCGTCCAAGCGAACCAGAAATAAAAGTTGATCGGGTAGCGGCAGCGATAAGATATAATAGAAAATAACGAAAAATCAGCGCGAGGATGGATGTCAGCTTGGATTGGATGAGTCGATTTTCTTTCTATCGCAGACTGCAGTTCTCTTTCATTATCTTTATCCTGCTGCCGTTCATCGCCGTCACCTTCTGGTCCTACTCTTCCGTAGGGCGTAATGTAAGCGACAAGATTGCCCTCTCCAATCAAGAGACGCTGAATGTCATTGCCAATCAAATGGAGAAAACGATCGACGGCATTTCCTTTGCGTCGGTCTATTTCTCTCAATCTTACGATTCCGATGTGCTCGCAGGGCTGCGTGGCTTGAAGGATGCGGAGAGCTTTGCGAATTACGAGACCTATGCGCATCAAGCGAAGCTGAAAGCGATGGCGAGCATCCTTTCCATTCAATCGTTTGACGTTAATCTTGAGATTCTTCTGGTTAACAGTCATGACCGTGTCATCATGTCCAACCAGAGCAGGCCCGTCTTTGCTATGTTGCCTGCCCGACTTCTGGAAGAGCTCAGCAAGCTTGACGCCAAGGAGACGACCGAGCTTCATTGGTTCGCAGACGGTGATGACGAAGCCTTGCCAGTTACGTATTATGCGGCGCGTTTTATCGTCGATCCCCTTGATCGCGAGAGGCTGGCAACTCTCTTCGTTGGGATCCCCATCGACTATTTCCGCGGTCTGTTGGATACGGGCAACCCGGACGTCTCCATTACGCTGTCTGATCGCGCAGGCATGCCAATTGCGAGGCATGATGGCAGTAAATCGGTATCATCAGGAAGCATGCTGACAAGCGAAACGGTCCTCCCGAGAGTCGGCTGGAAGTTGGAGAGCCACATGCCGCAGCGATCAGTGGTTGGACAGATCAATCGGGAGTTCTTCGTCTCCATCTCTCTCGTCGGCGTTTTCTTTCTGTTTTTCCTGATTCTCTCCATGCTCTGGGCTAGGCAGATTAACAAGCCGATCAGTCTGCTAAGGTCAAGCGTCAAACAGTATGTCGGCGGCAATCGGGCCGTACGAATTCCTGTGAAAGGCAAGGACGAAGTAGCAGTATCGTCCGCAGCCTTCAACCAAATTCTCGATGAGATGGATGAACTGCTTCGGCGAATGGAGAATGAACAAGAGGAGAAGCGTCTATTGGAGCTGCAAGCTCTGGCGGCACAGATTCGGCCCCACTTTTTGCTCAATACGCTTAATTCGATCAAAGTCAACCTTCTGATGGCAGGCGACGAAGCCCATGGCGGAATGATCGATTCATTAATGAAGTTATTACGCGCGTACGTAAGGGTAGATGCACCATTGGAACTTGCCGAGGAAGTCAAAATTTTGGATAGCTACATTCATGTGATGCAGATTCGAAACCGACTCGACATTCGTTTCGATGTCACGCTGGACGAAGGTTTGTCGCATCTGTCTCTGCCGCGGCTCCTGCTGCAGCCGATTGTGGAGAATGCTATCATTCATGGCTTCTCGGCTCGTCCTGAATGGCCGGTCATATCGTTGTCTGTCCGCTTAGCAGACCGGATGGCCGAAATTGAGATTCGTGATAACGGGCGAGGGATGCCGGAAGAGGCGATCACGAGTCTGAATCAACGGCTGCTGGCTGCGGAGTCCAACATGCCTGCGCAGGAGAAAAGCGTAGGTCTTGTCAACACAGCACGGAGATTGCGGGTACTTTACGGCCATCGTGCCCGCTTGACGGCTGCCGAAGGCGAGAACGGAGGCATGAGCTTCACCCTGCAGATTCCTGTGCAGAACAGAAAGGAGGCGGAGCGCCATGATGAAGATCATGCTAATTGACGATGACGTTCCGATGCTGGAATACGTCGGCCGGCTGCTGGCCGAGTCTAATCTGGGTCTGGTGCTCGTAGCCTCAGCATCTGCGAGCGAGCAAGCGCTGGAGCAATTCAGATTCACGGAGCCGGATATCGTCGTGACCGACATTGGCATGCCGGGCATGGATGGGCTTGAACTGGCCGAAGCTTTCCGGGTTATTAATCCGGAGGTGAGACTGTTGTTTCTGACCTGCTATGAGGATTTCCAATACTCGAAGCGAGCCTTTCAACTGGACGCGGACGATTATATCATCAAGGACGAGTTGTCGGCCGGACAACTTGCGACCAGTCTGGACAAAGCAATGCGCCGCATCAGAAGCCGCCGCGAACTGCTGGATCGGTATACGCTGCAGCAGGATATGACGCGGCATAAGGAAGCGTTGAAACAAAGCTTCCTTAAGCAATTACTGGCCGGCAGCAGCGAGAAGGAGTTGCTGATGTTCGGGGAACGGCTCGGCATCTCCTGGAAGCTGCCATATTTCCAACACGCTTTCTTGCATATCGACGCAGCGAGTGCTATAGAACGCTATCGGCATCAGGATCTTTCGCTTATTTATTTCGCTGTTGCCAATATCGCTGCCGAGCTATCCGAGGGTGTGGCCATAACGGTGTTGCCGAGCAAAGGATCGGATCTCTATGTCATTTCAAACGTCCAGGAGATAGGCGGGTTGGATGATTCACTCCATGCTTATCTGACGAAGGTCCGAGAGAAGACCCACCAGTATTTGAAGGTAGAGCTTCGCGGCGTGTACAGCAGGGATGCTTATCCATTTCATCAGATGGGTGCTTCGTATCATTCCTTAATGAGCCGCCGTGACAATGGCTTCTACGTTCCGGCAGCCTTTATCGCGGCACCGGAAACGCCGGTCTGCTTCAGGCAGCCTTCCGAAGGAAGAGGGGACAAGGAGAGCTCGCTGTTATCGCTGGGCTTTTCCGAAGGCAATAAGTCTTTATTCGATCTAGCGGTCAACGGTTTGATCCAGCAGGCGGCGGCTGAACAGCTGTCCCCGCGTTCGGTGAAGGAACGATTGGCAGACCTAGTGCGTAAAACCGCGTATGAGACGAATGCCGAAGTCGAAGAAGGCTTCTACGTACTCCTGAGTCATGCGTTTGCTGCAGACGAAGCGGCACGGTTGACGAAGCGGGAGCTGCGTAATATTCTCGGACAGCAGTTCAACAGATCGTCAGCAGGAAGCGAGAAGGATGTTCGACTGCAAGCCATTGATTTATATTTAGAGGAGCATGCCGACCGAATGGTTACCTCCTTCGATATGGCGGAACATTTACACCTGAATACAAGCTACTTTTCTAGGTTCTTTAAACGGCTAGCGGGCGTGAATTTCACGGACTATGTCAACCAGTATAAGATCAATCTCGCGATCGCCATGCTGAAGCAAGAGCATGAGACAGTTGAGAATGTCGCGTATACGATCGGGTTTTCGGATCGTGCTTACTTTTCTAAGGTATTCAAAAAGTACAGCGGCAAAAGTCCGAGTGAATTCAAAGGACAATAAGGAAAGTCATAATGAACGTTCCTCTATATAAGCCGGGAACGTTTTTTTGCCATTTGGTATTATTTTCAAAGCAGATGCAATGCAATTACTAATCTAACAAGGTATTTATATAGTTATTAGCATCTTTACATAGAAAGAAAAGTTCGAAAAACCTTATAAAAAAGCACTGTAAGGAATACTTGTAGTGATTGGATAATTTGCATATAATACAGTGTGAACTATTGAAGGAAAGAAGGGATTCATCACGATGGAGTTGTGGTATACAGAAAAACAAACCGAAAGCTTCGGCATTACGGCGAAGATTACGAAAACGTACGTAACCGAACAAACGGACTTTCAACAGCTTGATATGATCGAAACCGAAGAGTTCGGCACGATGCTTGTACTTGACGGTATGGTCATGACGACGGTGAAGGACGAGTTCGTATATCACGAAATGGTCGCACATCCTATCCTCTACACGCATCCGAATCCGGAGTATGTTCTTGTAGTCGGCGGCGGTGACGGCGGCGTTATCCGTGAAGTGATGAAACACCCGCAAGTGAAAAAGGCAGTTCTCGTTGACATTGACGGCAAAGTTATCGAATACTCCAAAAAGTATTTGCCGACGATCGCAGGCGAGCTCGACAACCCGCGTGTCGAAGTGCTTGTGAACGACGGCTTCATGCATATTCACGATCACAAAAACACGTACGACGTTATTATGGTCGATTCCACTGAGCCTGTCGGCCCTGCTGCGAACTTGTTCACACGCGGCTTCTACCAAGGCATCTACGACGCGCTCAAGGAAGACGGTATCTTCGTGGCACAGACAGACAATCCTTGGTTCAAGGCAGACCTGATTCAAAGCGTGAACAAGGACGTGAAGGAAGTATTCCCGATCGTGCGCGTATATGGCGCTAACATTCCGACTTACCCGAGCGGTCTGTGGACATTCACGATGGGCAGCAAGAAATATGATCCGCTTCAAGTGGATGAGGCGTCGATACCAGAGATCGATACGAAATATTACACACCGCGCTTGCACAAAGCGGCATTCGTATTGCCGAAGTTTGTGGAAGACCTTATTAAGTAAGCGAACGGCTGTACGACTGCAGCTTAGAAAGGATTACACTCATGAAATTAGATCAAAAATATTCCGGCAACGTATTCATTTTGAGCTCGGAGGACTATGAAGCCTCCAAGGCGGTCATCTACGGCATGCCGATGGACTTCACGGTTAGCTTCCGTCCTGGCTCGCGCTTCGGCCCTCCGCGCATCCGCGAGGTGTCGATCGGACTTGAGGAATACAGCCCGTATCTCGACCGCAGCTTGGAAGACATTACTTACTTCGACGCAGGCGACCTGCTGCTGCCATTCGGCAACGCAGCGCGCAGTCTTGAAGTTATCGGTGAATTTGTACGCGGCGTGTTAGCCGACGACAAAATGCCGGTTGGACTTGGCGGCGAGCATCTCGTATCGTGGCCGATTTTCCAAGAGGTATACAAGAAATATCCGGATCTGGCGATTATCCACTTCGATGCGCACGCCGATCTTCGCGAGTCGTACGAAGGCGAGCCTTTGTCCCACTCGACGCCGCTTCGCAAAGCGGCAACGCTTATGGGCGGCAATAACATTTACCAATTCGGCATCCGTTCCGGTTCCCGTGAAGAGTGGCAGTATGCCCGCGAGAACATCAACTTCCACCCGTTCGAGGTGCTTGAGCCGCTGAAGAAGGTGCTTCCTGAGCTGGCTGGCCGTCCGGTATACCTGACGATCGATATCGACGTGCTTGACCCATCGGCTGCTCCTGGTACAGGTACGGCGGAAGCGGGCGGCATTACGTCGAAGGAATTGATCGAGGCGGTTCATGCAATCGCTCGTTCCGGCGTGAACGTCGTTGGTTGTGACCTTGTCGAGGTGGCTCCCGCTTACGACCCTACGGAACAGACGCAGATCGTTGCGGCGAAAGTGATCCGCGAAATGCTGCTTGGCTTCATTAAATAACGAATGAATCATATATTTATTAAGAAGCTGCCATGGATCCTTGTATCCGTGAGCAGCTTCTTCTCGTTATTTCTATTCCTTTTTCCAGAAAAATAAAGGCAATGAATGGGGAGCGAACGAGACGGTAAAATGGATAACAGGAGAAGGACCGGGACGCTTCGATTAACGAGGCATGCCGGTCCTTTTTATTGATCATTTTATTAGAATTGACCTCGATCGAACATTCGGCTGCGAGCATAAATGAAAGCTCCTTTTGCCAGCTTGCGGGCTTGCTCTTCGTCGCCGGCAAGCAACGCGTCGTAAATCGACTTGTTCAGCTGATTGGCGGAATAGTGCTTAACATGCGGCGTAAGCTTGAAGTTAATGTAAGAGGCCATCGTAATTTTGTCCACGTACATATCGAGCTGCGACGTCATGGCGGTATTGTTGATGGACGATACGAGCGTCCGCATGAACAGCATGGAGTTGTTGATATAGGTATAATAATCGCCCGCTTGCTCCGCATCGAATTGTCGATCCAAATACTCCTTCAACAGCTCCATCGGAATATGATTGTCCCTCTCGCTTCGAACATCAATGGCATAGACGACGAGCGCCAAGATGGCCTCGTACATATCGAGCAATTCCTTGCCGCTTACTTCCTTCACCAGCACGCCTCGATTTTTAAGAGCGACGACGAACCCTTCCGATTCCAAGTGGGTAATGGCGTTGCGGACCGGCGTTCGGCTCATCTGCAATTCCTCTGCAAGCTCATTCTCTGACAACAGTGTGCCGGGCATAAGGTTGCCACCGACGATTCTTTCTCTTAATTTCGTATAGGCCGTATTCACAAGCGATTGCGATGCCATGGCGCATATTCCTCTCGAATTCATAGTTCTCTAGAACGGATTAACATCATCTTAACAGTCCATCTTTCGTCTTCGCAACACGATTTCGAAATTAACAAATTCTCAAAATAACGTAAACATTCCATTGACACTTTTCGAACATTGCATTGACATTCAACTTGTATCCTAGTTGTGTACCACAGTGGAGAAAGCGTGAGAGAAGATGCGAGGAATGCTAAAATAGCGCCCGCGACAAATTAGGAGGATGTACTGTGCTGAAGAAGATGGGATTACCGATTGCACTAGTGATTACTGCGTTAATGGTGGTGCTCGCTGGCTGCGGACAGAATGCTAACAACAACTCTGCTGAAGTAAACAGCGGCAACGGTGGAAATGGCAGCAATAGCAGCAACAGCGAAGCGGAGACGGCGGTTGAAACGGAATGGCCGGACGTGCTGCGAATCGGCAGTCTTCCAATGGAAGACGGTGAAGCTTCCCGTAACGCAGATCAATTCGCGAAGGATCTTGGCGAATATTTGAATATTAAAGTAGAAACGTTCGAGGGCGAAGATTACAACATGATGATCGAAGCGATGCGTTCCAAAAAAATCGACGTCACGACGTATGGCCCTTTCGGATATATTATCGCGACTGAGAGAAGCGGAGCGAAGCTTCTCGCGGAAATGAGCAATGGACCAGGATCGGAAGGAACGAGCGTTATTATCGTTCCGAAAGACTCGCCGGCTCAGACGATCGCCGATTTGAAAGGCAAGAGCTTCTTGTTCGCCGATCCGGCGTCCACGACGGGCCATTTGTATCCGCGAGCTACGATTATGAAGGAATTGGGCATTACGAACGAAGAGGTCGACACGTTCTTTAGCAATGTATCGTTCTCCGGCGGTCATGATAAGTCGTTGCTTGCGATTGCTAATGGCGATGCCGACGGCGCTGCCACATGCAGCCAGTGCATCAAGATGATTGCTGACGCCGGATTGATTAAGGCAGAGGACGTGCGCGTCATTGGTGAATCCGAGCCGATTAAGGGCGGCGGCGCTCTTTCATACCGCGGCGATCTCCCAACGGATCTTGTCGAAAAAATCCGTGAATTCGCACTCGGCTATGCCGAAAAAAATCCTGAGTACTTCAAAGCGCTGGGTGTAGCTGGCTTCTTCCCGGGTGAGGAATCGGATTTCGACGGCGTTCGCGAAGTAGCTAAGCTGCTGAATATGTCGCCGGAAGAGATGTTGAAGTAAGTAAAACGTAATAGCGCTAACAACAAGCGCGCGAATATAAATGAGTGATGAAGCGGAGGACAATGGAAATGACATTGCTGCAGGTTGAGAACTTGAAGAAGGTATATGCAGATGGAACGGCAGCGCTGAACGGTATTGACTTATCGGTGGAGGCAGGTGAATTCATCGTCGTCATCGGACCGAGCGGAGCGGGCAAGAGCACGCTGCTTCGCTGTTTGAACCAGATGGTCCAGCCGACGTCGGGCAAGGTGCTGTTCCAAGGAACGAACACGACCGGCGTAAGCGGAAGAAAGCTGCGCGAAATTCGTCGAAGCATGGGGATGATCTTCCAAGGCTTCAATCTTGTCGAGCGATTGTCGGTGCTCACCAATGTTCTTCACGGCAGACTCGGTTATATGAGCGCGTGGCGCGGTGCGTTTGGTCTGTTCACGAAGCCGGACGTTGCGGAGGCGACCCGTCTGCTGCAGCGCGTTGGGCTGGGCGAGCAGGTCCATAAGCGCGCCGATGAGCTTAGCGGCGGACAGCAGCAGCGGGTAGGCATTGCCAGGGCGCTGGCGCAGAAGCCGCAGCTTATATTGGCAGATGAGCCTATAGCAAGTCTAGATCCGGCTTCATCGGAAATTGTAATGAACAGTCTTTATACGTTCTGCAAGGAGGACGGCATTGCTTGCTTGTGCAATCTGCATCAAGTCGATGTCGCCAAAAAGTATGCGACGCGCATTATCGGCATCTATAAAGGTACGAAGGTGTTCGACGGTACGCCTGAACAGCTGACGGATGAGATGATCGACTTTATCTATAATCAGCATAACGATAAAGCAAGCGATATTTCGGAAGCTGACGCTAGGTTGGCTCGCGCCCTCAAGAAGGAGACGGCGTAATGATGAAAGCTGAACAGCTGCAGAGAGTTCGCCGCGGCAAGCGGAATCAGCTTATCCTATTCCTTGCCTTTCTTGCGGCATTAACGGTTTGGTCGGCAATCGGGACGAACTTTACGCCTAATGCGCTATGGAGCGGAATCGGTGACGGGGCGAGATTCCTGTTCGTCGATCTGATGCCGCCGAAGACGGCGGAGCTGCCGAGCCTGATCGGCCCGGCTCTGGACACGATTTATATGAGTTTCGTTGCTATGGTTATTGGCACGCTCATCGCCAGTGTGCTGTCTATTTTTGCCGCGGCTACGACATCGCCGCATCCGGTGCTGCAAGTGGGCATGCGGGCAGCTTCCGCAATGCTTCGCAACATACCGGTTATCATATGGACGATTCTGCTTGTTGCTTCCTTCGGGCTTGGCAAGCTTGTCGGAACGATGTCGCTTATTATCGTTTCTATCGGCATGCTTGTCCGCTGCTTCGCGGAATCGCTTGAGGAGATCGATATGGGTCAAGTGGAGGCGCTCCGCTCGACTGGAGCAAGCTACCCGCAAGTCATTACGCAAGCGGTGCTGCCGCAATTTCTGCCAAGCCTTATTGGATGGTCGTTATTCAATCTGGAGATTAATGTTCGCGCATCGACTATTGTCGGCATGGTAGGCGGAGGCGGCCTTGGTTTCACGATACAGTCGGGACTAAAGCTATTCCAGTACAAGGAGGTCAGCATGGCGGTGCTGCTCGTGCTGGCGATTGTACTGGCAACTGAGTTTTTGACAAATCGGATTAGGGAGCGGATCATCTAATGGCTACAGCGGCACACTCAGAGCAAGCGCCTAAGAACGGGACGCTGCGCGCAAACGGCGAGCGGCGTAGACGGAGCAATCCGCTCCGATGGTATGGATGGTTCGGTGCGGCATTTTTCGTGTTCAGCCTTATCCAATTACAACTTGATTACAGCCGCATTCTGCCGGGTATTGCGAAGTTTACGAAGACGGCCGGGCTTATGTTCCCGCCGGATGCCTCGCAGTGGAAGCATGTGCTGCTGGCGGCGGTGGAATCGATCCAAGTAGCCATTCTAGGAACGGTAATCGGCATTATTGTCGCGTTTTTCCTGGCATTCCTAGCTGCCGACAATATTACTCCTAACCGAGTCCTAAGCTGGTTTATTCGCAGCTTTGCTTCGCTCCTTCGAGCGATTCCGACATTGATTTGGGCGCTTATCTTTATCGTCGCGGTCGGTATGGGTCCCTTGCCAGGCGTGCTTGCGATCATGGTGCATGCAATCGGCGGTCTCATTAAAGTGTTCTCCCAATCGCTGGAGGAGGTAGATGAAGGCGTCATTGAAGCGATGCGCTCAACGGGCGCAAGCTGGCTGCAGATCGTACTGCAGGGCGTATTGCCATGCGCGTTGTCCGCGCTGCTGGCATGGTGCGTCATGCGCTTCGAAGGCGATCTTGCCGAATCTACCATATTAGGAGCCGTTGGCGCAGGCGGGATCGGCTTTGAGCTGACGCATGCGATGCGCAGCTACCATTTTGACGAAGCGTTGTTCGTTGGATTAGTTATCTTCATGATGGTGTTCAGCGTCGAGCTGGTGTCCAACCGATTGAAGCTGAGGATGCGCAAGCGGGCTTAACGGAGCGAAATTTTGTCGATTCCTAAGAGTTGGTAAATGAGAGTGACAATTCAGAATTTTTAAATTATTATATGGTTCGAAGAGATTATAGATTGTCCATCATGAGCTGCAACATGGCTTTTGTATATAAAGAAGCTTCAAGGCTTGCGTACGTCGCAGGCCTTTAGCGAATTATTGGACAAGGAGTGAAGGGAATGCAATTGTATCAATCGAAGTGGAAGCGAACGCTGTTCGCCGTCATTTCCTTCAGTCTGGTGTCGCTTCCTTATTCGGTAGCGGCCGAGGCGGACGGAGAAACGACGGTTCAACTGCGGATCATGGAGACGTCGGACATTCATGTCAATGTCATGAATTATGACTACTTCTCCGACAAGTCAACGGATGAGTACGGGCTTGCGAAGACGGCCACGCTCATCAAGCAAACTCGCCAAGAGTCGCCGAATAGCCTGCTGTTCGACAATGGCGACCTGATTCAAGGCAATCCGCTCGGCGATTACATCGCCACCATCGACCCTTTGCAGCAAGGAGAGACGCATCCCGTATACAAAGCGATGAATTTGCTTGATTATGATGCGGGCAATCTCGGCAACCACGAATTCAACTACGGCCTCGACTTCTTGAACACAGCGCTTGCAGGCGCGGACTTCCCTTATGTGAACTCCAACATCTATGTCTACGACGGGGACGCCGACGAGACGAACGACAAGAACCTGTTCACCCCTTATCTGTTGCTCGACAAAGAAGTGAAAGACAGCGCTGGAGCGGCGCATACGCTTAAGGTTGGCGTCATCGGCTTCGTGCCGCCGCAAATTACGCAATGGGACAAAGCCCATCTCGAAGATAAAGTAGTAGTGAAAGATATCGTAGCCACTGCGAACAAATATGTTCCGGAGATGAAAGCCAAGGGCGCGGATATCGTTATCGCCATTCCGCATTCGGGCTTTGAGGATATTCCTCAAACGCCGCTCATGGAAAACTCCGTTCTCTATTTGAGCAAGGTTAGCGGTATTGATGCCATTCTGTTCGGCCATGCGCACAAAGTATTCCCGGACAAGTCATTCGAAGGGAAGACAGGCGTTGATCTGACGAAAGGCACGATTAACGGGGTAGCCGCCGTTGAGCCCGGCTTCTGGGGCAACAACCTTGGTATTATCGACCTGACGCTCCAGCAGAAGGATGGCAAGTGGTTCGTTGCCGATTCCAAGTCGTCCGTGAAGCCGATCTTCGATACGGTTAACAAAACGCCGCTTGTCGATGCCGATCCTGCGATCGTAGAAGCTGTGAAGGACGATCATCAGCATACGCTTGATTATATTCGCGGTCCGGTCGGTCAGACGACGGCTCCGATCAATAGCTGGTTCGCCCTCGTACAGGACGATCCATCGATTCAGATCGTAACGAACGCGCAGAAGTGGTATGTCGAGAAGCAGCTTCAAGGAACAGAATATGAAAATATCCCGGTACTGTCGGCAGGTGCGCCATTCAAGGCCGGCGGCCGCCAAGGACCAAACTATTATACGAACATCGCCAAAGGCGATATCGCGATTAAGAACGTAGCGGACTTGTATCTATACTCCAATACCGTTAATGCGGTACTCGTAACAGGTGCAGAAATCAAGGAATGGCTGGAGTGGTCGGCAGGGCAATTCAATCAGATCGATCCGGCCAGCACGGCGAAGCAGGACTTGGTTAATTACGACTTCCCGACCTACAACTTCGATGTAATTGACGGCATTACTTATCAGATCGACGTAACGAAGCCTGCGAAATACGAGGCGAACGGCACGCTTAAGAATGAGGGGTCAAGCCGTATTGTCGGATTGCAATTCGAGGGCAAGCCGATCAAGGCGGACCAGAAGTTCGTCGTGGCATCTAACAACTACCGCGCTTCGTCGAGCAAGTTCGCTAATCCGGATGGCAAAAGGATCATTCTCGCTTCCCCGGACGAGAACCGCCAAGTCGTAATTGACTACATTCGCTCGAACAAAACAATCAACCCGTCCGCCGACGGCAACTGGTCGCTTGCACCGATTAATGACAAGGTCAACGTGACGTACAAGACTTCTCCGGATGCGAAGTCGATGGACGAAGCGCTCAAATGGCTCGCGTACACGGCTACGACGGAAGACGGCTATGCCGAGTTCAAGCTCGACTTGAAAGCTGCGACAACGTCCACTACACCAGAACAGCCGAAGCCAGAACAACCGAAACCTGAACAGCCGAAGCCAGAAACACCTAAGCCTGCACTAGACGTCACGTACATCGTGAAGAGCGGCGACACGCTGTACTGGATTGCGATCAATCACGGTACAACGTGGCAGAAGCTGGCGAGCTACAATAAGCTGTCTAACCCGAATCTCATCTACCCAGGCCAGAAGATTAAGATTCCTGCCAAGTAACATTTAACGGTTGAATAGGACGTTTTCCGCTAATGATAGAGCGGGAAACGTCTTTTTTATAACCTGACTTATACCTCTAGAATGTATGAGAGTGGAGTTCTTAAGCACCCGACCTTACTGATATGACGTTTCCCTGTATTGCATACAGTCTAAACGATTATAATCGCCTGTTAAGCGACTTAGAGTGGAAAACATACAGTCAAATCCGGTATTTTTAGCCCTCATGGGGTTCCTCCATCCGTTTGACTGTACCAAATCCAATCAAAATCTGATATCGTCTCGTTTTTAGCCTTTTGGCTGCACAAAATCCACTCAAACACCAAAAGTACACCGTTCCAATTCAGTGGAAATCAACTTACCCACAGTTCTCAACATATTGTGCACCGATTGTTGATAACTCTGTGGATAACTAAACCATTTACGGCTAGCTGGAGCTGCTTAACTATGGTACGTTTTATAAACTAGGTTAGAGAAGGATGGCGATGTAACGATGCGCATACATTCATTTCCGCCAGTCATCGACGGGCGCGCCCGCGTCCTCATCGCGGGGACGGCTCCGAGCGTGAAGTCGCTGGAGCACGGGCAATTTTATGGTCACCCGCAAAATTACTTTTGGCGCATTGTATACGGTCTATTCGATGCCGGGGCTCCTGATCCGATCTATGAGAACCGGCTTCACTTTCTGCAGGAGCATAAGCTTGCCGTATGGGATGTGATCGAATCTTGCGTGAGGGAAGGCAGTCTCGATGTGAATATCAAGGAAGAAGTGCCTAACCGTTTTCCGGAACTGATCGCCGATTATCCAGAGCTTCGCTGTATTGGCTTCAACGGGACGAAGGCTTACGACACGTTTCGCAAATACTACGGAGGCCATGAGAGCTTCCGCGACGTGGCGCTCATTAAGCTGCATTCTTCCAGCCCGATACCAACGAAGCATATGCGAACGCTCGAGGATCGCATCGAGGCATGGAGAGTCATTATGCCTTTTATAGCGGAATAAGATGGCCTCGGCGTTGAAATAAATAGTCTTCCTGTATATAGTAGTTACATACGATTAGACTGATATTAGGAGCAAGCAGGGAAATGGGAGACAGCAGGAAAGTGCGGATTTCGCTGACGAGCACGCAGGACGGAAGCTCATTTAACCATAGTTATGCCGGGGAATGGTTCCGCAAGGAGCGGTCGATCTACATCCGATATACGGAAGCGGCAGATAACGACAACCCGGGTGCAGGTGAAGTGCGGACGCTTATTCGTTATCGTCCGGAGGAGTTGTCGATCGTGCGCCGCGGCGTTGTCGAATCCGAGCAGCTGTTTACAGCCGGACAGCGGCGTATTGGCCGTTATCGGTCGGCCGCCATTGCCTTCGAGCTGGAGACGGATACGTCGAAGCTGGGTCTTACAGGAGCCGGCGGGGCAGCGAATGTGGACGAGCACGGTTTGCCGACCGGGCTGCCATTCACGCTGGAGTGGGCATATGAGATGCGCGTAAATGAACAATCATCGGGTCGATTCGATATTCGACTCTATATACAGGAGGATACTCATTAATGAAAGCTAATGCGCTTGATCAAATGTATGAAAAGGTAAAAATCGCGATTGCCGATGCGGCGGTAGCGGCTGGCTTGGCAGCCAGAGAGGAATTGCCCGTTTTCGTGCTCGAGGTGCCGAAGGACAAGTCCCACGGCGATCTGGCAACGAACGCGGCGATGCAGTTGACGAAGCTGGCCAAGAAGAATCCGCGCCAAATCGCCGAGGCGATTATCGCGCATCTCGATACGGAGAAGGCGTCGATTCAATCGGCGGAGATTGCGGGTCCCGGATTTATTAACTTCCGTATAGAGAAAAGTTATTTATATTCGGTTATTAGCGAAGTGCTGGAAGCGGGAGATAATTACGGTCGTACATCAGATGGCGGCGGTCAACGCGTACAGGTCGAATTCGTGAGCGCGAATCCGACAGGCAGCTTGCATCTCGGCCATGCCCGCGGAGCGGCGGTTGGCGATGCGCTTTGCAACGTGCTCGACTTTGCTGGTTATGAAGTGACGCGCGAGTACTACATTAACGATGCGGGCAAGCAAGTTGAGAACCTTGCCGTGTCGATTGAAGCGCGCTACCGCGGGGCGCTGGGCCAATCGGCAGAAATGCCGGAGGATGGCTACTACGGCGAAGATATTATTGGCTTCGCGAAGCTTCTGGTCGAGCAAGAGGGAGACCGTCTGCTCTCGTTGCCGGACGAGGAACGATTCACGTTCTTCCGCAGCTTCGGGTTAGAGCGTGAGCTGGATAAGATTAAGCGCGACCTCGGGCGCTTCCGCGTCGGCTTCGACGTCTGGTACAGCGAGACGTCGCTCTATGAGAGCGGGCAAGTTGAGCAGGGCCTAGCAGCTCTGAAGGCTTCTGGTCATGTCTATGAAGAGGAAGGCGCAACGTGGCTATCGACGATGCCTTTCGGCGACGACAAAAACCGCGTTCTTGTCAAAAATGACGGTTCTTACACGTATTTGACGCCGGATATTGCTTACCACCGCAACAAGTATAGCCGGGGCTTCGATCGGATGATCAACATTTGGGGTGCCGATCACCATGGCTATATCCCGCGCGTGAAGGCAGCTATGGCTGCGCTCGGCAACGACCCTGCGAAGCTGACGGTATTGATCGCGCAGATGGTCAGCCTGTTCCAGAACGGCGAGAAGATGAAGATGTCGAAGCGTACCGGCAAAGCGGTAACGATGGAAGATTTGATGGACGAGGTTGGCGTCGATGCGATCCGTTACTTCTTCACGATGCGCAGCATGGACTCGCATCTTGATTTCGATATGGACTTGGCGATCTCGACTTCGAACGAGAATCCGGTATTCTATGTGCAATATGCGCATGCCCGTATCTGCAGCATCTTCCGCCAAGCGGAGGAGCAAGGCGTTGCAAGCGGCGCTGTTGACACGAGCAAGCTGAACTTCGCGAAGCTGAGCGCCGAGTCGGAGTTCGATTTGCTGCGCAAGCTCGGCGAGCTGCCGCAGGAGATTACGGAAGCGGCTGCTCAGCATGCGCCGCACCGGTTGATTCGTTATGTGTACGAGCTGGCCTCTCAATTCCACAGCTATTACAAAGCGGAGCGGGTCATTACGGATGACGCGGAGCAGTCGGTTGCCCGTCTAGCGCTGCTCGGAGCTGTACGCACGGCTATTGCGAACGTGCTGCGCCTTGTCGGCGTATCTGCTCCAGAGCGGATGTAGCACCTTCTAACGTGAAAACAAGCCGCAGAGGTTAGGTCTTCTCTACGGCTTGCAATATACGCATCACATCGAGCTCGCCGATTGTTCGGCGGGCTTTGCTGCCTCTTAGGGGCTGTACGGAACGTTTGATAATTGCTTTAATATCAGTTGGCGAGAGGCCGGGCTTCAGCGCAAGCAGTAAAGCTATTGCTCCGCTGACATGCGAGGTAGCCATCGAGGTGCCGCTCATTTCGTTGTATTTGCCCTTCAGCCAGGTGGATACGATCTTATCGCCGGGCGCATAAACGTCGATGTAGGCACCGCGGTTACTGAAGGGAGCGATACGGCGCATTTTGTTCGTAGCGCCGACGGCAATCGTCTGTGGATAGCGGGCGGGGTAATCGACCGAGCGCCGCTTGCCATCGTTGCCGGAGGAGGCAACGATAATTACGCCCGCGTTGTGCGCGTTGATTACCGCGTTAAGCAATGCCTTGCTTCTTGTTTTCATACCGAAGCTCATATTGATAACATCCATGCGGTTTCGGACGCACCAATCGATGCCGAGTATAATATCTGATACGAATGCGCTCCCATTGTGGTCGAATGCTTTGACGGGAGAGATAAGGGCGCGCGGCGCAACGCCAATCATGCCTTGAAGTTGGTTGGCTGCGGCAATCGTGCCAGCGATATGTGTTCCATGTCCGTTGTCGTCATGAGGCAGCAAGCTGCGGTTCAGCAGATTAATGCCGCGAGACAACGATTGCTTCAGGTCGGAATGGTTAAAGTCGATGCCGGTATCAATGACGCCGACCTTTACCTTATGGCCTGTCGTTGCTCCCCATGCTTGCGGAGCTTTTATTTGTTGAACACCCCAGGGTATTCCTTTCTCAATAGAAATCGACTTTTGAGCTGGAGCGGCGTGAACGCTTATTTTGCAGTCTTTTTCAATCCAGACCCGCCCTGAGAATTGCTCCAGCGTCTCCTCGGGTGGCAGCATGCAGGAGAGGCTGCGTATAATAGACATTTGTTTTACCTGCTTTAGCGGCGATTCCGCTGGAACATCGGATAACTGCTGCAGGAAGCGTCGGTAGTCGCTCACATGCTGGAAGCGAACAATGCGCTTCGTTGCGGTGGGATCTGCGCAAGCCATCGTGTCTTGCAACGAGCGGATAAATGCGGCGGTGTCCAAATTTGGCTTCCCTCCCGACGGACGATGCTGAGGTATTGTATGAGTGATCGCACCCGTCGGCGTGAGCAACTTGCCCTTTTTATCATAAATAGGCGAGAAACCGTGTCAAATCCCGTCGCTGGACATAGTATGAACTAGGAGTTCTCAGGGGCTCTTACGTCACCGTAATGCATCAGGCATTTGGTGTCGGATGGATACAGTCAGAGCGGAGGGAGTAATCCTTTCGCTTTTTGCATGAACGTCCAAGCTGTGAGTTGTCTTACACCCATGTGGAGGTCCCGCCGGATTATGTCAGGAGCGCCTGCGCTATGCCGCTTGCTTTTTTGGACGAAATAGGTTTTACTATACTGTGATAAGCGAGCAATGAATGTGTACATAAATAGATTGGCAAGAAAGGATGTGTCCATATGAGCAGCAGCAATTTTACGTTAAAGCTGGATCCTGAACGTATGAAGGAAATGCCTATGGTCGATTTGGCGTTCGAAGTTCTGAAAGCAGCGAATACGCCTTACTATTACCGTGATCTCATGATGGAGATCGCTAAAATACGCGGTCTTTCCGCGGAAGGTATTAACCAATTCATCGCCCAAGTGTACACGGAGATCAATATTGACGGCCGTTTCGCTTGCGTAGGCAGCAATATGTGGGGACTGAAGCGCTGGTATCCGGTTGAGCGTTCCGAGGATCCGGTAGGCAATGCGAAGCGTACGCGTATTATTAATGACGACGACGATGATGATGAAGATCTGTTCGCTGACGAGGAAGAAGATACTTACGCAGCGGAAGAAGAAGATTACGATGTATATGACGAGGACCGCGAAGACTTCGAAGAGGCGGAAGCTGAAGAGGAAGTTGACGAGGAAGTCGTTATCGACGACGAAGAGATTGACGAGGAAGAAGTCGAAGGAGAGCTGGAAGCAGACTCTGAAGATGACGCCGAAGAGGAAGACGAAGAATTTGACGACGAAGACGAGGACGACAAGTAAACTGGTCTTAGAATTCCATGCGAAACGTCAGATGTTGCCCCTAATGGCCAGCAACATCTGTTTACGCTTGACAGCGCCTATTATGGCGGAGTAAACTATTGCATGGGCTTAAGATTCGGTTAACAAATAACGCATATTTATATGCCAATTGGAAAAAGTGCCCCGTGGCTACGGGTGTCACTTTTTTTGTTTGTGAGGGATGCGTCGGTAGGATATATTCCCACAAACTGGATGGACAAGCGGAAGGTATCCGCATCCATGTTTATCGAGTAAATGGGCAAACCTAAACATTAACCATAGGAGCTTGGAGGGTAACATCACAGTGACCAAATATATATTTGTAACCGGCGGCGTAGTATCGTCCCTGGGCAAAGGCATTACCGCAGCGTCGCTCGGTCGTTTGCTGAAGAACAGGGGTCTCAAAGTAACGATTCAAAAGTTCGACCCGTACATTAACGTAGACCCGGGAACGATGAGTCCTTATCAGCATGGCGAAGTGTTCGTCACCGACGACGGCGCAGAAACGGACCTCGACCTTGGGCATTATGAACGCTTTATAGACATCAACCTGTCGAAGAACAACAACGTAACGACAGGCAAAATTTATTCCAACGTTATTACCAAAGAGCGTCGCGGTGACTACCTCGGCGGCACGGTTCAAGTTATTCCGCATATTACGAACGAAATTAAGGATCGCGTATTCCGCGCAGGCAAAGAAGCGGGATCGGACGTCGTAATTACAGAAATCGGCGGTACAGTCGGCGATATCGAGAGCTTGCCTTTCCTTGAAGCGATTCGTCAGATTAAGAGCGACATCGGCCGCGACAACGTGATGTACATCCACGTTACGCTTATTCCATATATTAAAGCTGCAGGCGAAGTGAAAACGAAGCCGACTCAGCATAGCGTAAAAGAGCTGCGCAGCATCGGCATTCAGCCGAATGTCATCGTATGCCGTACGGAATATCCGCTTGCTGAGGACTTGAAGCGCAAGATCGGTTTGTTCTGCGACATCGATGCGAATGCAGTCGTAGAATGTCTCGATGCTTCAACACTGTATGAAGTTCCATTGATGCTTCGTGAGCAAGGTCTTGACGATATCGTCGTCAACCACCTGAAGCTGACAACGAACCAACCGGACATGACGGAATGGGAAAGTCTTGTTAAGCGCGTGAAATCGCTTGAGAAGACGACTGAAATCGCCATTGTCGGTAAATACGTTGCGCTTCATGACGCTTACCTCAGTATCGTGGAATCGCTTGGCCACGCGGGTATTGATGCGAACTCCGAAATCAAGCTTCGTTGGGTCAATGCAGAAGAGCTTACGGATCAGAGTGTAGCGGACAAGCTGCAAGGCGTTCACGGTATTCTTGTACCTGGCGGCTTCGGCGATCGCGGCATCGAGGGCAAAATTTCGGCTATCCGTTATGCCCGTGAGAACAACGTTCCGTTCTTCGGTATTTGCCTTGGTATGCAGGTTGCTGTTATCGAGTACGCGCGGAATGTCGTTGGACTTGCTAACGCGAACAGCTCTGAGATTAATCCATCCACACCGTATCCGGTTATCGATCTGCTACCGGATCAGAAGGATATTGAAGATATGGGCGGCACGATGCGCCTTGGTCTGTACCCTTGCAAAATTGTTCCAGGCTCGCTTGCGGAAGAAGCATACAACGATGAGCTGGTATACGAGCGTCACCGTCACCGGTATGAATTCAACAATGAATACCGCGAGCGCGTTGAGTCGGCAGGATTGCGCATTTCCGGCACTTCGCCGGACGGCCGTCTCGTTGAGATGGTAGAGATGCCTGATCACCCTTGGTTCTTGGCTGTTCAGTTCCACCCGGAATTCACGTCCAGACCGAACCGTCCGCAACCGCTGTTCCGTGGATTCGTTCACGCAGCGCTTAAATATTCCGAGCAATAAAAGATGCTTCGACCTTGCCGTACCTATGACGGCAAGGTCGATTTTTCGTTTAATATCGGGTTTATGTAATCGTTGCCTACCCAATGCTGCATCATTTACCACCATCCTACAAGTTTTTCAGTGTAAGAGAAGGATTATTTACCCACCTCAGCGAATATATTAGCGATTATGGAAGAGTTGGCCAATTATTGGGCTGAGCTCAGTTGCGGGGGGAATTAGCGTTGGAGAAGAAGAAGGTATTGATCGTCGATGATCAGAACGGCATCCGAATATTGCTGATGGAAGTATTCAGCAGCGAAGGCTACGATACGTTTCAGGCGTCTAACGGCAAGCTGGCTTTAGAAATCGTCAAGCGAGATGCTCCCGACCTCGTATTGCTGGACATGAAGATCCCTGGCATGGATGGACTGGAAATTTTGAAGCATGTGAAGACGATTAATCGCGATATTAAAGTTATTATGATGACGGCCTACGGCGAGCTCGACATGATTAAGGAAGCAACCGATCTCGGCGCCTTAATGCATTTTACGAAGCCGTTCGACATCGACGAGATGCGAATTGCTGTTAATGCAGAGCTGCAAGGCGGCAGCTCTTCGAGTCGTTTCGCTATCGGGTCATAAATCGTTTTTACGAACGGCATCGTCGCTTGCTAGCGGCGATGCCGTTTTTTTAAGATTTCTAATCATGTATAGGATTCCGCCGTTCTGATTGGGATGCAGCCTCTACTAATGCGCTTTCGCGCTTCCTTCACCCTCACCGGAAGGAGTTTTATTCACTATTCCGAAACGCATTATGGTATAATGGCTCAGAATGACGTTTGGCAGCGCGTATCAAGGGTTTGCCTACCGCGCGAATGGTCGCTGGAATACCATATCCAAGCTGTTAAGACGACAGCCAAGCGTAAAATTAGGAGCATAGGACAACATTCCGCCTTATTGAGTTCGGCGGTTTTCCTTTGTTCTCTTCCAATCCACGGGAGGATTAATATATTGATGGAGAAATTGATGATACGCGGTGGACAGCCGCTGCGGGGTACCGTACAGATTAGCGGGGCGAAGAACAGCGCCGTTGCGCTGGTGCCGGCATCTATATTAGCAGAGACTGAAGTTGTACTTGATAATTTGCCGCTTATTAGCGACGTTGCCGTATACAGTGAAATATTGCAAGAGCTTGGGGCAGTCGTATCGCGGGATAATGATATGATGCGTATCGACCCTACCCATCTGAAAGCAAAACCGATGCCTAATGGCAAGGTGAAGCTGCTTCGCGCTTCCTACTATTTGATGGGGGCAATGCTCGGACGTTTCGGCGAAGCGACGATCGGTTTGCCGGGAGGCTGCAACTTCGAGCCAAGGCCAATCGATCAACATATTAAAGGCTTTGAGGCGCTTGGCGCCACGGTTACGAACGAACAAGGGTCAATTCACATTTCGGCCAAGGAGCTGCGCGGCGCGAAGATTTATTTGGACGTTGCAAGCGTTGGCGCGACGATTAACATTATGCTGGCGGCCTCGCGGGCCAAAGGATTAACCGTCATCGAGAATGCAGCCAAAGAACCTGAAATTATTGACGTAGCTACTCTCCTGAGCGCTATGGGCGCGAAGATCAAGGGTGCAGGAACAGAAACGATTCGGATTGAAGGGGTCGAGAGCCTGCACGGCTGCCGTCATTCCATCATTCCTGATCGAATCCAAGCCGGTACGTATATGATTGCCGCTGCTGCAACGCGCGGCGATGTCTTGATTGACAACGTTATTCCTAAGCATCTGGAAGCGATGACTGCGAAGCTTGAAGAAATGGGTGTCGAGGTGCATGAGATGGATGAATCGATTCGCATTGTTGGATCGCCTGAGTATTCGCCCATTGATGTGAAGGCGCTTGTCTACCCGGGCTTTCCGACCGATTTGCAATCGCCGATGACGACGCTGCTAACGCAAGCCAAAGGGGTTAGCATTCTTACGGATACCGTATATGGCACACGCTTTAAGCATGTCCCTGAGCTCTCTCGTATGGGCGCGAATATACGGGTCGAAGGACGATCGGCCGTTATAGAAGGCGGCAGACTGAATGCTGCGAAAGTGAAGGCTGCCGATTTGCGCGCAGGAGCTGCGCTTGTTGTAGCGGCATTGACTGTCGAGGACGGTATTACGGAAATTTCCGGTGTGGAGTATATTGATCGAGGCTATGATAATCTAGTCGACAATCTTAGACGTTTAGGCGCAGATGTATGGCGTGAGCAAGATACTTCAGCAGAAGACTAACTAGTAGAAGCGGGGGCGCTGTGGAATAGACAGCGCCCGATTCGGCAATGATGGATAATCAAGCAATTATAATGAAAACTGAATAGAGTGGTGAGAACATGACGGACCTTCAGATCGCGGATCTGGAAGAGATGAAGCTGACCGAACTGTACAAACTAGCGAAGCAATATCAGATCGCTTATTATGGTCAGTTGAAGAAGAAAGAACTAATTTTTGCGATATTGCGCGCGCAAGCGGAAAAAAGCGGACTTATGTTTATGGAAGGCGTATTAGACGTTTTATCGGAGGGCTTTGGATTCCTGCGCCCTATCAATTACTTGCCGAGTAAAGAGGATATTTATATTTCTGCTTCCCAAATTCGTAGATTCGACCTTCGTAACGGCGATCTCGTATCCGGCAAATGCCGTCCTCCTAAAGAAAACGAACGCTACTTCGGCCTGCTGCAGGTAAATGCCGTTAACGGTGAGAACCCTGAAACTGCAGCCGAACGCCTGCATTTCCCTGCCCTTACTCCTCTCTATCCCGATAAGAAGCTTGTGCTAGAGACAGCGCAATCCAAGCTGTCTACGAGAATGATGGATTTGCTTGCTCCGGTTGGACTTGGTCAGCGCGGACTTATCGTAGCGCCGCCGAAGACAGGTAAGACACTGTTATTGAAGGAAATTGCGCATAGCATTACGGAGAATCGTCCCGATATCGAGCTGTTCGTACTATTGATTGACGAGCGCCCGGAAGAAGTAACGGATATGCAGCGTTCTGTGAAAGGCGAGGTTGTTGCGTCGACTTTCGACGAGCTGCCTGAGAATCATATCAAAGTGGCAGAGCTTGTGCTTGAGCGCGCGCTGCGACTTGTTGAGCACAAGAAGGACGTCGTTATTTTGATGGATAGTATTACACGTCTGGCTAGGGCATACAACCTTGTTATTCCTCCATCAGGCCGCACGCTGAGCGGCGGTATCGATCCTGCGGCATTCCATCGTCCGAAACGTTTCTTCGGATCTGCGCGCAATATCGAAGAGGGCGGAAGCCTTACCATATTGGCTACTGCATTGATTGAGACGGGTTCGCGTATGGATGATATCATTTATGAAGAATTTAAAGGTACGGGCAATATGGAGCTTCATCTCGACCGTAAGCTGTCGGAACGCCGTATTTTCCCTGCTCTCGATATTCGCAGATCGGGCACGCGCCGCGAGGAAATGCTGCTCACGAAGGAAGAGCTTGAGAAAGTATGGTCGATTCGCCGCAATATGAACGATTCGCTTGAATTTGTGGACAACTTCTTGAAGAAGCTGGCCGATAGCAAGAACAATGAGCAGTTCCTCATGTCGCTGGATACATCCGCGGATGCGAAACCGGAACGCCCAAGCATAAAAAGCGGCAGTGCGCCAACTACCGGCCGGCGCCCAGCGCCAAGAACGACGACGCACGGATCGTAAGGCCGCGGGAAGGAGAACATCATGAATCTCGTATATGCGGATGAACATGGAAATGTATTTGACCATCCCGATTATATCGGGCTTGGCCGCAGCGGCGATATGATCGTCGAAATTATGGAAGAGGAGCTCATTCCGTTACCTAACGGAGCGACGCTTGTAAGTCTTCCTTTCACGAAGCCGATCGGTCTGAACCCAAGCAATGGCAAGATGCAGGTGCTGCCTGACGGTGCGCAAGCAGTTGGCGCCTTGCTGCCGCAAGGTTTCACAAGACTTTGCTTGCCCGGCTACGTGAAGGCCGACAAGAATGAGAAGCTGCCGTTATTCGGCTATACCGCAGTCGTATGGAAGGACGATCAGTTCTATGTAACGGCTGAACAATGCGACGATCCGGAGAGATGGGATCCGCTTAATTGCGATCGCGATGAGCTCGGTATTCAAGTCGATCGAATTTTGACCAAATATCCGGAAAATCGGTTATATAAGCATCTGTCTAATTGCGCTCTCGGTTACGAATGCCTGACGTCCTCGAACACATTCCTCGGGCGCTGGGAAGGCGCTGTTCCTGTATCGTATTCCTGCAACGCCGGATGTTTTGGCTGTATATCCGAGCAGCCGGACGACAGCGGCTTCGTTGCTCCTCAGACGCGGATGAACTTCAAGCCAACCGTCGACGAAGTAGTCGAAGTTATGCTGGAGCACCTGCGTACGCCGGACGCGATCATTAGCTTCGGTCAGGGCTGCGAGGGCGAGCCGTCCACGCAAGCGCGCATCATTGTTGAAGCGATGAACCGCGTGCGCAGCCAGACGTCGAATGGTTATATCAACATTAATACGAATGCCGGGTTAACTGACTTCATGCGCGCAATAGTTGATGCAGGCCTTAATCTGATGCGGGTCAGCACGATCAGCGCGCTGGACGAGCATTACAACGCTTATTACAAGCCGCGCGGCTACACGCTTCAGAACGTGGAGAAGTCGCTTAAGTACGCTACCGACAAAGGGGTTTATACCTCCATTAACTACTTGATCTTCCCTGGCGTAACGGATCGTGAGGAAGAAATCGAAGCGATGATCGGTTTCGCGAAGCGTACAGGCCTTAAGCTTATTCAAATGCGCAATCTGAATATCGACCCTGAGAGCTATCTGTCGATTATTCCGAAGGCGCAAGGTGAGATTTACGGCATGAAGCAAATGTTGGAGATCTTCCGCGAGGAGCTGCCGGATGTCGTCATCGGATCCTATACGCACATACCGCCAACAGCACTTCGTCGTTAACATTAAGGGATTGCCTTCCGTCTCGGGACGGAATTGACTTCCAAATCTCGCAATATCAACCGATTGCGCTTATTGCAACTGAAAATCGGTTCGTGCTATAATCCTAGTTGTGTGATTATACTCTGGGCTCGCATGTAGCTCAGGGCGGAAAGAGGTGAACGAGATGAAACCAGCTATTCATCCGACATACCACGTCGTTACAGCAACTTGCGCTTGCGGCAACACTTTCGAGACAGGATCGATCAAATCGACCCTTCGCGTTGAGGTTTGCTCCGCATGCCACCCGTTCTTCACGGGTAAGCAGAAGTTCCTGGATGCCGGCGGTCGCGTCGACCGTTTCAAGAAGAAATACGGCATTTAATTGTCCGAATCATTCGGCCAATATTTGGCAGAATACAAGAGCCTCCCTCAGCCATCCTATGGTTAAAGGGAGGTTTTTTGATTGCAAAATAATAACGGGTCTCTTCATAACCGGATACGCACAGCTTTAGTAACAACAGGAGTTATTGCCGTAATGGCTTTAAGTGCAACGGGCTGCGGCAACCAAACCTCCGACCATATGAAGACGTACGGTCATGATGGATATATGGGCTACTCTAACAGTAATCCGAACATGCCGAATCGATTCGGCACGCTTAATTACAATGTAGACGGCAACTTGATCAAGCAAGTGCTGAAACCGATAGACGGCATTGAGCAAACGCAAATTATTTTCAACGGCACCACGGTGCATGTGAATTTGAACGTTAATGATAAGCTGTCGGACGCAGATGTAGCTAAGGTCCGTGAGAAGGCGCAGTCAGTCGTCCAATACAATATGCCTAGATATAACGTGCATGTAGAGGCGAAGCGGTAGTCGATTGCCAGCTCCCGTAGAGGTTGTCCATAAATTAACGGACAACGTCGGTTGCGCTTTAGTACGGAATCAGCTATACTTATTTTTGCCGTGCTAGACGGGGAGGTAGCGGTGCCCTGTAACTCGCAATCCGCTGTAGCGAGGTTGAATTCCTGCTCGAGGTTATGTCGATATGGGGTTTGGCACTTGCGAGCAGTGTTGACAGTCGGGTCCTCCGCAATGAACGCTTATGAACCCGGTCAGGTCCGGAAGGAAGCAGCCGTAAGTAAGTTAGTTCATGTGCCGGGGGAGTGCCTGACTCGAGCTGTAGTGCAAGGATGCCGCCTGGGTCGCATCTATCGAAGGCAGGTGCACGGTACAACGAACTATCATGCATGCAATAGCCAACTTTACAAATAACATCTTCGATCGAAGCCCGATCTCAAGTCGGCGCACGCGGCCGCAGATGTTTTTTTGGTTATCGGGTTATCGCTATTATTCTAGCAAATTGATAAGGGACAACAGCTTTTGCTTCTTGGTCTAGAGATAGCCCTTTGCTGTGCGTTCATGTATAATAGAGGCATTGGGATTAGAGCTAAGATAAACCATTTATATGCAATCCGAAAGGAAAGGTCTGTGTGTCACATATCGCATTATATCGTGCCTGGCGTCCGCAGACGTTTCAGGACATGGTCGGACAACGGCATATTATTCAGACACTGCAGAATGCGATCAAGGAGCAGCGCGTATCGCACGCTTATTTGTTCAACGGCCCACGGGGGACAGGAAAGACGACTGCCGCGAAGGTGTTGGCAAAAGCGGTGAACTGCGAGCGAGGTCCTGCCATTGAGCCCTGCAACGAGTGCGATGCTTGCCTTGGAATAACAGCTGGACATATTATGGATGTCGTCGAGATTGACGCAGCATCCAACCGAGGAATCGATGAGATTAGGGATATACGCGACAAGGTGCGGTATGCGCCATCGGATGTCCGTTACAAAGTTTATATTATAGATGAAGTACACATGCTTACTACGGAAGCGTTCAATGCGCTGCTTAAGACACTTGAGGAACCTCCGGGCCATGTGATTTTTATATTGGCGACAACTGAGCCTCATAAACTGCCGGCAACGATTATATCGCGATGCCAGCGATTCGATTTCCGTCAAGTATCGCTTGAAGAACAGACGGAACGATTGCTGCAAATTTGCCGTGAAGAGGGCATACAGGCTGAGGATGATGCTATTTCGTATATCGCACGCTTATCAGAGGGCGGTATGCGTGACGCGATCAGCTTGCTGGAGCAGGTATCGGCGTTTGGCGATTCCCATATTACGCTGTCTGCAGCTGTTGATGTCACAGGCGGAATGGCAGCAGATCAATTCTACGAGCTGGCCGATGCGGTGAAAGACCGGAACGTAGCGAGAATCATGCCGCTTGTAGAAAGTCTGATGCAAGCAGGCAAGAGCGCTGATAAGTGCTTAGAGAACTTGATTTACTATTTCCGCGACTTGCTCGTCCTTAAGCTTGCGCCGCAGGGCGGAGCTGTAACGGAGAGAGTCGTCGACACAGAACGATTCCGATTGATGGCTGATGCTTATACCTCTCAGAGGCTGTTCGCCATGATAGATACGCTTAACAAATATCAGGTCGAGCTTAAGTATGCTTCACAGCCTCAGACATTATTTGAGGTTGCGCTCATGAAGTTATGCACCCTAGATGAGGGCTTGGGAGCTGGCGGTGAAGCGCAGGCGCAGCAAGGTGCTGCTTCTGGATCCGCTGCCCCTTCTACGGAAGTGAATCGGCTGCGTCAGCAGGTTGAGGCACTGGAGCGTAAGCTGGAGCAGGCGCTTCAGAATGGCATCGCTGCATCTGGAGCAGGCGGAGACGCTGGAGGACGACAAGCAGCGCCGGCAGTCCGAAGCGGTGGAGGCGGCTCGCGAGGCGGAGGCTTTGGCGGCAGCTCGGGCGGTATCGTCCGTTCAGCCGTTAAGCTGGATCGTTACTTAGCGGCTGCGGGCAACGATGACTTTAATCAAGTTCGCATGAAATGGAGCGCCGTGCTCCAGCGTGTGAAGGAGACGAAGATCACGGTGCATGCTTGGTTGACTGATGGTGAGCCGGTTGCCGTCACGGATGACACGCTCCTTATTGCATTCAAGAACACGATGCATAGAGAGACAACCGAGAAGCAAGCGCACCGGGATATCATCGAGCAAATACTGCGTGAGTTAATGGGCAAGCCGCTTCAATTCGTTACGTGTATGATGAAGGAGTGGCAAGCAGCCACTGCTGAGGGGGGAGCCTCGAAGCAGGGCGAGACGCTTCAACTCGAACCCGAGCAAGGCGATGGTCCTACAGGGGCGCAGCGCCCGGAGTGGGTTGAAGAAGCAGTAAGGTTGTTTGGCGAGGATTTGGTAGTTGTGAAAGAGAATACTTAATTAAACTTAATTCTAATGATGAGGTGATTTGGAATGAACAATATGAACCAAATGATGAAGCAAGTGAAGAAAATGCAAGATCAAATGATGAAGGCGCAAGAAGAGCTCGAAACAAAGACGCTAGAGGGAACTGCTGGCGGCGGCGTTGTTACGGTTGTTGCCAATGGCCACAAGAAAATTTTGAGCATTACGATCAAGCCTGAAGCCGTAGACCCGGAAGATGTAGAAATGCTGCAAGATCTCGTATTGACGGCAATTAACGATGTGCTAAGTAAAATCGACGAGCTTGCGAACAAAGATATGGGCAAATTTACTGGCGGTATGAAAATCCCAGGTTTGTTCTAGGAGTTCTAGGAAGCGAGCAGTCGCACCTGGTTTTTAACGCTTGAAAGGAGCTGTAGCATCTTTGTTTTACCCTGAACCGATAGCGAAATTAATTGATGCTTTTACCCGTTTGCCGGGAATCGGTCCTAAGACAGCCGCCCGTCTAGCGTTTCATGTGCTCCGAATGAAGGAAGACGATGTCATTGATTTTGCGAAGGCACTTGTAAGTGTGAAGCGTAATTTGTTCTACTGCTCGGTCTGCTGCAACATTACAGATACCGATCCGTGCAAAATATGCCAAGACAAGTCTCGCGATCAATCTGTCATATGTGTTGTGCAGGATTCCAAAGATCTTGTGGCAATCGAGAGAATGAAGGATTACCAGGGGCAATATCATGTGCTGCAAGGTGCGATATCGCCAATGGAGGGTATCGGTCCTGATGAGATCAAGATTGCCGAGCTTCTTAGAAGACTGAGCGATGAACAGGTGCAAGAGCTGATTTTGGCCACGAACCCGAATATCGAGGGCGAAGCGACAGCGATGTATTTATCGCGGCTCGTCAAACCGTTCGGCATTAAAGTTACACGTATTGCTCACGGTTTGCCGGTCGGCGGCGATCTAGAGTATGCGGATGAAGTAACATTATCCAAAGCCATTGAGGGTCGGCGAGAGCTAAGCTAGATGGCTGCCAAAAAAGACTGCTTCAAGGAATGATTTCCTTGTGGCAGTCTTTTTTTTTGTTCTAATACGGCATACAAGCCTAATACAAATAGGGAGAGTGTAGATGATGCGATAGGACAAGCGGGAGGGGATCGTGATGGCAGCAGAACGACCGGTAACCATTATAAGCGAACTAGAATGGTTAGAAAGGCTGCGTAAAGAAATAGCAGAAGCGCATCGAGATTGGGAAAATGCGAATCGCTTCTTCGAGTATGCTTCAGGCGAGGATCAGGTGGATTATGCGATCTATGCGATCATTACAGCTGAGAAGAGATACGGAATGCTTCTTCGACTTGCAAAGAGGACATGTAAACAATGGCCGCAATGGGGAGGATTGATGTAATGAAAACAATTTGGTTATCCATGTTCGTTGTATCATCGTTATTGCTTATCATGGTATTGCTGCGCAATCGACTGTCATGGGGGTGGCTGCGAGGCTTTGGCTTGCACCTGGTACTGGCGGCGGCATTGCTATACATGCTAAATGCAACTGAGGTTATACCGGGTTTGCACGTTCCGCTCAATCCGATAACGATTGGAACGGTGGTCGCGCTGGGTGTGCCTGGAGTAGCGCTAATCGTTGGTTTACAATGGGTGGTCGTATAAGCTCTACATAAAGTTTAGGCAAAAGGTTGACGTCATCTGTCGATCTATGCTACATTATATCTCGCGCCTAGAACAGTAGTAATGAAGGCCAAGAAAACTTTTTAAAAAAAGTGCTTGCATTAAACTGGGCGAATGTGATATATTATAAAAGTCGCCGCTGAGACAAAGCGCCGACACGAAAGAAAAGATTGTTCTTTGAAAACTGAACAACGAGCGAAACTGCCAGTTAAGAAGCTTCGGCTTCTAACTAAAGCAATAAAATGTTTTTGAGCAAGTCAAACACCTTTATGGAGAGTTTGATCCTGGCTCAGGACGAACGCTGGCGGCGTGCCTAATACAT